>JAITWJ010000092.1 GCA_031285325.1 Bacteroidales bacterium
GACTTTGCCGCCCAACTGTTCCTCCTTTAGAGGGGCGCGGGGTAATTATCCTTTGTTAATTCTTAATTGTTTTTCCCTGTTTCCTGATATTCAAAAAAAGTTTCCAAGATACGTATCTGCGTTTGTTATTTTGTTCTTTTTCATACCGCAAAAAGAACAGGAAATAGAACAAAAAATACATTTATGATTTTTTGTTATGGCTTATTTCTTTAATAATTCGTTGAATTTATTTTCCGATTGTACAAAAGGCATGACTAATTCAAAAAACTGAAACAGTGATCGTGTTAATCAGAGTCTTTTTTTAACTTTACGCCACTAAAAGCCAATAGAAATGAATTACATTGACATTATTATTTTACTGCTGTTATTTTTTTCGGCAATTAACGGGTTACGAAACGGGTTTGTTGCTGAGGCAGTTTCGTTTGCAGCCCTTATTGTTGGCATTTTGGGCGCCATCAAGTTTTCAGGTATTACATCAGAATTTTTGATTGAAAATCTCAGTATGAAATCGGAACATTTGGGCATTATTTCGTTTATAGCAACATTCTTGATTATTGTTATATTAGTTTACATTATTGGTAGTTTTATAAAAAAACTTGTTGGTATTGTTTTGCCCGGAATTATTGATCATCTTGCCGGTTTAATATTTGGTATAATAAAGTCGGCGTTAATTTTGAGTGTTATACTTATTGTTTTCGATAAAATAGACAACAGTGTTCATATTTTATCGGAAGACACAAAAACAAAATCGCGTTTGTATGAACCGGTTCGCAGTTTTGCTCCTTCAATTTTTCCTTTCCTCGATGTATGGGATGACCGTAAAAACTCACCCGGCTCAGGCAATAAAACAGTTTGATTATGTTTTATATGTTTGAACTGTTATTTTTGTGATTCACAAATTCATTACCGGTTAAACCAATTTAATTATTGGTGTTTCGGAACATAAAAACTTACAGGGAACCACGAAAATTTGTTCTTGAAATTATCGTTCAAAACGTTTTGCCAGTCTGGTTGCAATAAAGCTAATAATTAAGATCTGTATAGCATGGAAAAGCATTAGTGGCAGCAGGACTATTCCAAGTGAAACCGATTCAGGTATCAGTATTTTAGAAAAAACGGTTCCATGCATCAGCGATTTTTTTGTTCCACAAAACTGAGCGGTAATCTTATCTTTCAAGTTAAATTTCAAAATACAGGAAAAATAACCGATTAATATATAAACCAGAAAAAATAATGCAATGGTTGCACTTGTTACAATTATTATGTACTCTATTCCGAGCGACTTAAAAACTTTGTCTTCGAATGATTCTGCAAAACTTTTATATACTATAAGTAAAATTATCGATTTGTCGAATAAATTTAAATAGCGAATGTTTTTTGTGGCAAATTTTCCCAAATATTTTTGCAGCGAAATACCTATAATTACAGGAACAAGTATTTTTATTATCAGTTTCAGATAAATATTTGCCAGTTCAGAATTATTTACTGTATCAGTTAAAAACAGATCGATCCAAAGCGGCGTAACTATTATACCTATTAAACCTGATATGCTTGCATTAAAAATAGCTGCAGGTAAATTTCCCCTGGCAATTGAAACCATAACAACCGAAGAAGAAACTGTTGACGGCAATGCTGCCAAAAAAAGAAAAGCTATCCATAAAATTTGGCCATTTTCGTTTCGTACCAGTGGGTAAAAAGCCAATATGATTAACGGGAACAGCAAAAATGTAGAAAATTGAACCAACAGGTGCAGTTTCCAGTTCAAAATACCGGCCTTAAATTTTTCTGGGCTAAGTTTTAATCCATAGAAAAAAAATATAAGCGAAATACCAACATTACTTATGGTTTCAAGTGGGAAATTACTTTCGCTCTGTCCCAGTTTTGGAAAAAAGTATGCAACTACTATTATTACCACAACAGCAAAAACAAAACTGTCAACCTTGGAACTTATTCTCAATATGTAATTTTTTATCTGTTTCAGAACTATATCATTAAAGTGTTTGAGTTATTATTTTCCAGCAGATACATTTATTTTATAAAATTTCATAACATGGTACGTGCAAAAGGAACTATATCCTGTTCTACAAATTCGTTGTTTAAGTATTTGTAATAACCTGTAATGGCAATCATTGCTGCATTATCCATAGAAAATTCAAATTTCGGCACATGCAATTCCCAATGGTATTTTTCTGCATTTTCTCTAAGAGTTTCTCTTAATCCCGAATTGGCCGATACTCCTCCCGCAACAGCAATTTCTTTTATTCCTGTTTGTTTTGAAGCTTTTTTTAATTTATCTGTTAAAATTTTTATAATAGTATATTGTAATGATGCGCAAAGGTCTTCTTTGTTGTCTTCTATAAAGTTTTCATTTTCTTTTAGATTATCGCACAGAAAGTACAAAAAATTGGTTTTTAATCCGCTGAAACTGTAATCTAACCCCGACACTTGAGGTTTTGAAAATACAAACCTTTTCGGGTTTCCATTTTTTGCCAGTCTGTCTATATGTGGTCCTCCTGGATATGGAAATCCCATTAATTTTGCGCATTTATCAAATGCCTCTCCAGCAGCATCGTCAATAGTTTGCCCAATAACTTCCATTTTCAAGTAATCATGAACAATTATTATTTGTGAATTTCCTCCTGAAACCAACAAACAAAGGAAAGGAAATTTAGGTGGATTGTATTTAACTTCTTTTTCGCTTATGAATAATGCTAAAACATGTGCTTGCAAATGGTTTATCTCGATAAGCGGAATTTTTAAAGCCATAGCAAAACCCTTGGCAAATGAAGTACCTACCATAAGAGACCCTAATAAACCCGGTCCACGGGTAAAAGCTACAGCCGAAATTTCTTCTTTCGAAATACCGGAACGTTTTATTGCCAAATCAACAACAGGGATTATGTTTTGCTGATGTGCCCGCGAAGCAAGCTCTGGAACTACACCTCCGTATTCCTCATGTACTTTTTGACTCGCCACTATATTTGAAAGAACAACACCATTTCGAATAATGGCAGCAGATGTATCATCGCACGATGATTCAATTCCCAAAATTGTTATGTCATTATTTTTCTTTATTGTCATACAAATTTTTTGTTTTGCTACATTTCATTTTTTCAAAATAAATTATAGTTATTATAATTTATTAATATCCGTAATTACAGTACAATAAAACTGTTTTTACTAAATTTACCGGACGAAATTCGTTTTTAAAATTGCAAAATTATCAAAAAAGGCAGGAAAATATTAATCATCGTGTTTGCAGCAATATTAATGCTGCCAATATGTGCTTATTTTGCACTGCAGAATAGGTATGTACAAACATTTTTGATTCAAAAGATTGCCTTAAATTTTTCAAAACAAATTAATTCTAAAATTACAGTAGGAAAGGTAGATATTGCTTTCCCAAAAAAAATTATCTTTGAAAAGGTATTGATAGAAGGGCAAAACAACGATACTCTTTTTTACACTCAGCACCTGTCAGCAAAAATTGATACCCTAAAAATACGACAAAAAAAAATATCGATTGCAGAACTTGAACTGCAAGACAATAAAATAGTTATTGAACGTGACTCAGCCAACCATTATAATTTTTCATTTTTAGCTGAGGCCTTTCAGAAAAAAAATGATACAACTCAACTATGGCAAATAAAATGTACACGTTTCGGATTCAACAATTCGGATATTTTATTTGCCGATTTAACGGGATTTAAAAATACATCTGTAAATCTGTCGAATATAAATTTTGAGATTTCCGATTTCAGTGTTATTCCCCATTCCACATATTTCAAAATAAAGGAACTGAGTCTCAATGACGGGAAAACATTATATTTAGATAATTTAACAGCCGAAGTTTCATTATTAAAAGAGAAAATTGAAATAAAAAAATTCCGTTTTGAAACTCATAATTCTATTGTAAATGATTCTGATATTACCTTAGATTTTGAAAATAATTCAAATAGTTCTATTGCTGAAACCAAATTCGATATAATGTTATCCGGCTCAGAAATCAGTTTTTTAGAAATTGCCGAACTATTGCCATTGTTAAAAGGCATGGATACGAAAGTAAACTTGTCCGGTCATGTTTACGGAACATTAAGCGACATTACAGGTAAAAATATTATGCTGAAAACAGGACAAAACACTTCTGCTTTTCTCGATTTTTATATTAATGATGTTACCAAAGCCGAAAACATGTATCTTTTCGTTGACCTTATCAATTCTCAAGCTACATTTAACGATTTAAGCAGAATAAGGCTTCCTGATATTGCAAATGCGAAATACATGAATTTTCCGGAATCGTTTTACCAAGTTGGAATAATTAATTATAAAGGAAACTTTACCGGCTTTCTCTCCGACTTTGTAACATTCGGGACATTTACATCGCCAATGGGCGTAATAAAAACCGACCTTGCCGTAGTCCCCGAAACCGATGGGAAAATTAAATACAATGGAAATTTGGCAACATCCGAATTCAACTTAGGTAAGCTTTTACAGGAAGATGATTTCGGATTATTAACTTTCGATGGAAAGATAGATGGAAATTTTGACAAGGTAAATAAATCATATAATGGTAAATTCAACGGCGCAGTATCTGAAATTGAATTTTACAACTATACCTACACGAATATTGCTCTTGACGGCGAACTGAACAATAAAATGTTCGACGGAGTTCTAAGTGTTAACGATCCAAATCTTGACCTTAATTTTACAGGAAAGATCAATTTCAGGCCTGAGATGCCGGTTTTCGACTTTAACCTTTTGCTTAACAAGGCTCTAACCGCAAATTTAAACCTAAGTAACCATTTCCCCGATTCGGAATTAGCTTGTAAAGTAACGGCAAGTTTTACCGGTAACAAACTCGATAACATGGAAGGAGTTATTACAGTTGACGATGGGATTTACCAAAACAGGCGTGGAAAATTTAACCTTAATGGCATACAACTAAGTTCGCTGCATAACCTTAATGAAGACATTCTAACATTTAATTCTGAATATTTTGATGTTGAAATAATAGGGACTTATCATTTTCAGAATTTACTTAATTCAATGCACAGAATAATTCATTATTACATCCCTGCCATTAAGTATGAAGAAGGCGAAAATGAAAATGAAAATATATTCGAATATCAATTAAATGTAAAGAACCTTGATGTCCTTACAACTGTTTTTATGCCAAACGTACGATTTCAATCGTCATTTGTAGTTTATGGCATGATTAATTCTAACAGTAATATTTTCACAATCGAAGGCAGTATCCCTGGTTTCATTGTAAACGATATTCTTGTTAGAGACATTTTCATAGGAAATAAACCTCAAGGCGATGAATATTCATCGAGATTCAGAGTTGGGGAAATTTCGCTTAGAAACGGCATGTTGCTTAAAAATATCGACATCGATTCAAAAATCACCGATAATAACATAACCAATCATATATCATGGAAAAATAACGATAACAATTCGTACAGCGGACACATACAAACACATTCAATTTTTACTTATAACGGCAATACTAACAACCCTCATATAGAAATTGAATGTTTACCGTCGCAAATTTATATTGCCGACTCTTTGTGGCAAATATCACCTTTTACAGCTGTACTTGATACTACTGCTATTGAGATCAAAAATTTCAGGTTCTTTAATAATGAACAGCAAATTACTTTAGACGGAAAGATTTCGGAAAACGATACAGACTTACTGTCGGTCGAAATTCAAAATATTGCCTTAGACAAAATCCAATCATACCTAAATGCGAAGTTAAACATTTCAGGTTTAATCAACGGCTCGGCCGAGATTAAAGATTTTTACAAACAAAAAATCGTAACATCAGATATTGGAATAAAAAACCTCGTTTTGCAAAGCCAAAACATTGGCGATATTTCATTTTCAAATTCATGGAATAACACAGAATCGGTTTTGAATACTGAAATTGTTATTAATAACAATAATAAAGAAACATTGCGAGGCGAAGGAACATTGCATCCTGCAAACAGAGATATAAATTACGATTTTCAACTCGACAGTTTTCCGATAGTTATACTCGAAACTGTTCTTCAGAACACTTTTTCTGATATTAACGGAACAGCAACAGGTAAAGTAAAAGTACATGGCAGTCCGAATAATATTTTACTGAACGGCGCCCTGCTTGGAACCAATGCAGGTTTAACCATTAATTATACAAAGGCTGCATATAGTTTTAACGATTCGATTTATTTTAACGACAATACACTTTTATTCAAAAATATAACCATACAAGATATAAACGGAAACCAGGGAATATTTAATGGAACCATTACACACCAAAATTTCAAAAACATGGTGTATGATCTTTCAATATCATCGCCTAAAATAATGGCACTGAATACCACACAAAGAGACAATCAGCAATTTTTCGGGCATGTTTTTGTAAATGGAAGATTCGAAATAACAGGGCAGGATAAGGCAATAAGATTAACAGGTACGGGTACAACACTTTCTGAAACCGATGTAAATATTTCGCTTGAACACAAAAATGAAATAGAACAGTACGATTTTATCCGTTTTGTTACTGCCGAGGAATCAGAGAAACAGGAATTTTCTTTACCTGTAAGAAAAAATAACGGCAATTTCAGCCTGAACTTAACTGTAATGGTAACATCATATGCCAGAGTACAGCTAATTTTTAATTCACAGATTGGCGATGTAATAAGAGCGCAGGGAGAAGGTGTTTTAGTATTCGGATTGGATAATGAAGGGAACATTACATTATCAGGAAGTTATACAGTAGAAAGAGGCGATTATCTCTTCACATTACAAAATGTTATGAATAAATTTTTCAATATTGAACAGGGAGGAACCATTACCTGGTCGGGCAGCCCTTACAACGCATTCTTAAATATTAATGCAGTTTACAATTTAAGAACCTCACTGCACGGCCTACTTGCTTCAAACGCAAATGTTAATCAAGACCAGCGTGTTCCGGTTGAATGCAAAATCAAACTCAGCGAAGAACTGTCAAGCCCTGTTATTCAATTCGAAATAAATTTCCCTACGGTTGAAGACCATATTGTTGATGAACTGCAACAGTACTTCAGTACTGAAGAAGACATGAATAAACAAATGCTGTCGTTATTGGTACTCGGAAAATTTTACATGCCTGAATATATGCGCGGAGTACAAGATTACGAAAACCAGAACTTAATAGGAACAACTGCCAGCGAATTATTCTCGAACCAGTTAAGCAACTGGCTTTCGCAAGCTACAAACCTGTTTGATCTTGGGTTCAATTACAGGCCGGGTAATAATATGACCAGCGATGAAATTGAATTGGCACTTAGCACACAGCTTTTCAACGACCGTGTTACCATAAACGGTAACGTAGGAAACGCCGCAAACACAAACACAAACGCAAACCAGTTTGTAGGCGATTTCGACATAAACGTAAAGTTAATTCCAAGTGGTAAAATCCAGTTTAAAGCTTATAACCGTTCAAATAATAACCTTATTTACGAAACATCGCCCTATACACAGGGAATTGGGTTAACATTCAAAGAAGAATACAATACCGTACAGGAGTTGTTGAACAAAATGAAAACATTATTCAGAACAAAGGAAACTGAAATTACCAACATATCGAATTAACAACACAATGCGGCACAGAACAAATATTCCGTCTTAAAACATTTGCATTCGATAATGATTCTTATGAACGAAGTTGATATATTTTAAAATCTTAAAAGCATTGAATGTTTGAAAAAACCGGACTTGAAATGTTTCGGATGTCGAACAATTCTTATTTAAATTATCCAGTTCTATCCAGAAATTGTCGTACACAAGAAAATCGGAAACAGATTCGGGAATAACCGAAAGCAAATTTTCGTACTCAGTTTGTTCCATTTTAAAAAGCTTGGTTCTCATATCGAAAAAGCATTTCAAATCGACAAATGCTTTAAAATTGTAAGTCTTAGCCAGGTCTTTTTCCCCGTTCATCCATTTTTGTAATATTGGCCCCGTACCAAAAGGCACCCTGTTCGACAGGCGGGCAGACGGATATACTTTCGTTGAAGATATTTCTCCAACAGTTCCTATTTGAACCAAATTCTGCAAAAAATAAAAATCTTCTCCCGCCTGTCGCCGGTTCATGCCGCCACGGTGCACGTATGCGTCAACCTTTACGGCAAATGCCGACCCTATGGTAAACATCGCAAACGGATATCCGGTATATTTCAACGCCTCCTTGTAGTAATACAAGTGTTTTTCATACCGTCTAATTCCTTCGAGATGTTTGGGCGGCAATCCTTTTGTTTCGTGCCTGAATGCAATAGTTGCACCAACATGTTTAGGGTTTTCAGAGAAATGTTTTTCAACTTCAACTAAATAATTTTTCTCCACAAGTGTATCGGCATCAAGCGAAACAATAATTCCATCAGGTTTCCGAATATGGTTGAACCTGCACACAGCCTCGTCCATTCCTTTTTTACGCGCCAACCCTGCCCCTGCCCATTTCTTTTTAAATTCAACGGGGCCAATAACAAAGAATTTAATTGTTTCATTTTTTATTCCTGAAACCCAGCCTTCAATTTCCAACTTCGTTTTAAGATTGTTTTGTTTGATTGTATCGCCTGATGTTTCGGAATGATTAATTACTATCAACACTTCAACATTGCCAAACGGGGTATCGCAGCTGTTCAGCGAATTTAATGTTAGCAGTATATCGGGCTCGTCGATACAGGGTATAACAACTATAATACCCGTATTAATTTTAACAGGAACATGCAAACAGGAAACGGTATTGTGTTTTTGCAGATATTTATTGGCAAACATGCATTTAGTAATTACACAAAGTATGTACAAAACTAAGAAACTGTTTTGAATTTCAGGAAACAGTGAAAAACAATTGATAATTGACAGTGGACAATTGACAGTTAGATAGCGATTCGTCACTGCGAGCTTGCGAAGCAGTCCAGAACAATTAATAATTGATAATGTACAATTGACAGTTAAAAGAAATTGTGCATTGTCAACTGTCAATTGTACATTCTTAATTGCTTTGGATTGCTTCTTCGCCGAGGGTGGCTCGCAAAGAACGTGATGGTATCACAACTCCTCGAAAGCACCGTGCAGCCCTGCGCGAGGGTAGCGGGGATATCCGTCTTTACGAGGAGCGGAGTCAGGCATAATAGCCGGAACGAAAAACAGGGGGACGAATAATTTTCGTCCCCCTAACTTAGCTGCCTGTAATATAACAGGTGCTCTTTTATTCTGTACAAAATGTTTTTTACCCTTATTTCCGGTTATTGAATATTTTTTCAGGAAGTCTTTTTGCTCTTACTATTAAAAATATTCCGGCAATAATAAACGGTAAACTAAGCCATTGCCCCATGTTGAGTACCATACCGGCCTCAAACAGTTCCTGGTCTTCTTTTATAAACTCAATAAAGAAACGGGATGTGAAAATTAAAATAAAGAATACACCAAGTAGAAGTCCGGGGCGATTTTTTGCTGTTGTCTTTTTATAAAGAAACATCAGGTAAACAAATGAAATAAGATAAAACAATGCTTCATAAATTTGCGTAGGGTGCTTTGGTTGTGTTTCGCCGTTAAGGGTAAAAACAAAGCCCCAGGGCATATTGGTTTCAATACCGTAAACTTCGGAATTCATAAGGTTTCCAAGCCTGATCATGGCGCCAACCAATGCGGTTGGAACAACTACGCGGTCGAGCGACCAAAGTATGGTACGTTTTGTAATTAAACGCGAATGTATGTACAAAGCAATTATAATACCAATTGCACCTCCGTGGCTGGCAAGCCCTCCACGCCACACCATAAATATTTCGGCGGGGTGCTGCGAATAATATTCCCATCCGTAAAAGAACACATGCCCCAGCCTTGAGCCTACAATGGTTGCAATTATTATATAGTAGAAAAGACTTTCAATCCACTTATATTTTACACCTTCCGATTTTAGCATCCATTCACCGATGTAACCACCTATCAACAAACCGGAAGCGAAAAGCAGGCCATACCATCTCAACGAAAAATTACCGATACTGAATATATCGGGACCTACACTCCAGTTAATGTAATTTAAAATATTAATCATAGCTGAAATTTTATAATTATTCTATGCCTTTACCACAGCATTGTTTGTATTTTTTTCCACTTCCGCATGGGCACAGTTCGTTGCGCCCTACCCTTTTTTCAACTTTTACAGGTTGTGGTTTTGATCTTTCCTGGGTTTGAGTATTTGCTCCTGCCATTGGATTTTCGGCTACAGGCATATTCGATTTTTGTGTTTTATACCGGCTCATATCAGTATGCTTACGAGTTTCGGCTTCGCGGACCTGTTCAGGGCTTTTAAGAGGAATAAAACCTTTCATAAGAGTTGAAACCACATCTTTGTTTACCTTGTTTATCATCTGTTTAAAAAGGTTAAACGACTCAAATTTATAAATAAGCAGCGGATCTTTTTGTTCGTATGAAGCATTCTGTACCGATTGTTTCAGGTCGTCCATTTCGCGTAACTGTTCTTTCCATGCTTCGTCAATAGTGTTAAGAACAATTTGTTTCTGGTATGATTTTATTAATTCCTTGCCTTTATTCAGGTATGCTTTCTCAAGGTTGCAAATTATCTGGAAAATTCTTTTGCCGTCTGAAAACGGAACAACAATATTGTGGTACTGTTGGCCTTTCGACTCGTAAACATTTTTGATTACCGGATAAGCCTGTTTGGAAATGGTATCTACTTTCCGGTTGTAATTGGCAATTATTGTTTCGTAAACCCTGTCTGTAATTTCAGATGCATTCAGTTTTTTGAATTCTTCTTCTTTTACGGGCGATTCCAGCGACATTAAGCGTATAAGTTCAAGATTAAAATCTTCAAACAAACCGGCAGAACCGTGGTATTCGTTAACAAGGTTTTCTACAAGGTCGAACATCATTTTCAATATATCAACCTCATAGCGTTCACCATGAAGTGCGTGCCTGCGTCTTTTATAAATTACTTCGCGCTGCGAGTTCATCACATCATCGTATTCCAGAAGCCGCTTACGAATACCAAAGTTGTTTTCTTCAACTTTTTTCTGCGCTCTTTCAATTGATTTTGAGATCATGGAATGTTGAATTACATCGCCTTCTTTCAGTCCAAGCCTGTCCATAATTCCTGAAATACGGCCGGAGCCGAACAAACGCATAAGGTCGTCTTCCAGCGAGATGTAAAACTGTGATGAGCCTGGGTCTCCCTGTCGTCCGGAGCGCCCTCTTAACTGTCTGTCAACACGTCTGGAGTCGTGGCGTTCGGTACCAATAATGGCGAGCCCTCCGGCTGTTCTGACCTCACTGGCAAGTTTAATATCGGTACCGCGCCCTGCCATGTTGGTGGCTATTGTAACCATTCCTTTCCGGCCGGCTTCTGCAACAATTTCGGCCTCGCGTGCGTGTAATTTGGCATTTAACACGTTATGTTTTATACCTCTTATTTTAAGCATCCGGCTCAGTAATTCTGAGATTTCGACCGAGGTAGTACCTACAAGCGAAGGCCTTCCCTGTTTGTTCAGGCCTATTATTTCGTCGATAACAGCATTGTATTTTTCGCGCTTTGTTTTATATACCAGATCTTCGCTGTCTGTGCGAATAATAGGCCTGTTTGTAGGAATTACAACTACTTCAAGTTTATAGATATCCCAAAACTCGCCTGCTTCGGTTTCGGCAGTACCTGTCATACCGGCAAGTTTATGATACATTCTGAAATAATTTTGAAGGGTAATTGTTGCGAATGTTTGAGTGGCTGCCTCTACCTTAACCCTTTCTTTAGCCTCAATAGCCTGGTGTAATCCGTCTGAGTACCGGCGGCCTTCCATAATACGGCCGGTTTGTTCGTCAACAATTTTAACTTTATTATCAATTACTACGTATTCCATGTCTTTTTCAAACATGGTATATGCTTTTAACAGCTGGTTAATGGTGTGTATTCTTTCCGATTTAACAGAATAGTCTTGCAGTAAAATATCTTTCTTTTCAAGTATTTCGTCGTGCGGGAGCCCGGAGTTTTCAATATCGACCATTTTGGCGCCCATGTCGGGCATTACAAAAAACTCGGTATCGTCCATACCGGCAGATATCAGGTCGATGCCTACGTCGGTTAGTTCTACCGAATTATGTTTTTCTTCGATTATGAAATAAAGCGGGTCGGTTACAATATGCATGTTTTTGCTGCTGTCCTGCATATATAAATTTTCTGTTTTTTGCAGAGTGGCTTTTATTCCTTCCTCGCTCAGGAATTTAATTATCGAATTGTTTTTGGGCAGGCCTTTGTAGGCGCGCAGCAACAGGAGCCCTCCTTCTCTTTTCTCGTCGTCGGAGGCATTTTCTTTGGTAAGCAAACGCTTGGCATCGTTAAAAACCTTGTTTACATAGTCGCGTTGGGCTTTATATAGCCGTTCGACATATATTTTCAGTTCTTCAAATTGCTGATTCTCGCCTTTGGGTACGGGGCCTGAAATAATTAGCGGTGTACGCGCATCGTCTATCAAAACTGAGTCAACCTCGTCAACAATGGCATAATTGTGTTTACGCTGCACGAGGTCTTCGGGGTTGATAGACATGTTGTCTCTAAGATAGTCGAAACCGAATTCGTTGTTGGTTCCGAATGTGATATCGGCGTTATAGGCTTTTCTGCGGGCTTCGGAGTTTGGGGTGTGCTTGTCGATACAATCGACCGAAAGGCCGTGAAATTCGTAAATTGGCCCCATCCATTCGGCGTCGCGTTTAGAGAGGTAATCGTTAACCGTAACTACATGAACGCCGCGGTGTGCAAGGGCATTTAAAAATACCGGCAATGTTGCCACGAGTGTTTTTCCTTCGCCTGTGGCCATTTCGGCAATTTTACCCTGGTGAAGTACAATGCCGCCAATAAGCTGTACGTCGTAGTGCACCATGCTCCATGTTATTTCGTTTCCGCCGGCCATCCATTTGTTGCTCCAGATTGCCTTGTTGTTTGCAATTGTTATGTTTGCGTGTGTAAGGGCGAGGCTGCGGTCGAAATCGGTTGCGGTTACTTCGATAGTGTCGTTTTCGGCAAACCGCCTGGCGGTTTCTTTAACGATGGCAAATGCCGACGGAAGAATTTCGTTTAAAGCCTGTTCTATTTTTGTGTCGATGTTTGCTTCCAGCTTGTCGATTATTTCATAAGTTTTTTCGCTTTCCTGTATGTCTGCGTCTTCTACTTTTGCTTTTAGTTCAGCAATTTCATCTTCTTCCGGTTTTATGCTGTTGCTTATTATCTGGTTTAGTTTGTTCGATTCGGCGCGCAGGCTGTCGTTCGACAGTTTGCTGATGCGCTCGCTCTCAATCTTAATTTTTTCCAGTATTGGTGAAACTTCTTTGATGTCTCTGTCCGATTTATTTCCAAAAACCTTTCCCAGTATTTTATTAAGAATTGCCATAAGTTTATTTTTAGTCGATATTATAAATCTGTGCAAATTTAATTAATTATATGTTGTTTTCTAATAAAACCTGCGGCAACGGCGCTAAATTTTCAATTGTCAACTAAAATCAGTATCTTTACAGGGTAATGAATAAAGCGTAAAGAATTACTTATTGCCGGAGAGTTGCCTGCCAAGAAGATAAAATTAGTGCAGGAGTGGATTGTGATGCACGAAGAAGGCCTGATGGCAAACTGGCAAATAGCAATAAGCGAGAAGAATATTTTCACTATTGAACCTCTAAAATAAACAGTCATGAGTCCGGATGTAATAAAAGCCAGGCCCGAAGCGGACTATACAGTCCACTTGTGGTTCGACAACGGCGAAGAAGGCATACTTGATATGAAGCCGTGGCTCGACAAGGGTATATTCCGCGCACTGCGCGACCTGTCGGTATTCAACTCGGTGCATACTTTTCTTGGCACCATAAGGTGGAATAACAACGCCGACCTGTGCCCCGACACCGTTTACGAGGATAGTGTGAAGATTTGACACCTGCCTGCAGGCAAGCAGGCATACATTAAGCGTGCAAACCGGTATTACAAAGGGTTGCACGTTTTTTTTTGCGTGAAAGTTAACCTGCTGTGTTAGCAAACTGCGAAACACCAAGCATACCGAATTATTTATTGTCTGAATTTATTTACGTTTCGGAAGTGTATATAGTGTTATAAAAAACATTGTGCGGAATTTCGGGAGTGTATTTTTGAATTTCAAAAACTGCGTGCGGAAATTCGAAAACATGTTTTGTAAATTCGGTGACGAGTTTTTGAAGTCCGGAAACATGTTTTGGAAATTCGGGAGTGTGTTTTTGAATTTCTAAAACAAGTTTTGGAAGTTAGAAAACATGTTTTGTAAGTTCGGGGACTATGCGACAGAACTTCAAACGTAATGTTTTTTTTTCGGGAGTGTATTTTTGAATTTCAAAAACAAGTTTTGGAAGTTAGAAAACATGTTTTGGATATTCGGGGACGAGTTTTTGAAGTTCGAAAACATGTTTTGTAAATTCGGGAGTGTGTATTTTAATTTCAAAAACAGCGTGCGTAATTTAAAAATTGTATTACCTAAATTACGCACGCTGTTTTTGAAATTTGGTTGATGTGTGATTTTTTTCAGGAGATTTGTTTTTTGATTCATAAATATTGTTTTATATTTATGGCGCTGAACGAAATAATTTATTAACATATAAAAATTTTTAAAGAGATGAGCGAATGGTTATCGAGAAGTGATGAGGGTTTTTATGAACAGTGCGGGAAATGGGCTGCAATGCTTGGTGATGAAACGGCGCGTGCTTTGTATAAATGGGACGTTGACCAGTGTGCGGCAGTAGCGCTTTCGATAGCGGCATTTACCGGAGCGTTTGAGGTTTACAGAGCTGTTAATTCTACCTCGAACCGTATTTCGAAAGATGAAACGAAGAAGACGGCATCTGCGGCGATGAGGATGTTTGCAGCATCGTCAGTGCGGTATAACCTGCGAATGGCCGATTCGGCGCGTTTTGCGCTGGGTATCCGCCCGAGGGACACTACTTTTACTCCTCACCCGCGGCCAACGAGCCGCCCTAATACTATTATCAGACGTACGGCAAACTACTTTGAGCATAAGGTGAGCGCTCTTAACATAGAGAACGGGAAGGCTTCGAAGCCTGCCGGGGTGTATGGCGTGCGCTTTGTGTGGCAGGTTGGCGGCGAGCGTCCGGTGTCGGGCACGGCTATTTTTAACGGGCGGTTTAGCCGGAGGCCTGTTATTACTGTTGCATACGACGAAATTGAACGCGGCAAAACGGTGTATTATGCCTCGTGTTACGAGAATGCAAAGGGTGAGGCGGGGCCGTGGTCGCCGGTGGCGGAGGCGTATATCGGGTAATTAGCGGTGTGTGGATACGAAAAAGCCCCTCGCGGGGCTTTTATGTTTCTGTTGTGTTGTGTTATTTGCTGCAAACTTCGGTTAATACGCCTAATGTTGATTTGGGATGCAGGAACCCGATGTTTAGTCCTTCGGCGCCTTTCCTGCCTGTTTTGTCTATCAGCTGTATTTCTTTTGAGCTTAGTTCGTTGAGGGCTTCGTTAACGTTATCGACTGCAAAGGCAATGTGGTGAATGCCCTGTCCTTTTTTATCGATAAACTTTCCGATTGGCCCTTCAGAGTCGGTCGATTCGAGTAATTCGATCTTTGTTTGCCCTGCCATAAAGAATGCTGTTTTAACTTTCTGGTCGGCTACTTCTTCAATGGCATAGCACTTCATTCCGAGAATTTCTTCGTAAAACGGTATTGCTTCGTCTAAACTTTTTACTGCAATACCAATATGTTCGATATGCGATATTTTCATTATTGTTGATGTTAATGTTTTGAAATAATTTAGTTAAGTATATTGTATGAAAGCGTGGCAGGAATATATTCCTGCCACGCGCTTTTTATTCGGTACCGCCAATAAAGTGGAAATGGGGGCCAAACCTGTCGAAAGCAGCCTTGTCGAGCATTTCCTGATGGTCGGGGTGGGCAATTGATATTATCAGCTTAGCCCTGTCTTGCAGGGTACGGCCGTATAAATTAACCGCACCGTACTCGGTTACCAGCCAGTGTATGTGGTTGCGTGTTGTTACCACGCCGGCGCCCGAATTAAGTACCGGCATAATTTTACTTACGCCTTTTTTTGTTACTGATGGCATGGCTATAATGGCTTTCCCGCCTTGGGATAGCGATGCTCCGTATATGAAGTCGATTTGCCCGCCCACGCCCGAATAGAAAGTGGTGCCTATTGAATCGGCGCATACCTGCCCCGTAATATCGAGCTGCAGGGCTGAATTAATAGCTGTTACGCGGGGGTTTTTGGCAATAATAAACGGGTCGTTGGTGTATGCTACGTCCATCATGGCTACCATTGGGTTGTCGTCTATAAAGTCGTAACACTTTTGCGAGCCCATCAGGAATGTTGAAACAAGTTTACCTCTGTCGATTGCTTTGGCGGCGCCGTTTACTACGCCTTTTTCTACTAATTTCAATACTCCGTCTGCAAACATTTCGGTGTGAATGCCCAAGTCTTTGTGGTTCTCAAGTTGTGCCAGCACTGCGTTGGGAATGTTTCCGATACCCATTTGCAGGGTTGCACCGTCTTCAATCAAATTTGCACAGTGTTTTCCTATTGCTGTTTCCAGTGCATCGGGCTCTGAGAAATGAGATACTTCGAGCGGGCTGTTGTCTTCTACAAATATATCGATCATGCCGGCCGGAATCATGGCGTCACCCCAGGCGCGCGGCACATTCGGGTTTACAACGGCTATCACGCAGCCTTTCAAACGGCGGGCTGTTTCAATAGCGGCCAGGGTGGCATCAACCGAAGTTCCGAGCGACACAAAGCCGTGCCTGTCAACCGGCGATACCTGTACCATTGCCACATTGCAGGGTAAGGTATTACTGCGATACAGTTTTTGTGTTTCGCTCAGGAAAACAGGAATATAATCGGCATAGCCCGCCTGTACGGCTTTCCGGACATTACTTCCCACAAAAAAGGCGTCGTGCCGGAAAATACCTTCGTATTTTGCTTCGGTGTAAGGGGCAGGCCCTTCGGTATGAAGGTGGTGGATGTGTACGTTTCTTAGTTCTTTGCTGTCGCCGCGGGCGCACAGGGCTTTAATAAGTGTTTGCGGAGCGCTGGCCACGCTGCTGAAATGAACATGGTCGCCCGATTTTACTGCTTTTACTGCTTCTTCCGATGTAACAAATTTTATATTTTTCATTATTTACACACTATATCAGGGTTTGTTATTATGGGGCGTAAATATAAAAAACAATTGCAGTTTAAAATTTTTAGAGCAACGGAAAGCTTTTTATAAAACATTTGTAAAATATTTGTTAATTAAGCAAAAACATAATGTTGCACCATACTGTAAGAGATTGTTCGTGATGTTTAAACTACGGCTTAATTGCTTAATAAACCCATACATTATAACTGTTAAAATTTTTATTTATTGTAATTAATTTGTTTGATATAATATCTATATTTATATTTGAATAATGGTACACAACTCTTAGTCAAACATACTATACTTTAACTGTACTTAGCTTGAATGTAATTTTTAATTAACAAGTTTAAAGAAACATAAATATTTAGATGAATACATACGGTTCACTTAATGAAAAACTGCAACAGTATTTTGGATTCGACCGTTTTAAAGGCCAGCAGGAAGAATCAATAAAAAGTGTATTACAAGGACATAATACTTTTGTATTAATGCCTACCGGCGGAGGGAAATCGTTAATATACCAGTTACCCGCATTAATGATGGAAGGAACGGCAATTGTAATCTCGCCACTTATTGCGTTAATGAAGAATCAGGTTGACTCTATAAGAGGAATGCAAACAGAAGACAATATAGCCCATTCTTTAAACTCGCTGTTAACAAAAACAGCAATTAATGAAATAAAGGACGATATTATTACAGGGAAAACCAAATTACTGTATGTAGCTCCGGAATCTTTGACGAAAGAAGAAAACATAAACTTTCTGAAGAAAATAAAAATATCGTTTTACGCCATCGATGAGGCACATTGCATTTCGGAATGGGGCCATGATTTCAGGCCTGAATACAGGCGTATAAGGCCTATAATAGAAGAAATTGGGAAATCGCCAATAGTTGCCTTAACAGCAACTGCAACAGCCAAAGTTCAACACGACATACAAAAAAACCTTGGGATACTTGATGCTAAAGTCTTTAAATCATCGTTTAACCGGGCAAACTTATATTACGAGGTAAGGCCAAAAATCAAACCCAAAAACCAGATAATAAAATTCATCAAACAAAACGAAGGCAAATCAGGTATAATATACTGCCTCAGCCGTAAAAAAGTAGAAGAGGTGGCAGAATTACTGCAGATAAACGGAATTAAAGCAATAGCATACCATGCCGGAATGGATGCTGCCACGCGCTCAATAAACCAGGATAAATTCATATTGGAAGAGATTGATGTTATTGTGGCCACCATAGCTTTTGGGATGGGAATAGACAAACCCGATGTCAGGTTTGTAATTCATTATGATATTCCGAGAAGCCTTGAAGGATATTACCAGGAAACCGGCAGATCAGGACGAGATGGCGGAGAAGGGAAATGCATTACATTCTACAGTTATAAAGACGTACAAAAATTTGAAAAATTCATGCAAGGCAAACCCGTTGCCGAGCAGGAAATAGGAAGACAACTTCTTCTCGATACCGTTTCGTATGCCGAATCGGCCATTTGCCGCCGTATAATCTTGCTGAATTATTTTGGAGAAAACTATTTAGAAGAAAATTGCGGAAATTGCGACAATTGCTTAAGCCCTAAAGAAAAAATAGAAGCAGGCGACGAAGTTGCCAGAGCGCTAAAGGCTATTTTAGAAGTAAACGAACAGTACAAGGCCGACCACATTGCAAATATCCTGACCGGAAACAAAACAGCAGCTATAAAATCATTCAAACATAATACCTTAAAATCGTTTGGATCCGGTAAAGACCACGACGAAAGTTTTTGGAATGCCGTTTTCCGCCAGTCAACAGTGGCAGGCTTACTAATAAAAGAAATAGAGAACTACGGATTATTGAAAGTAACCGACAAAGGGCACGAATTTTTAAATGGCCCGCATAAATTTTTACTGGTAAGAAACCACCAATATGACAATGAAGATGAAGATATTAACGAAGTAACCACATCAAAAGCCATAGCAGGCGATCCGAATTTATTTGCCATATTAAATGACCTGCGTAAAAAAATTGCAAAAAAACACAACCTTCCGCCATTTGTAATTTTTCAGGATCCTTCGTTGGCAGACATGTCGGTACAATACCCTATAAATATTGACGAACTTCAAAAAATACATGGAGTTGGACAAGGAAAAGCAAAACGTTATGGGAAAGAATTTGTTGAGCTCATCCGCAAATATGTTGAAGAAAATGAGATTGAACGGCCTGAGGATTTTGTGGTAAAAACTATTGCCAATAAATCTAAAATGAAAGTTTTTATCATACAAAACATTGATCGCAAAATTTCGTTCGATATTATTGCTGATTCACAAGGCGTAGAAGTAAAAGATATTATTGCAGAGGTTGAAGCAATTGTAAATTCGGGAACCAAACTGAACTTCGACTATTATATTGATAGCATAATGGACAAAGAACACCAGGAAAGAGCATTCGACTATTTTAGAGAAACTGAAGACGATTCAATTGAAAAAGCATTGGAAGAACTGGGTGAAGACGATTATTCGGAAGAAGATATAAGGCTCATGCGAAATAAATTCTTTTCCGACATGGGTAATTAACATTTCGTAAATGCCTGAATTATCCTACCTCCAAACTACTTTTATTAGCTTTATAAATCTTTAAAAATTAATTCATATTGACTAAAATGACATTGACTGCCGAAAAAATAATTGCCGATTATAAAGTAGCTGATATTACACTGGCCGAATTCGGTAGAAAAGAAATTGAAATTGCCGAAAAAGAAATGCCCGGGCTAATGGCTGTACGGAAAAAATTTAAATCTGAAAAACCGTTACAACATGCCAGAATTACCGGAAGCCTCCACATGACCATTCAAACGGCAGTGTTAATCGAAACATTGACAGAACTCGGCGCCCAGGTACGCTGGGCAAGCTGCAACATTTTTTCCACACAAGATCATGCTGCCGCCGCCATAGCAAAAGCCGGTATTCCTGTTTTTGCATGGAAAGGAGAAACGCTTGAAGAATACTGGTGGTGTATTGAAAAAGCTCTCGATTTCGGCAATGGCACAGGCCCTACACTTATTGTTGACGATGGCGGCGACGCAACTCTTATGATTCACCGTGGCTTTGAGGCTGAAAATAACCCTGAAATACTCAACGTACCTGCTGAAGGTATAGATGAAACAGAATTAAACAAACTATTAAAAAAAATACTCCATAAGAATAATTACCGCTGGCACGGTATAGTAAAAAATATTAAAGGAGTATCGGAAGAAACCACCACCGGCGTTCACCGTCTGTATCAAATGAAAGAAGAAGGGAAACTGCTGTTTCCGGCTATTAATGTAAACGATTCGGTTACCAAATCGAAATTCGATAATCTATACGGATGTCGCGAATCGCTGGCCGATGGCATAAAACGTGCTACCGACATCATGATTGCAGGGAAAGTGGTAATTGTTGCCGGATACGGCGATGTAGGAAAAGGATGTGCCAAATCGATGCGCGGATATGGTGCAAGAGTAATTATAACCGAAATAGACCCAATTTGTGCATTGCAGGCTGCTATGGAAGGATTCGAAGTGAAAACAATGGAATATGCCGTTAGTAAAGGAGACATTTTTGTTACCGCCACAGGAAACAAAGATGTTGTAACTATACAGCACATGGCAAAAATGAAAAACAATGCAATAGTATGCAATATAGGTCATTTCGATAATGAAATTCAGGTAGATATGCTCAAGAAATGGCCTGGTATTGAGAAACTGAATATTAAACCACAGGTCGATAAATATACATTCCCCGATGGGCACAGCATTTACCTCCTTGCCGAAGGCAGGCTGGTAAATCTTGGATGTGCAACAGGACACCCCTCTTTTGTGATGAGTAACTCGTTTACAAACCAGTCGCTTGCACAAATCGAACTCTGTCAAAATAATTACGGCATTGGTGTTTACCGCCTTCCCAAAAAACTTGATGAAGAAGTTGCCCGTATGCATTTAGAACAACTCGATGTTCAACTCACAAAACTGACAGACGCTCAGACAAAATATTTAGGCGTACCGGCAAACGGGCCTTACAAGCCCGAACACTACCGGTATTAAAATTATTTAATACCGCATTTTGTTATCCGCTGCACATTTATAAATGCAGTAATTGCGTTTCAGTAAAAACGAAGGTTGGCTGAAATATTACTGCAATAAGTTTGAGCCTGAACACTCGCATAACTTGCACATAATAATATATCTAATTGATTTCATATTGTATTAATTTTTATTTGTTTAAAAATTCCTCTGCATGTTTTAATATAAGTTCCACATTAGAATCTGTAAGAAAATTGCCTGACGTATCGCCATTGGGGTCAATTAAATAATACCCGACAGCGCCTTCACGTATCCTTGCACCGACTTCTTCAATAAAGGGGGCATAATTACAACTCTGCATAATTGAAATCATCATGGTGTATGTGTAGGCGGCGTTTCCGTAATTAGAGGTTTTTCTTTCTTTTGTTGCCTTGGTAAATCCAATGGCCATGATCTGTTTCTTTTCTTTGTCATCGATTACCGACATACAAATATCGCTTGCAAGGAGTTTTTCAATGTAGTCTATCCGGCCTGAATAAATATATTCTCCTTTTTCTATTGAGTTGTAGTAGTGTCCCTTTATGATATTTAGATATTCGGATGCTAAAACAGGAAAACAGTCGTTTCTGTCAAAAAGTTCAATTGCAACTTTATTTTCTCGAAGTTCATTGTTGAACTTGGTAACAACTGGATCGAAAAGATCACTACTGGCATAAACTCTTGGGTACTCAATAAAAGTTTTCAATAAACCGCAGGTACTCATCGAGCGGATAGTTTCGTCTGGGATAACAAATGTTTCCTCAATTTCTTTTGTCCATGGTTCCGGATAATCAATGGCATCGGTAACTGAGGCGCAAACGTTACCGTAAGAATTTATTATTATCTCTCGTTGTTCTTCTATAAATGCCTCAAAAGCGTCCTGATTATTATTTGATAAATCATTATTTGGTGCATCATTACAGGAAGTAACAAATAACAACATTATAAATGTTAAGTAAAATAATTTTTTCATTATATATAACTAAATTATTCTTGTTAATACAATTTTTTAAAAGACATTTTCAATACGTTTGGTATTGTTTTAATTTTAGCTCCCGCCTTTTGCTTCGGGAGCGTACCGCTATGCCGCTTCGTGGGAAATAAATAGTGTTCAGCATATTATTCATAATTTAAAGTATTTAACAATATTTAAGACAGAATAACACGGTTAATATATAAGTATTATTTGATATTGCAAACAAAATTTATGAGAATTATAAAAATTTATTTTTAGAGTTTGTCTAAAAATTAGTGTTATAAAAGTTTAATCATCAGGGCGATGAATGCGAGATAAATCATTGTTTCAGACGATTCGATCGATCGTTCATAGTCTTTTGCTAGCCTTCTGAAG
>JAITWJ010000098.1 GCA_031285325.1 Bacteroidales bacterium
TTAAAAGGGAATGGTACTACTTGTATTTTAACAGTAGATGGTGTCTTTGTCGCTAACCGTATTGAAGTAAAGACCAATGTTTGGTCTGACTTTGTTTTCTCCAAAGACTACAAACTCCCTGCACTGAACGAGGTAAAAGTGCATATTGAGGAACACAAAACACTACCCGGTATTCCTTCGGAAGCCGAAGTGAAAGAAGCCGGAATTAATGTGGGCGAAATGCAGGCTAAACTGTTGCAAAAAATTGAGGAGTTAACACTGTATGTGATTGAGTTAAAAGAGGAGAATGAAGCGCAGCAAAAAGCGTATCAGGAACTGAAAAACGAAATTGACAAAATCAAAAAACAATGAATAGAATTATTTTAACCGGCATCGCAGTTTTTGCAGCTTGTTGCTGTATTTCCTGCAAAGAAAAAGTACATGAAATTTTGCAAATAGTAGTTTTTAACCGGACAGACAGCCTTCTTTATATAAAATTATACCCTCAAAAAACCACCGTTAGTGGAGGATTTTATCCCATGTCAGACATAGGAGGTGGACATAAACTGACCGAATTTGATTTATCGCCCGGTGGTGATGCGTATTATGATTATTGGGATGGGGTATTGTTTGAAACAAAAGATTTGAATATAGCTCCATATACACTGGCAGCAAATATATTTGACAGTATTCATGTTGGTTTTGCAAACAATGACAGTGTAATAATAAGCTTCACACATAACAGGGTAACAGGGTATTCGGAAAATATATTTAAGGAAAACTCAACATGGGATTTTAAAATAAGTGAATATACCTTGGGAGATATGAGGAGTAGCAATCCGCAAAAGGCTTACCTTTACTTCTTTCAAATTTCTGAAGACAAAATTACAATTGAATAAAAAAAGGAAACTGTATAATGAAAACCAAAACAACACTGTTTTTAGTATGCTGTACGCTACTCGCATTTTGTGCCACAGCACAGCAGCAGGTAAGCGAAAAGGAGGCAAAACGTGCCGCTGTAAGCTTGCTTTACAGCAAGGCAAATATATTAAAAGTACCGCATAATGCGGAAATAAAAACCGTACACACACTTTCCAATAAAAGAAACAATAATCTGATGTACGAAATAGTGTTTCAAAACGGTGCTGCCATACTCCTTTCCGGAAGCAAAGCATGTTTACCGCTGTTGGGATACTACATCAAGGATAATGATGATAATGGAGCCGTTTTCGATACGACTAATATTAATGTTCCCTGCTGCCTGCTGGATTTTCTGTTTGACTATATTCATGAAATTGAGCTGTGTTTTGCACAGGAAAACATTGAATTACATTATGAAAAGCAATGGGACGAATTACAGCAGTCAAATTTTTCGAAACGCAGTGTGCCGGCTACAATAATAGTACATCCACTGTTGGCAACTCAGTGGGGGCAGTTGTATGCAAATAACTACGATACCTTTCAGCAAAAAGGAGACTGCCATGCCTATAACTATTATGTAAATGAAACATCAAAAAAATGCAACGATTGTGATAATTTAAATTATTGTTCTGCCGGATGTGTGGCTGTGGCAATGGCGCAAATTATGAACTATTGGAAATATCCTGTGTATTTGCCTTACAGAAAAGAGCAATACGACTGGTGCAATATGCCGAATAAACTGTCAAGCAATTCTGTTAATTATGAAAAAGAGCGTAATGCTGTTGCGCGTTTAATCAGGAGTTGCGGTTTGGAAACATATATGCATTACTGTTCGAGCGGATGCGCTTCGGGGAACCAGTATGAGCAAAGCCAGAGACGCACTGGTTAATTATTTCCAGTACAGTAATGATGCCGACAAACAGAAAAGACTGTGGCACAGCGACAGTAAATGGAAAAAAAGAATAAAAGAAGATTTAGCGAAAGGACGGCCTGTTCTTTATGCAGGCTCAAATTTTTGGGGTAATAAAGGACATGCTTTTGTATGCGACGGATATGACAGTGACGATTATTTTTATTTTAATTTTGGATGGACAGGAAATTACGACGGCAGGTTCACAATAGACGATTTAACACCGGAGGACTATAATTACAACTATCGCCAGCGTGCTATTTTTTATCTTCATCCAAAAAATAATCAAAACTACTGTAATTTTACACTGCAACTTGCCGATCATTTTTCCTGCAATTGTTTAGATGGTGCGCCTCCGCACGAAAATATTCCTTATACTTTAACTGCCCTTGAAAGTGTACCTGAAACGTATTCTGCTGCATGGCGTACCGTTTATTCAGGGCAAAATGTTACCTATAAAGCACATCAAAGTATAACACTTCGCCCCGGCTTCCATGTTCAGGCAGGTGCAACTTTTACAGCACGTACGGAACCGTGCAGAAACTGTCAGGGAAATATCCGCAGTAATGGATTATTGATAACAGACGCCCAAACGGATGAAACAACAAAAGCAGCAGACACATTTTTTTATACACAGAAAATTTTGGAACCCCGTAATAACTTAGCTGTGGATTTCGATTTCAACATTTATCCCAACCCCAATGACGGCAATTTTACAATAGTTTTGGATACGGAAGATGTACATCCTTTTCATGTCGAAATTTTCAACTCATCCGGTATCTCCGTTTTTGCATCCGAATATTGCGATACCGATCAAGCTTATATCAACTGTACCAATTTGCAACAAGGTGTTTATTACGTGAAAGTATTGATGGGCAACAATGTTTTGAGCAAAAGAACAGTTATCCGATATGATTAAAATTCTCAACTGAACATGATATAAACCCATTCAGTTATTCTACAGGCGCCCGGACGCCTGTTTTGTTACCGTTTTTTGCTTTTGCTGCAAGTTGACAAACTTTTGCAACTGTATTAAAACACCCCCTGAATTATACAGGCCTGAAAATAAATTGAAAATTATTTGGATAACATTGTTTCATTATATAGTTTTGTGAAGTTTTTTATTTAGAAACTAATAATAATTTTAATTTAGATGATTATGAAAAGTGTATTTCTATTTTTCGCGTGTACAGTTTTATCTGCAACAAGTCTTACAGCCCAGAATAATATTCATTTTTTTCAAAATGATATTCAATTGGGAGAGGAAGTTGTAACAGGAGCAGGAAAAAAACTCTATTTTGGGGAGCTGGACGAAAATGACAAAATTTATCTGCAACGATACAATGTTTCTTCAACCAAATCGGAGTTAAGAATCAATGTGGGCAGAGAAAGTTCCGGTCGGCTTGTTATTGGTTCAAACAGTTCCGTTTCACCAGCTTCTTTTGCAGCTAAATTAATATTTACCGGAAACGGAAATTTGGGAATAGGAATATATGACCCTGTTTACAAATTACATGTTGCCGGAACCGCCAAAACAGATATTTTGATAGCAAACAAATTATCTGTCGCCGGAGATTATGCCGGCGGATTATTGGAACTTTCCGCAGGCATCGATAATGAAAATTCGGCAATTAAATATGGCAAAAGCTTGTATATATATAGTACAAACATGGCTCAACCCGTTATCCTTCTGGATAAAAATGGTCATTTAACTTTAGGAAATAATAACTCTTTAACAAAACAAAATCTAAAAGTTAATGGAACAATAACTGCAAACAGTATTGAAGTAAAGACCAATGTTTGGTCTGACTTTGTTTTCTCCAAAGACTACAAACTCCCTGCACTGAACGAGGTAAAAGCGCATATTTAAGAACACCACACACTGCCCGGCATTCCTTCCGAAGCCGAAGTGAAAGAAGCCGGAATTGATGTGGGCGTGATGCAGGCCAAACTGTTGCAGAAGATTGAAGAGTTGACGCTTTATACCATTCAGCAGCAGGAACTGATAGAGCAGCAGGGCAAAATGATTAAGGAACAGCAGAAAACTGTTGAAATGCTGATGGAAAAAATTGAGGACAGGTAAATTGTGTGAACCATGAAAAATACTGTTGTTTTAGAAATACTGCTTTTAAGTGGAGTTATTCTATTTACTTTCTCCTGTAAACCAAATTGTGATATAAATATTCCCAAAGGGGTTAACCCGATTGACTGGAGAAATAATAATGATGTTTACACAGTTTACTGGAATTGTATTAAAGACTGTTCGGAGGTAAACGAGATAGAGATTTGTGGGTGTTATGAGAGTTTGAAAAATATCAAAATATCAGGCTGGATAAATCAAGCTTCCGTCGTTCTTTATGATACACCTGTTGACCCGTGCGATTTTACAATAATGGACATGAAAGAATATATTTTTGAGTGGAATGGTGCTGTAGGGTGTAGAATTCCTGTCAAAATCTCTTCATGCTCTGACAATTATAATTATGATAGTATTGCAGATTCATTAAGAATGAAATTTGACACTACTGATATAACAAAAAAATGCTATATCAGTGGTAAGCTTCGTTATAATACTATGCCAACTAATTATTGTTGCCGCACAGGAGCCAGCATTGAAATATACAGTGCAGATGATATTTATTTTGAATAAGTCAAAAACAAATCAACAATGAAAGCAACAAAAATATTATTTTTTGCATACTGCATGTTGCAAATGTTCAGTACCGCAGCTCAACAGCAGGTTTCGATAGAGGAGGCACGAAGGGCTGCGGCACAATCCCTGAATTTGCGACATGGAAAGGAAGCCGCCTACAGCGAAACAAAGGTGAAAAAAGTAAATATACGGAAAGGCGATATGGAAAAAACGTTGATGTACGAAGTAGTATTTGACGACAGTCAGGGTGTTCTGCTTTCGGGAAGCAAGGCG
>JAITWJ010000102.1 GCA_031285325.1 Bacteroidales bacterium
ATTATAGCATTTGGGTGTATTATACGGCGTAATTCGTAATAACTGTTTTTAATAAGCAGTACAATTCGCATAATTTTTATACCGCCGCTGGTCGAACCGGCACAACCACCAAAAAAGAACAAGGCAAAAATAAGGATAATTAAAACAGGTGTCCAACTTAAATAGTTGGCTGTAATAAAACCGGTTGTAGTAATAATTGATACTACTTGAAACAGCGAATCGCGAAAAGCTTTTTCAATGTCAAGCGAAGTTGTTATCAGTAATCCTGTGAAAATAAATAAAGTAAATCCTAAAACAAAAAAGCTGTAATATTTAAATTCTTCATCTTTGAATATAGTTCTGAATTTGCTTTTAAATATGATGTAAAATAATGTGAAATTAGTACCACCCAAAAACATAAAAATAATAACAACATATTGTATAAAATATGAATCCCAGTATGTAATACCAACTTGCTTTGTTGAGAAACCTCCGGTAGCCATAGTTGTTAAAGAATGGTTTATTGCATCGAATAATGTCATTCCGCCAATCCGTAACAAAATAGTTTCTATAAGAGTAAGAATAGTATATATAATCCAGAGTGTTTTAGCAGTTTGCCTTATTTTTGGGCTTATTTTATCGAGAGTCGGGCTGGGGTATTCAGCGGTAAAAAGTTGTATGCCGCCAATGCCAAAAACAGGTAGAATTGCAAGCGATAAAACAATAATTCCCATTCCGCCAAGCCATTGGGTAAAACTTCGCCAAAACAGAATACCGTGTGGTAAAGCCTCTATATTTGTTAAAATGGACGAACCTGTGGTGGTAAAACCTGAAATTGTTTCAAAAAAAGCATTAGTAAAGTTTGGTATAGATCCGCTGATAATATATGGGAGGCTTCCGAAAAATGAGAATGTAACCCATGAAAAAGCAACTATGCAAAACCCTTCTCTTTTGCCAATATCTTTAACTGCATTTCTTGTTAATACCAGCAATAATCCTCCTGTAGTCAGGGTAATAACAGATGTTATAATAAAAGCCGGTAAATCGGGGCCACCGTAGAATAAAGAAACAAGTAACGAAATTAACAAGGCAATACCTTCGCCAAAAATCAAAAAGCCCAGAATACGTATTATAAGTTTCAGATTCATTGCAAGGGCATGTTATTTAAAAAACTTTTCCAACTTTTTAATTCCCGAAGGCAATGTAAATACAACAACTTTATCACCTTCGGCTATTTCAGTATCTCCGTTTACAATAAATGCATTGTTCCCTCTTATTATACCGCCAATTTTTGCCTCCTCAGGAAAGCCAAGGCTTTTTATAGGATGCTGGGTAATTTTTGCACCAGGTTTGGCAATAAATTCAAAAACTTCGGCATCGGACGCAGCAAGACGCTTAACTTTCGATACTTCGGCATTTAGTGTAAATCGGTAAATATAACTGGCTGCATTAAGTTTTTTATTTACAATTGTACCAATATCCATATTGTCGGCCAAGCTCATAAAAGCTAAATTTTCAACTTCGGCTATTGTACGGCGCACCCCAAAATATTTTGCAAGGTGGCAACTTAAAATATTGGTTTCAGAATTGCCGGTAGTAGCAATAAAAGCATCCATTTTCTCAATTCCTTCTTCTTTTAGCAGGCTAAGATCGCGGCCATCGCCGTTTATCACCAGAACGTTCTCGTATTTGCCAACTATTTTTTCACATTTATTGCGGTCGATTTCAATAATTTTTATGCGGTACTGATCGCCGAGTTTGTCTATTGTTTTTTGTGCTATGCGGCTTCCACCGAGGAACATTACGTTTTTTATATCGAAAATTGTTTTTCCGGTTAAGTCGAAAACATTTTGTTGTCCTGCACGGGTGGTTACAAAAAATACAATATCACCGTTTTTAATAAAATCGTGGCCATTCGGGATAATTGTTTCATTGTTTCGATTAATTGCAACTACGAAAATATTATTTATTTCCTTCGACAGTTCTTCAAATGTTTTATTCAGAATCTGGGCATTTTCACGGACTTTAATTCCGAGAAGTATAAGTTTCCCATTTGAAAATTCTATAATCTGTCTAGTGCCCGGTTGTTTCAACGAGGTTACAATCTCTTTTGCAGCCAGGCTTTCCGGATAAATAAGTTCATGAATACCGAGGTTTCTAAGTTCGGTTTTGTAGTTCTCCTGCATATATTCCGAATTGTTTATGCGGGCAATTGTTTTTTTAGCACCAAGATACGATGCCATTGAACAGGCGAGTAAATTTCGTTCTTCAAAAGGTGTAACAGCTATAAAAAGATCGGCTTTTGATAAACCTGTTTCTTTTAAATCGTTAAAAGAATGCGCAGAACCTGTAACAGTCATTAAATCAACATCGTTGCTTATACCTGCTAACTTTTCGGAAGAATCGTCTAACAATACTATATCGTGGTTTTCTTTGCTTAACATCTTTGCCAGATGTATTCCCATTTCGCCTGTTCCTGCAATAACAACTTTCATATGTAGCTTGTTTAGATTAAACAAAAAATGTGCAAATTAAAGTATTAACCTCTGAATTTTATTCAGTTTAAGGTTGAAAATTACCATTTTTTTCTAAATGCACCCTGGTCTTCAGTCCAATAAATTTTTTTATTATCCTTATCAATATCTTGATAGTTTTTCCTGGTAAATAAAACTTGACCATCATAACTGTAATCGTTAAACTCTTTATTTACAGGAGGGTCAATGATAATTTCAGGTTTTAACTGCTGAAATAAACCGGTTGACATTTTATTGATTACTACAAATTTATTTTTAAAAAATACGTTTCCATTTTTAAAGAACATATTTTCATCCTGATACTCCGATTCGCTTGTAATAAATACCGGCTGTTTTAAACGTAAAGCGATTGATGTAGTTTGTATTTGTTTTTTTTCGAAACTGTTTTCAGACAGTTCTTTATCGGTAATCACATAATTCATTTTTCCGGATACGAATTGAACCATACGGTTTTGTGTGTTATTGTAAACGATTATTTCTTTTTGATTTTGTGTTTTGATTTTTAAAAAAGTAGAAGTTCCTATTAAAAGAAACAGTACTGTCAATATTATTGTTACCAATCTTATTTTGTGTGTTTTTATAAAAATAAAAATTAAAAAGAATAAAAATATGGTTAAAATAAATTCAATTTCGTTTATTGAAATATTAAGAACAGAGATGGGAAATTCTTCAATTTCTTTTAACAAAGAGTAAAGAATTGAGATAATAAAATTTACAGTCTTGGAAAATAATATCGAAATTACAGGTATTCCCGAAAAAACCAACATCCCTATAGCAAGCGGTATTAACACTACGGCAGCAGGTATAACAAAAAGGTTTGAAATCCAGAAATAAGTTGGGAATTGGTTGAAATAGTAAACAGAAAATGGGAAAGTTGCAATTTGAGCAGCAACAGATACAGTGAGCAGTGCCCAGAAATAATTTAAAATTTTATTTTTTACATGAAACAAATCTGCAAGTTTCGGCTGTAAAAAAACTATTCCAAAAACTGCTGCATATGAAAGTTGAAAACCCACTTCAAACAAATTGTTTGGATTGATAATCAAAAGAATAAATGCCGAAGCGGCAAGAGTATTATAAATATTTGTTTGACGGTTTATACATTTCCCGAAAATTACAAAACTGAACATGGTTGAAGCCCGCATTACTGACGGTGATAATCCCGTAATAAACGCAAAGCCCCAAAGTGCTGAAATTGACATGATTGCAAATATTAATCTGCCAACCTTTTTACGATTCAGAAAACCTAAAAGAAAAGCAAAGAAACCATAAATAATTCCTACATGTAAGCCTGAAACAGCCAGCACATGCATTGCTCCGGAAGCCGAAAAAACTTGCTGAATTTCAGGATCAAGATCACGTTTATAACCAAGTGTTAACGCCGATAAAATTTCAAATTCGTTTTCTCCCAATTTTTGTTTTTCATATATTTCCAAAAGTTCTTTTCTTACAAGCTCGGCTTTCACAAGAACCGATTTTGATTCAGGTAAATCGGTTTTAATCCATTTTTCTGACGATAAATATACCTGACGGTAAATTTTTCTCCTTTCCATATACCTTTTGTAATCGAATTCAAAAGGGTTACCATTATTTTTAAGTGCTTGTGGAGAAGTGTCGAACAAAATTTTTTCGCCAGGTTTAAGGTTACTTGCTGCAGTATCTTTTTCAAAATAGACCAAAACCTTTTCGTTTGTTCCGTTAATTGAATCTGTTGTTTGGAAAAATTCAATTTTAATGAGCGATTTGTATGAATTCTGTTTTTCTTGCGGTACCTCAAGTACTGTAGCAATAAATTTTCCGTTTTCAAAAAAATGCGGAGGCAAATTATAATTATGATATAAAAATATTCCTGCAGAAAACAGAAATAGGTGAACCGTAATACCGTGCAAAGACACAGTATTGAATCTGTATTTTAAATTAAAAAAAAACTGAAGAAGCAAGAATAACGTAACAAACAATATTGCAAGCCAAAAAGGAAATGCAATGTATGTACACAGAAATATTCCTGTTGCTAATGCTGTAAAAAGTCGCAAGAATGGTATGGTCTGGATCGTCTTTTCCACAAAATTAGTTTGAAGTATCTTGGTGTAAAATGAAAATATTAAATTTCCAAAAATTATTTAATAGAAACGCATAATGTTAATAAATTTGGGAAATTATAGACAAATAAACAATACAACTGCACTATTTTGTTTAGGATTTTATTTTGGAAGAATGCTGTATCTTACCATTTGCAATATTGTTTAATTTACTTTTTAGTAAGCGGCGGCGCAGTGGCGACAAATGGTCGATTAAAAGAATGCCTTCCAAATGGTCGTATTCGTGCTGAATAATTCTTCCGGCATAACCTTTAAATTCTTCGATATACTCATTAAAATCTTCACTGCAGTATTTTAGCTTAACCACGTCAGGACGAGCAATATCTTCACGTATTTCGGGTAAACTCAGACATCCTTCATTCATAATCCATTCCTCCCCTGATAATTCGATAATCTCAGGATTAATAAATACTTTTTTGAAATTAGCGAGTTCTGGTTCGTCGTCGGCGCCGGATGTGGCATCTACTACGAAAATCCGAACAGACATTCCAATTTGTGGAGCAGCCAACCCCACGCCGTCAGAACTGTACAGGGTTGTCCACATGTCAGATATTAGTTCTCCAAGCCCGATGTAATTTTTATCAATATTTTGAGCTTTTTTTCTTAATGTCGTGTCGCCATAAGATTTAACCGTATATTTCATTTGTATTTTAACTTTTGTCTTTTAAAGTATTTATCTTGTGTGTCGTTTTAGTTCTAAATAATCCTGTAAAATTATGGTTGCACTTATACCGTCAACCAATGCTTTGTCTTTTCTTTTTTCCTTTTTTAATCCGCCGTCAATCATTGCCCGAAAAGCAAGTTTCGATGTAAATCTTTCATCAACAAGTTCCAATTTAATTTCCGGAAATTTATACTGAAATTTTTTCAAAAAAGGAGTTATATAATTGACAGCTTCAGAAGGTTGGTTGTTTAACGTAACCGGATAGCCAACAATCACTTTTTCAACCTTTTCTTTAATAAAATAATCCGACAGAAAATCCCAAATCGTATGAGTAGCAACTGTTGTTAAACGTGTTGCAATCAATTGTTCAGGATCGGTAACTGCTATCCCAACCCTCTTTTTACCGTAATCTATAGCTAAAGTTCTGCTCATTTATTAAACTGGCCATGAAAATAGATAGTATTTTTAAAAAATACAAACCGACATACTATTTGTATAAATAAATATTATTCTTAATGTTTGAAAACCGGATTTAAAATTAGTAACAAAAAAATTGTGGTGTTTTTCAGAGCCAAAGCCGTTTTTAGACGGCGAAGCGTTTACAGAACTAGTTGACACTAAGTGTCTGCATTTCTGATATTTTTAAGTCTTATCTCCTGCACGTTTCCTCAAATGCATTAACTTATTACCTTTTGCAGGTATCTCATAAATAGAGTCGAGTATATGTTCAATTATCCCTATCGCTAATTCCAATTCACTGCGTGATGGTATCGACAATTCATGAACAGCTTTATTTCCTAAATATCTATGTTCATGTAGAACTTTTGCATAGTCTTCAGTTAAAATACCTTTTTTATACAAACCATTTATTTTACCCTCTAAATTTTTACTAATATTTTTTGTTCCATCGTCTTTTAGTACAGTACCACTTTCTTTATCTTGACATATACCTTCAATTAAACTACGAAGTCCAGCGGCGCACAGTAAGAGGATATTATTATTATAACAATCTATTGTTTCATTATATAGTGTTTTTATTGTGGATGGTAAATTCAAGTATATTTTTCCATTTATTGTTTCTTTTGTTCTTCTTGGGTATATAATTTCTGCCACATCATAATAACCAGTTTCTAAATTTTGTAATTCCGAGTCTGATTTTATGATCCTAAAAGAAATTTCATTACAACCCAAACATCGAACAACTTGATATTCATCCTCATGCCATGAATATTCTTCAAATTCTTCTTTTTTATGTAATAATAGAGAATATAATACTTCGTGATTCGTTTCATGTTTACAATCTGTACATAAAACTTTACAAATATCACCTTTTGATTTATTTTCAGTATCTATTCCCACTATAAATCATTATAAGAAGTATAATATGAATTCTCATTTCTACCAACCCTATTTGGGATACAATTTACAGACAAGTCGCCTAAGTTATGGTATGGGTAAGTGATTTTTTTGAGTAGCGGGGGCAGGACTCGAACCTACGACCTTTGGGTTATGAGCCCAACGAGCTACCAACTGCTCCACCCCGCAATATATCATTATTTCAAACGAAACTTACTTTTAGAAAAGACGCACAAATATAATATCTTTTCCTGACTATGCAAAAAATTATCCCATTTCTTTTTTAAAATCATATTTAATGGTGAATATGATTGCATTTATTTAAAATAGGGAACAACTTACGGCATCAAAATATAAAGTTCCATTTCCTTAACATACATAAACAAAAAATGCCCTGAATTATGCGGGCATTTCTATAACAAACAGAATGCAAAACACGAATTTATTGTTTTGTTTCCGATTTCTTAAAACCGTTTTTCTTTTATACGCGCCTTTTTACCTGTAAGTTCACGTAGGAAAAAGATTCTCTTTCTGCGAACACTTCCTTTTTTATTGACTTCAATACTGTCGATTAAAGGAGAATTTATCGGAAAAATACGTTCAACGCCAACATTCCCCGACATTTTACGAACAGTAAATGTTTTTGTGTAACCGGTTCCACTTACTTGAATTACAGTACCACGAAAATTCTGTATCCTCTCTTTATTACCTTCTACAATTTTGTAACTAACCGTAATTGTATCACCTGCACCGAATTTTGGCAGTTCTTTCCCTGTCGCAAATTCGTTCTCTACTAATTTAATTAAATCCATTTGTGTTACTCTTTTTATTATTACTGGCAATGTAATCCGTTTACTTCGGATAAGAGATTGCTTAAAAACGGTACAAAAGTAAAAAAAATATATATTTATCAAATTTTATTACCATTCAATATTCAAATTAGTTTTCTTATTTAATCTTAGTTATTTTCAATTAAACGAATGGCGATAATACTTAAGTTGTCCGTCTTTTTATGTTACAAATTTTTATTATTTCTATTTTGCGTAGCTAACAGCACGAGTTTCTCTTATTACTGTAATTTTTATCTGTCCCGGATACGTCATTTCGTCCTGTATTCGTTTAGAAATATCGTATGAAAGTTGTTTTGTTTCTTGGTCGCTCATTTTATCGGAACCGACAATAATACGCAATTCACGACCGGCCTGAATTGCATATGTTTTAGTAACTCCGGGATACGAAAGAGCCAAATCTTCTAAATCTTTTAACCGTTTTATGTAAGATTCTACCACTTCACGCCTTGCTCCCGGTCGGGCACCCGAAATGGCATCACAAACTTGAACAATCGGGGCAAACAACGACTGCATTTCAATTTCGTCGTGATGCGCTCCAACAGCATTGGCAATTTCCGGTTTTTCTTTGTATTTCTCAACCAATTTCATACCCAGCAAAGCATGTGGCAATTCCGGCTCGTCGTCAGGAACTTTGCCAATATCGTGCAATAATCCGGCACGCCGGGCTTTTTTAGGGTTTAAGCCAAGTTCGGCAGCCATTATTGTGCTTAGGCTGGCCACTTCGCGTGAGTGTTGCAATAGGTTTTGTCCGTACGAAGATCTATATTTCATTTTACCTATCAAACGGATTAATTCAGGGTGTAATCCATGAATACCAAGGTCGATAGCTGTGCGCTTACCGGTTTCAACAACTTCTTCGTCAACTTGTTTTTTTACTTTTTGTACCACTTCTTCGATACGTGCCGGATGGATTCTGCCGTCGGCTACAAGTTGGTGCAAAGCGAGGCGGGCTATTTCGCGACGAACCGGGTCGAAAGCTGAAAGTACTATGGCTTCAGGGGTGTCGTCAACTACAATTTCAACACCTGTTGCTGCTTCAAGTGCCCTAATATTACGCCCTTCGCGACCAATAATTCGGCCTTTAATTTCATCGTTTTCAATATGGAAAATGGTAACAGTATTTTCAATTGCCGTTTCGGCTGCCACGCGCTGAATGGTTTTAACCACTATTTTTTTTGCTTCTTTCGTAGCCGTCTGTTTGGCTTCTTCCATTATTTCGTTGATGTATGATATAGCTTCTGATTTTGCTTCTTCCTGTAAAGATTCAATCAATTGAGCTTTTGCATCTTCGGCCGAAAGGCTTGAGATTTGTTCCAGTTTATCAAGATTTTGTTTGTGTAGTTTTTCGAGTTCTTCAGTTTTATGCTCAATCTTTTGCAAATGCATATTCAGATTTTCTCGAATAACCTCTACTTCTTTTTTGGTAACTTCGTATTCTTTAGTTTTACGGTTCAGTTCGTCTCTGCGCTGATTAAGCAGAGTATCACGCTGTTTTAATTTGCTGTCGAAGTTATTTAATTGATTATTTTTCTCTTGAGTATATTTTTCGTGCTCTGTCTTCATTTGAAGAAATTTCTCTTTAGCCTGAAGTATTTTGTCTTTTTTTATTACCTCTCCTTCAGTTTCAGCTTCAGAAATAATTGTTTCTTTTTTCTTATTCAATGCTTTGTCCCAAATGATATAAGCAAAAGACCCACCGCCGACAATACCGACTGCAGCGCCTATTAGTATTTCTATCCAGTTCATTTTTACTTTTTAATTATTAAATAATAAAAAACCCTGTAATAAACCAACTCTTTTTGAGCGGTTTATACGGGTTCCGATAAATAATTTATTAAACTTAATTTAGTTATTCTTTCTTTTTTCTTTTAAAAAATCAGAAATATCGTCATTAATGTTTTTTAATTCTCCAATGAAGAGATTTCGTTCTTCAACTTGCTGCACTTTTGAATTGCCAAGAGCTATTTGAAACGCGCTCATTGCCAGTATATCTTGCGAATCTTTGTCATGAAATACTTCTCTGAAACGTATAACCATTTCGTTAACTATTTTTGCAGCCAATCTGTATTTCTCTTCATCTTCACGATTAATATCCAGAGAATAAACTCTGCCATCAATCTTAATATTTATTTTTAATTTTTTTCCACCCATCTGCCATTACCTGTTTAGTAATGCGATACATTTATCAATTTCCCGTATTAACTTATTTATTTTTTGTTTTGCTTCCCTGTTTTCATCCGAGCCTGATAAAATACAGTTAGCTATTTTCCATTTTTCATTGTCCTTAATTGTTGTTTCTAACTCCTGTTTCAGCAGCTCTATGTCAACTTTTAAACTTGTTATATTTTGTTCCAGTTGTTCTTTTTCTATTTCCAGTTGCCCAAATTCTCTGAACAGTTGTTGTACATTTGCTTTTAAATCGTTCAGAAGCAATTTATCTTCTTCGGTCATATTAGCTATATTACAGCAACAAAATTAATATTTTAATTGTTGAAAAAGTAATAATTAAAAAATAATATGAACATATTCGATTTGGGTTACACAAAAATCGTGATATAAGGGTTAATTAACTGTCGGACTCATGTAAGTACACAATTGTTTCAAAACAAAAAGGGCTTCTTTTTATGAAGCCCCTTTTCTGTTATACTTGTTTTGTTTGAGTTTTTTTATTCAGCAACAACTTCAAATTCGATTTCCACTACTACTTCTTTGTGTAATTTTATTTTTGCAGTGTAAGTTCCAACTTCTTTTATGCTGTCTTCTTCGGTTAAAATAATTTGTTTACGATCGAGTTCAAAACCTTTTTTATTTATGGCTTCAGCAATTTGAATGGTGTTAACCGAACCAAAAATTTTACCTGATGAGCTTGTTTTTGCTCCTATTGTAATTTTTTTGTTCTCTAATTGTTTTGCAATTACAGTAGCTTCTTCTTTAAGTTTGGCTTCTTTGTGGGCGCGTTGTCTTATGTTTTCTGCAAGAATTTTCTTTGCCGTTACGGTAGCGGTAATTGCTTTTTTCTGCGGGATAAGATAATTTTGCGCGTAGCCGTCTTTTACTTTTACGATGCTGTCTTTACTTCCCAGGCGTTCTACGTCTTGTAATAATATTATTTCCATTTTAATCCTCCTTATTTTATTTCAGCATATCGGTTACAAACGGCAGTAAAGCAATTTGGCGGGCACGCTTAATAGCTTGTCCGACTTTGCGCTGGTATTTCAGTGAAGTTCCGGTTATCCGGCGAGGAAGGATTTTCCCCTGTTCGTTAAGAAACTTTTTGAGAAATTCGGGGTCTTTATAATCCACATATTTAATCCCGTTCTTTTTAAAACGGCAGTATTTTTTCTTTTTGATCTCAACCGATTGTGGGGTCAGATATCTGATTTCACTTGTATTTTGTGCCATTCTCTATACCTCCTTTTCTGTTTTTTCTTTTTGTGATTTTTTTCTTTTGTTGCTGTATTCGATTGCGTATTTGTCGAGTTTTACGGTCATAAACCGGATGATGCGCTCATCGCGACGGAATTCGATTTCTAATTTTGCAACAAAAGCAGGATTTGCTTTAAATTCAAATAAATGATATAAGCCGGATGATTTCTTTTGAATTGGGTAAGCCAGTTTTTTCATCCCCCAATTTTCTTCATTAAGCAACTCACCGCCATTTTCGGTGATGATGTCTCTGAATTTTTTTACCGTTTCCTTTACCTGTGGCTCAGATAAAACGGGAGTAACAATGAAAACGGTTTCATACTGATTCAACATAAACATCTAATTTTAAAATTAATACTAATAATGTCCATTATTTTGGACGCGCAAAAGTAGAAATAAATTGTTACTTTTCAAGTGTATTTAACAGATTTTTACTCATGATGTAAATAAAACATTAAGCAAGCGCCGGTAATTAATACCAAATGTATATGCTGTATGATGATTTTTTCTTTTTAAATTTTTTGAGAAATATTTTATTTTTCTATTAAAAATTAATCGGGACAAGATATAATTGATTTTTTTTTAATATTTCATTTTTTGGACTGATATTTCACTTTTTCGTAAAATAATTAATTGGGATTAAAAATATTTTATTTTTCAGGCTAATAATTTATTATTTCAGCAAAAAATTAATTGGGGAGATAAATAATTGATTTTTTAACTGATAATTGTTAAAATCGTAATTTATTTTGAAAATACGTTATTCCGGATAGTGTTTCTTTTCTTTGATTTCGCAGTTCTATTCGGATTGAATAAATTGAAGGTTTCGTTTTAATCCGTTGAAACCTATTCTCTGTACTGCCGAATTTTTGAAAAGTGTATTAAAAAGTGGTTGTGTTATTTTGTGCCAATCGTTTTTTGAGAGTTGCAGTAAATAGGGATGCGGCTCAAAGTATGGTTCGTTGTGTGGTTTTGATTTGAGGTTCCACGGACAAACATCCTGGCAAATGTCGCAGCCGAAAATACGATTTGCGAATTGTCCTTTAAGTTTCTCGTCAATAATGCCTTTTACTTCGATGGTTTGGTATGAAATACATTTCCGAACATCTATTACTCGGTTAACCAGAATGGCTTTTGTAGGGCAGGCGTCTATACAGCGTGTGCAATTACCGCAATGGTCGTTTACGGGGTTGTGTTTTTCGTAGGGAAATTCAACATCCAGAAAGAGTTCGCCTATAAAAAAGAAACTGCCGTGTTTTACCGATATCAAGTTGGTGTTCTTACCAATCCAACCTAATCCGGCACGGTGTGCCCAGGTACGTTCCAGAATTGGAGCCGAATCGGTAAATACCCGTGCATTGCAGGGTTTTATTTCTGTTTGAATAAACAGCAGCAATTTTTTCATTTTATCTTTCATCACAAAATGATAATCGGTTCCGTATGCATATTTCGATATCACAGGTGTTTCGCGGCCGGTTTGTGTTTGTCCGGTATAATAGTTCAGAATAACAACAATTATTGATTTTACGTTTTCAACCAGTAATTTCGGATTCAGCCGTTTATCTACATTACGGGCCATGTATTCTAATTGCCCGTGCATATTGTTTTTCAACCAGGTTTTTAAATGTTTTCCTTCTTCGGAAAGTTCGCTGGCCGGTATAATGGCGCAATCAAGAAAACCAAGTTCTTTTGCTTTTATTTTTATTTTTTGAGATATGCTGCATTGGTAATGCATCTTTTATATTTATAAAATTTTACTGCCATTAAGGATGTAATTTTCCTAAAAAAATCCCAATTCCAACCGGGCTTCTTCGCTCATCATCGATTTGTCCCACGGTGGGTCGAAAGTAATATCAATTTTAACATTATCGATACCCTCAACAGCGCGTACGGCCTGGGTAATATCGTTCATCATTATGTCTATCATCGGGCAACCGGGCGCAGTGAGAGTCATTATAATATTGGCGCTGTTGTTTTCATCAACATCAACGTTGTAAATTAACCCCAAATCATAAATATTTACAGGAATCTCGGGGTCGTAAACTTCTTTCAGATTATTTATAATCAAGTCAATTCTTTTATCCATCGTTCCATTTTTATTCTGTAATTCTGTTGTAAGCAACAGCAAATAAACGTATTTGTTTTATCATTGCCAGCAACCCATTAGAGCGTGTAGGCGACAGATGTTGCTTAAGTCCTATATCATCTATAAAAAACAATTCGTTTTCTAACAGTTCTTTTGGAGTTCTTCCGGAAACAACCCGCAAGAGCAGCGCTAATAGCCCTTTAACTATTATAGCATCGCTTTCGCCGCGAAACCATATTTTCCCGTCATTCATTTCAGCAACCAGCCATACTCGCGATTGACAGCCTTTTATCAGGTTTTGATCGTTTTTATATTTTGTGTCGAGCGGTTTCAGTTCGTTCCCCAATTCAATTAAATATGAATATTTGTCCATCCAGTCTTCATAGCCTGAAAACTCTTCAATAATTTCTTCCTGAATTTTTTGCATTTACATTATGCTTAAAAAGTAATTTAAAGTACAAAGTTCTAAAATTTTTAGATTAACACAACCGGGGTGCTTATTCTTATTTAATATGATTTAATGATGGTCGCTGTTAATATAATTTTTGTTCTGTGTGCGAAAATATGTTTATTTGCGAAAATTTTAAAAAACATTTTATGTTCGAAATAAGAAAAAATTCGATGGTTACTCTAACATACGACTTGTATGTTGACGATGAAAATGGTAGAATAATTGAGCATGTACCCGAATCGCAACCATTAGAGTTTTTATATGGTGCAGGTGTTATGTTGCCTGAGTTTGAATTGCATCTGGCCGGATTACGCGAAGGAGAGAATTTTACGATAAAACTTAACAAAAACGATGCTTACGGCGATGTTAATGCAGATGCTATTGTGGAACTTCCAATACAGTTTTTCTTAGTTGATGGAAAATTTAACTCCGAATTAGTAAAAGAAGGAAATATGGTTCCGATGATGAGCAGCAATGGTCAGCGTTTAAACGGTTTGGTTCTTGAAGTTGGCAACGAAATCATAAAAATGGATTTTAATCATCCGTTAGCAGGCGAAGATTTGTTCTTTGTTGGAAAAATATTGATAGTTCGCGAAGCCTCTGATGAAGAATTAAACCGTTATTCATCAGGCGGACGATGTGGTTGTACGCATAATTGCAGCCATGAATCTAACTGCCAATGCGACTCTGATGATTCTCGCAGTGGTTGTAGTTGCTAATTTTATTGAAGTTTCATTCAGTTATATGTGGAATAAAATTATTCTCATATAAATCTAAAATTACCTCCCTTTTGTTTTTATCGTATTTTGAAAAACCACGATCAAAAACGTTAAATTTTGGATTTTCTTTTTTTACCGATCTGGTTGTGGGAACTTTAGTGCCGGTAATATCTTCAACAGCTGCTTTTAAAAGCGACTCTTCTACATCGCCTAAGGCAATTCCTGTTAACAAATCGTCGTAAACCGGTATGTCGGGAGCAAAGCCATTTTTAAAATCGGTGAATCCCATAGAATTAGCATAACGTAAAACAATTGGCTGTAATCCCCAATTTTTAAAATCGCTGTAATAGCTGTCGTTATGGTAAAAATCTTCAGGTTTAATAGTTATAGAACCTGTGTATTTTCCAAAGGTGGTATCGCCAACAAGTGTAACGTCCATATATGGTTTAAGCCCTGTAATTGAAAGTTCCGAAGCCGAAGCAGTACCAGATCCTGTAAGAAAGTATATTTTATTTAAACCCAATTTGGCTGTAACATTATCTGTAAATGTAACTTCGAGATTGTATGCATATTGATCGGGATTTTGTTTGAAAACATTCTGAATTTTGTCATTCCACTGGAAAGTAACGAGTGTATTTCCGTTGTTAACAATATCGAATGGAGCAATTGAACTGCAAAAGTATTGAGCTGCCAATATTCCTCCTCCCGGGTTATATCGTAAATCAACTATCAAATCGGTAATACCTTGTTGCTGAAAATCAAGAAAAGCTTTGTCTAAACTTGAATTAAAATCAGAAATATACTGAGTATAAAAGAGGTAGCCAATTTTATGTCCATCGTAATTAATAACTTTCCAAATTTGAACCGGATCAAGCATTAGAACTTCGGATGTCATGGAAATTGTATTACCGGTAGAAAGACCGGCTTCCGATAATACTCCTAATGTTATTGAAATATTGTCGTTATATAAAAGTTGACTGTAATTACCAACAGTTATGTCAGAATCATTCATTAAAACAATTATGTCGCCGCGTTTTAATCCTGCCTTGTAAGCGGGCGAATTCGGATATACATATTCAACAATGGCAAATACGGTACCGGTATTGGAAAAATTTCCGAAAGCCAGCATATAGCCAAATGTTTTTTCAATGCCATTATTGATACTTTCTTCGAATGCTTTAATATCGCTTGTAATATACGACCACTTATCTTCTTCATAAAGGAGTTCGTAAAAATAATCTTCCGAATTAAATTTGTAGTTCGGATCAATAAGTGGCATATTCTTATACCATAGATAATACTCATGCATGGTACTTTTAATAAAATTATTTACTTTAACAGTGAGTTCAGGTACTCTATTATTAGGAGTATATTCATCATTACAACTTAACAGTATGGTAACGGCAATTGTTAACAGAGATGCCCGAGTTATCAATGTTCTCATAAAAAATTTATATGATTTCAACAATTTTGAATCATGTATTATTTTCTTTCGGATATTCAATTCTAACATGATAAATGTTTAAGAGTTTGTTCAGCATTGTTTCTTTAATAATTTTTATATCCCTGAATGTCATGTTTGATAAATCAAGTTGTTTGTCATTGATTTTCTCATCAACCATATTATTAATCAATTCTTGCATGTTGTCATGTGTTTTTTCCTTTAAACTTCGCGAAGCAGCTTCAATACCGTCTATAATCATAACTACTGAAGCTTCTTTGCTAACAGGCAGAGGCCCCTGATAAACAAAAGCATTTTCATCAATTTTTTCATCTGGGAATTCCTGCATGTGCTTTAAATAGAAATATTTTGCTTTGGTTGTGCCATGGTGTGTGGCAATAAATTCAATAAGCGACTCCGGCAGTTTGTGTTTTTTTGCCATCTTGATACCATTTTTTACATGGTCTATAATTAGTTTAGCGCTTTGCAAATAATTCATTGAATCGTGCGGATTCATCCCGATAGCTTGGTTTTCTATAAAAAAATTGGGGTGAGCTATTTTGCCTATGTCGTGATATAAAGCTCCAGCCCTCACAAGGAAAGGATTTCCTCCTATTTTTAGAATTACTTCTTCGGCAAGGTTTGCTATTTGCAGCGAATGTTGAAATGTTCCCGGTGCTTCTTCTGAAAGTTTTCGCAGTAGAGGCTGGTTGCTGTCAGACAGTTCAATTAATGTTACATCTGATACAAATCCGAATATTTTTTCGAATATAAATATAAGCGGATAACCCAGCAATACGAGTAAACTGCTTAAAACAAACCATTTTATCATGTTGTAATCAAAAGTTGCAAACGAACCTTCATGAATCAGGTTTAGTGCTGCAAAAACAACAAAATAAGTTAATAAAACCCAAAATGTGGTAATTACAAGATGTACTCTTCTGTGCATTTTGTTAAGGCTTAAAACGGCAACTATACCGGCAGTAACCTGTAGTAAAATAAATTCAAAATTATTAGGAGCATAAAAACCTATTAACAATGTTGTAATTATGAGCATAAAAATTGCGGTACGCGAGTCAAAAAAAGTACGCAAAACTATTGGTGAAATGGCCAGAGGAACTAAATAAATATGAAGATTCGGAAACGAGTTGAAAAATATTGCCAGAAATACCATACCTGTAATACACAAAACGATGAACAGCAGTTTTCGGAAATCGTTAAGCGTTTCGCGTCGGTAAGAATACAGAAAAGCAAAGACCAAAAACAATAAAACCACAATAAGTATAATTTTCCCAATTGATACCCAAAAGCGACTTACTCCATCACCTCTGTTTTTTTCGAAACTTTCTTTCAACGATTCAAGTATCTGGAATTTTTCGGCATTTATTATTTCACCTCCAAGAACAATTATTTCGCCCATTTGAACCATATTCCTGGTTTTGGGTATATTTTGTATTAAATGGTCTATTTCCCGCTGGGTTGTGGTTTCATCAAACTGAAGGTTACTTGCAATATATTTCTCGACAGGAATATTATCGAGCCAACCTGATAATTGTGGGAAATCATTTTTAAGATCTATTATGTAATTATGTAGTTCGTTATAAGCTGTTTTTTCAGAATAAATTTTACTTATTGCAATTTTGGTAACAAGGGTGCCCTCCCGTTTCTTTAATTCTGTTTTTCCTTCAAGTTCGGGGTAGTTTTCAAGAGATCTTTGTAAAATACCGTTTGAATAAACAATTTTAAGGTTTTCTGATATTTTCAATAGAGCTAATTTTTGTGTTTCATTTGAAATTTTCAAATCGTATTCCAGTTGTTTTACTTTTTCATAAGCCAATAAAGTGTCAAAAGTAAAATACGGGATAATTGATTTTAAAAGTTCTGCTTTCTCTGTTTCTAATTCTTGATCCGATTTTACGATGGCAAAATCAAAAGGTGCAACTAAATTTTCATGTTGCCACGAGAATCCTTTCTGGTATTCATATTTGAATTTTTGTTCGCCGGGTAATATAAAATATAATAAAACAGCAGCTCCCAAAAAAATAAAACTCCAGTAAAATATGCGTGTGTAGCCTAATATTTTTTGACGCAACCCTTTCATGTCTTGCAAAATAATTAATCCACAGTTTACTAAATTTTCAACACAATCTCTAAATTAGAAAGAAAGTATTCATAAAATTAAGAAATATCTTCTTTCTGTCCTCCATTTTTTGCTATTTTTGTAGAAATACAGCGCAAAGTATTGAAATTTTCTTTATAAAATATAATTTTTAAAATATTTTAATGAATTACGGTATTTCTGGCTTAAGTGTCATTCCTGTACGAAAGGAGCCATCAGAAAAAAGCGAAATGGTTACCCAAATTCTATATGGCGAACATTTCGAAATTATGGAACAAATGCTTGGTTGGACCAAGGTGAAATTGGCATTTGATTGCTATGAAGGTTGGATTGACAGTAAAATGGTAACAGAACTAAACTCAAGACTGGCAACAAAACTGAAAAAAAAAGGCTTAGCTGTATTGGGTGATATTTTTAGTATTGTGCCTGTTAACAACAAGCAAAACATGATGCTTGTAGCCGGAAGTTCGTTACCGCTTTGGCGTCCATACCTGAAAGAATTTACAGTAGGACGTAATTCATACAATTTCAAAGGAGAAGTGTTTTACGGTGAAATAAAAGATCCACGCTCTGTAGTTATACGTCAGGCATTGAAGTATTTTAATGCTCCTTATATGTGGGGTGGACGTACACCCTTTGGTATCGATTGCAGTGGTTTTACGCAAATAATCTACAAAATGATAGGTTGTAAAATTCCACGTGATGCAGGTGAACAGGTTCAAACGGGTACAGTAATTTGTTTTATTGATGAAGCTGAACCAGGCGACCTTGCTTTTTTCGACGACGATAACGGCAATATAGTTCATGTTGGCATTATATGGAAACGTGATAAAATTATTCATGCTTCTGGCAAGGTAAGAATCGACAATATCGATCAATTTGGAATTTTTAATGCCGATACAAAACGTTATACTCATAAAATGCGTGTAATGAAAAAAATAATCAAGGAGTAATTTAATACGTTAAACTGCTGGTAAATTTATGTACGTATATAAATATCCGAGGGCGGCTTTAACAGTCGATACAATAGTTATAGCAGAGCAAGATAACAAAAGATATATATTGCTTATTAAAAGAGGAAATGAGCCTTTTAAAAATAAATGGGCAATTCCCGGAGGTTTTATCGAAATGAATAAAACACTTGAAGAGGCTTGCAAACGCGAATTATATGAAGAAACTGGGTTGCGAGTTAAACAAATGATACAGTTTAAAACATACGATGCTATAGACCGCGATCCACGCCATCGTACCATATCGGTGGTTTATTATACTATTCTTAAACAAATCCAAACAGTAATAGGTAATGATGATGCATTGCAAGCCGATTGGTTTCCGGTTTATAATTTACCTGATCTTGCTTTTGATCACAAACAAATAATTGAAGAATTCCTGTCTTTCATGGTTTGAACTTTTGCGGTTTTATTATAATTATTTACTTCACCACAAAACAAGGCTTTACGCCTTTATTGCCAAATATTTGTAAAATTGTATCTCATATTTCAATAAATAGTTAATCATTGTATTTTGGTGTAACAAAAAGATTGATTACGGCTTTCTTGTAAATTTTTATACATTTGTGTTAGAATCTTAAATTTAAAGAAATGATATTAGCAGAAATTCATACTGTAGAGGGTGTAATGAAAGTAAAATTATTTGAAGAAGATGCTCCGTGTACGGTGGCTAACTTTGTTAAACTGTCTAAAGAAGGATTTTACGACGGATTGATTTTTCATAGGGTAATACCAAATTTTGTAATACAAGGTGGATGTCCAGACGGAACCGGTGCAGGAGGACCGGGTTACTCCATAAAGTGTGAACTTGACGGGAACAACCAATACCATGACAGAGGAGTACTTTCAATGGCACACGCAGGCAGAGATACAGGAGGATCGCAGTTTTTTATTTGTCATAATCGCGAAAATACAAAACATCTTGACAGATATCACTCTTGTTTTGGGAAAGTTTACGAAGGGCTTGAAGTCATTGATAAAATAAAGCAGGGTGACAAAATTGAAAAGATTGCAATTACTGAAATATAGTTGCAAAATATACATATATCTATAATGAAACATACCGCAGGTATGTATAAATAAAAACTAAAACATCTAATTGTAATTATAGTAGTGTTTTTTTTGTTTTATTGTTTGTGTTTTTAAATTTATATGTCAGTTTGATTTACTGCACCTGCAGTTTATTACAA
>JAITWJ010000106.1 GCA_031285325.1 Bacteroidales bacterium
AGAAATAGTGTTTAACAGCATTACAAGCGGCGCGGCAAACGATATTGAAAAAATAACAAAGCTGGCAAGGGCCATGGTAACACGCTATGGCATGAGCGAAACTTTTGACATGATGGCGCTTGAAACCCGCCATAGCCAATACCTTGGCGATGACGGGCAAATGAACTGTGGCCCCGAAACAGCTGCAAAAGTGGATGCCGAAGTGATTAATATTATTAAAACCGCGCACCAAAACGCAAAAGATATTTTAAGCGCAAACAAAGATAAACTAGACGAAGCCGCCGCCTATTTGCTTGAAAAAGAAACCATTACAGGCGATGAGTTTATGAAGATTTTGAATGAAAAAACTGAAGAAGCTGAGAAAGCTGAGAAAGAATAGCAAAATAGCAATCCCCCCCCACCCGCACAGGAGGTTACTGAAAAACCGACACATTTTCAAAAGATTAATGAAAATGTGTCGGTTTAAAATTTTTTAATAGTGTAATTTTAATAAAAACGAAAACATAATGGCACTTATGCCATTTTTATTGTTTCCAATTTCACAATTCGCTTAACATTTGCAACAAATGCTGTGAAATAACTTTGTATTTGCATTGCAAAAACACCCACAGAATCAGCTTCTCGCAGCCCGTGAGATTGTTTTAATTCTGCGTTTTTTGCTTCGATTTTATAGCGTTCTTTAGCTCGTTGTTTAAAATAGTCGCTTTCTTGAAAAACCTTTTGCTTTTGGTGTGTTTCAGATAAAATTCTTACTTTATACGTTTTGCTTTTTGCACCGTTTTTGTAACATCCATCTTTTTTAGGGCACTGTTTGCATTTTTCTATGTCAAAATAATAAGATATTCTATCATTTTTGTTGCCCTTGCTTTTATCTTTTGTTTTATGACTTGCTAAATTGCCTGCTGGACAAACATACATATCAGCATCTTTATTATATGTAAAACCTTCTTTTTGCCGTCCGCTACCATTTGAAATTATTGGGTTAAGTTTGGAAACTAACGCTATATCTTGTTCTTCACTATAGTCTAAATTTTCTTTGCTTGAATACGCTGTATCACCTAAAACTTCGCTTACTTTCACACCATTCGCTTTGCTTTTTTTAATTAAATTTACAAGTTCGCGGCCGTCCGGTGCTTCACCTGTTGTAACTTCTATGGCTGAAATTATTCTTTCATCGGTCATCGCTATATGCGTTTTATAGCCAAAAAAACTGTTTTCTTCGCTCTTGTATCCAAGCTTTGCATCCTTATCAACAGCACTTTGAATGTCTTTAATCTTATCGTCTTTTAATAAATTTTCAACTCTTCTTACCATTTTACGGGACTTGTCGCTGCCAGATACATCTACCATTTGCTTAATGCTATCAATAAGTTTTCGACTATATGCGATTTCTTCATTCAAATCCGAAGTAATTTCAGGCTTTTCAGGAAAATTATTAGATAGTTCATATTGTGTTCTGTATATTTCTTTGCGTAATTCTTTTGTATATCGGCGTAAAATTTGTGTTGGTGTTTCGTGTTTTGCACTGCTTTTTGTGTGCGTTGAATCAACAATAATAGCGTGACTTTTGATTATTCCTTTTTCGACAGCTTGTCTAACTGTTTCGGCTAACATTTCTTCCAAAATATCAACAGTTATATGCAATTTTCTGAATTTTGTTAATAGGCTTGAATGTATTACTTCGTCTTCTGGATCCAAATCTAAAAAATACTTGTATGCCATATTTACTTTAGTGCTTCTTATCAATTCTTCATCAGATAGGTCGTCAATTTTCTTTAAAAACATAAACTTGAACATCATTTCAGGCTCTTTTGCAGGTCGTCCAAAATGTTCACAATAGCTTTCTTTCAACATCGGATTTACAAAACTAAAATCTATGTTTTCTTTAATTTTACGCAATAAATTGTCTTTGGGAACTATTATATCATATAGGCTTCGATATTCTGATAGTTTTAGTTGACTATTATCTTTTAACATTTTTTATCCCCACACTTTTATCACTCTTTCATTTATTATAACACAAAAGCCGTTAAATTTCTACATTTCAACGGCTTTTGCTTCGTTTTTATTGTAAGACTTTTTCAGTAACCTCCCCGCACAACTGTTAAGTTTGCAGTGGGGGTATATTTATACTATTTTGTTTCAGGGTAAATATAGTCGTCTACAAGCCAAATACTGCCTACTTTAGCAATTTTAAAATCAACTGTAATTGGTTCATACACATTGCCGGGTACAGTAACCATTTTATAAGTAACCGAAAGTGTTATAGTATTATCGGCGTATTCTTTAACCTCCATGTTTCGCAAGAACCAATCATAAGAAATGCCTGTTTTATGTCCGCCTATCGCATAAAATTTACCATCTTTTTTTCTTATAAATGGAGTTGGCTTAGAATTACTCGTCATATAGTACTCTGCTTGTTCAAGCTGATCAATACCGTTTTCTGTAAAAACAGTGCTAACAACGTCATAATAATTATTTAGTAAAACACTTTGAGGCACACCATATTCTTCAAAATAAGTATTTCCTATTGCGTATGGATCATCAGTTTCAAACATGCCACCACCGCCCACACTGTAAATGCTATTAGCGCAATACCAAAGGTCAATTGCTATTTCAGATATATTATTTCCAACAGTATCTAAAATATTAATTACGCTATAGTTGATGCTGTTAAGGTCACTAAAATATTCAACTACTTCTTCATATGTAAAACCACTTGAAGTAGATGCAAGATATTCAAAATCCGTGCTGTAGTCATGCGTTTCTGTAAAATATAAGCCGGGATAGCGCCTTGCCTCGCCGTTATTTAGAAGTAATGGGGATTGCCTTTCGAATGTATATATTTCAGTGGAAGAAGAACTTGGAGTGGAGCTTGGGCTTTGAACCGTACTCTGCTCAGAATTTGACTGATACGAAGGATGAAAACTAACAGCAGTTTTTAAAGTGTTGTAACTGCAGCGCTTTATTGCAGGGTTTTGCTGTAAATCTAAAACCTCAATGTTATTATCTGAAATATTTATAGTTGATAACATTGCATTTTCGCTTACGTCAATTGTAGGAAGCTGATTTAAAGCACAGTTTATAAATATTAGTTTTGGGCATTTGCTTACATCCAGTTCAGTAATTTTATTATTCTCACAACTAAAGTATAAAAGTTCCGGATTATTGTTAATATTTAGTTCTGTAAGCTTATTGCCGCTGCAATAAAGCTCTTTTAGTTTTGTCAATTTGCTAACATTCAATTTAGCAATATTTTTATTGTTATTAACACTAAGGCTTAATAGTTCAGAATTGTTGCTTAAATCTAATAAAGAAACACCTGTTTTGTTTAGAACTAAATTTTCAAGTTTGTGGTTATCGGTTAAATCAAGTGCGGTTCGCAGTGGTGCAGTGCGACTTTCCAAATTAGTCAGTGCATGGGCTTTGCTAATATTAATTTTTTTTAGTCTCTCGCTAACAATATTTATTTCTGAAAGCTTCGCGTTGTTGCTAAGGTTAAGGGTTGATATTCTAGGACTGTTAATATCTATTTTTTCAATAGCGGGCTTACTGCTTAAATCTAGGTTTAAAATAGCAGTTGTGCTTATGTTTACCGCCTTAAGCATTGGAGTATTATTAATTGTTAATTTGTATAATTTTTCAGCAACTCCTACTGAAATAACCTCTAATAAAGGATTATCGCTTAAATCTAAAGAAGTTACCAATTTGCCAGAAATTTGTATTTCTTTAAGTTTGCCTATGTTGTTTAAATTAATAGTCTTTGAGTTAAGAGTGCTAGTATTATCGAGTTTATCATTAAAAACGCAAGTAAGCTCTTCAAGCGATGTTAAATATTTAAGATCTTCAATTGCCGATTGTTCAACTATACGCAATTGTTTTATATCATTAACATCATTTTCTGTAATTATTTCACCATTTTCTTTTGAAAGCATTCCACGCAACTGTTTTTCAAAATTTGGGTTAGAAAAAGTTATTGCATTGTTAGAGGCAGAAATGTTAGAGCTGATTGACGAAGATGTTACAGCACCGTTACAAGAACATAAGGCAAACAAGCTAATTATTGCTATGGCAAGGCAAAGTATGCGTTTTTTCATGTTTTATTACCCCTAATTTTAATATTTTAAATATGTTTATCTCCATTTTGTCATTGTTCCTGTACCGATAATTTCACCGTCTACAATAGGCTCAATAAAATATAATATTGTTCCATTATTAGTTAACGTTACACCACTATTAATTTTCAAAACACTTCCTTGATATATTCTTAAGGTTTTACCTGCTGGTATCACAATGTCTTTATCAATCACTATTTCTGCAGCTCCATCTCTAACACTCTGATCAAATAATGATAGCATATTATATATTGAATCCCCGTCAAGAATAGCAGCAATCTCATCTGCCCCCATTATGTCTGCGATAAGATTAACGTAAGCATTACCTGTGGTATTAATAATGCCCGCTTGCGCTGGTTCTACTGCAAAATTTATACCACCATTATTTCCTACAACAACCTCTCCTAAATTCACAAATTTGCATCTAACATGAAAATTCCAAGACTGTATGGTTAATGTAACGCCTTCTTCAATAATAATAGCACTTATATTATTGGAATAGTCCATAAAAACAGAGTCTTTACTAATTGTCATGCTTTCTTTAAGGCAACACCGCGCAATCCGACTTTTCCATGGGGAGCACGAACGAATCCGTTAAAATGTTGAAAACTACCCCTTGTTGCCAGTGCGCAGCAAACTTGAATCAGACCGCCAGGCAAGGCC
>JAITWJ010000005.1 GCA_031285325.1 Bacteroidales bacterium
GAGGATATTTAACCGCGAAATTATTGAGGACAAAGATAAAAGATATATGGTTGTATATTATTGTCGGCGGTGTTTGGGGAATTTGGCATTTGCCATATTATTTATTCTTTCTGCCTCATTCGGCGATGCACGAAATTTTACCGGTCGGGAGGCTTTTATTTGCAATAATTTCAATTGTCACAATGGTTTGTTGGTCGGTAATGTTTATTGAACTTTACAGATTGACAAAATCAATATGGCCAGTAGTATTGTTACATGTGGTTGAAGACTCTTTGATCAATCATTTGATAATTGACGGCCATACGATAATAGTTTCCGGCAGGGAAATATTTGTTTCGCCTGTTATCGGAATAATGGCATCCGTCCTTTATATATGTGTTGGAGTGATATTGAGGAGGAATAGAATAATAAAAGAACATAAAAGCGGCCAAACCGGCACATAACAGTACCTCGCCCGTCCGGCGGCTCCAGGGTTCCGCAAAACAATCACAAAAACAGACCTCGATTCGTACATTGGGGCGGCTTCCCAAACAATTATTTATATTGCCCAAACTTTGGGGCAGTTTCCCAATTAAATTATCTTATTCCCCAAAATAAATATATTCATCCCCAAACATTACAGATGCATTCCCAAATAATTATTTACATTGCCCAAAATCTGGGGCGGTTTCCCAATTAAAAAATATTTATGCCCAAACTTTGGGATTGAATAAAAATTGATTATTTTCGTGAAATTATCATTTATTCATTTTAAAAAAATAAACATTATGAGTGGAAAATCAAAATCGTATGCAGACCAGATTAACAGTGCACGGGTAATGGCAATCGCCCTGCACGCCAACCTCGAAGCACTGAAAAAGCGCGGAATGACCGAAGAATTTATCACTTCGCTCCGCGCCTCGCTCAGCAAAATAGCCGAAACAAACAGCGAACAGGAACGCCTCAAAGCCAACCTCAAAACCATTACCGCCACACTGGAAATCCTTTTGGCGCAACTACACGGGCAAATGAAGGAAGCCATAAAGGTTGTAAAACTCGAAGTGCCGCAGCAACAGTGGAAAGAATACGGCATTGCCGACAAACGCTGAACAGCGATTTTAAAACAGGGGCGGAATATTTTCCGCCCCTAAGTATTGCATGGAAGAGTTATTCGCATGTAAAAGTTAACGCGCCGGATTGTAACAGCAACCCGGACAGGAATGTTTACATTCTTTTTTGCCCGTATCGCCGCCGCAACCATTTGTTTTTTTGCCGGCCGGTTTCCGGCATCTACATACGATGTAACAGACGCAACCTGCCAGTACGGCGTACACGATTCCTTCTTGCCAAGTCATAACGCACCTCCTATCCGATAAACGACAAACGCTATTACCCATGCCAACGTGGTGGTGTATATTGCGCTAAAGAGCGCCCAGCGCCATCCTGCTTCGCGGCGTATGGCGGCAAGCGCGGCAATACAGGGGAAATAAATCAGAACAAACAGCATAAACGAATAAGATATCAACGGCGTAAATACTTTCCGGCCCGCGTGTAAACCCGATGTATGGGTTTGTTCGCGCAGTTTTTCCTGTAATCCTACCGATGTTTCGTCGGCTTCGAGATCAGTTTGATACAACACCCCCATCGAACTGACTACAATTTCCTTAGCGGCTACACCCGTAAGGATGCTTACGCCGATCTTCCAATCGTAGCCTAATGGTTCGATTAACGGTTCGACAGCTTTTCCCATGCGCCCGATGTAGGAGTTTTCCATTTGCCCTGACGAGTGCGCGATTATCATTTCTTCGGTGGCATCATCAGGCAAAACAGTGTCGCTCTGCGGGAAATATCCCAATGCCCAAACCAGAATAGACGCGATAAGAATCACCGAGCCCATCTTGGTGAGGTATTGTACACTCTTCCCCCACGTATGTATGCCGATATTGCGCAATGTGGGAGTACGGTATGGCGGAAGTTCCATTACAAAAGGCGCGTCGGTTTTTTTGAAGAAGAGTTTGCGTGTTACAACTGCCGTCAGGGCTGCCAGCAGCACTCCGATAACATAAATACTCAACAGGATCAATCCTTGCCGCGACGGGAAGAACGCAGAGATTAGCAGTACATAAACCGGCAACCTCGCGCTGCACGACATGAACGGCACGCAAAGCATGGTCAGAATACGGTCTTTGCGATTGTTGAGCGTGCGGGTTGCCATAATGGCCGGAACGCCGCAACCAAATCCCATCAGCATGGGAATAAACGATTTGCCGTGCAAACCGATCTTGTGCATCACCTTATCCATAATGAATGCCGCGCGCGCCATATAGCCCGTATCTTCCATCAGCGAAATGCAGAAGAACAGGATCAGTATGTTGGGCAGAAACACGATCACACCGCCCACGCCGCCGATAATACCATCGACCAACAGGTCTTTCAACATCCCTTCGCCCATAGAGCCGCTTATCCATTCGCCCAACGCGCTAACACCCGCCTCTATCCATTCCATCGGATACGCGCCCAACGTGAAGGTGAGTTGGAACATAGCCCACATAAAAAGCAGAAAAACAGGGATTCCCAGCCAGCGATGGGTCAGAATTTTATCGAAGCGGTAACCTTTCGGCTCCTGGGGCGATTCGGCAGGCCGGTATGTCTCTTTCAGCGCTCCTCGAATAAAGGCATATCGCGCCTCGCTATCCGAAAGGTTTGGGTTATATCCGATACGGATATGACGTACTTCGGCAGACTCGTACACTTCAATCACCTTATCTAATAACGTTCCGATACCTTTGCCCTGCGATGCTATGGTAGGTACAACAGGAATACCGATCATTTCTGCCAACTGCATATAATCGAACTTATCGCCCCGCGCCGTCAGTTCGTCGTGCATGTTAAGTGCGATGATTACCCTCAGGTTCATATCCATCAGTTGAGTTGTCAGGAATAGATTGCGTTCCAGGTTAGAGGCATCTATCACGTTAATAACAATGTCGGGACGGTTTTCGCCTTCCAGATGTTTACGCACGAACAACTCTTCGGGTGTGTATTCCAAGATCGAATATGTGCCCGGCAGGTCGGTCAGGTCGATGCGGTAATCTCCCTGATACAAATGCGCGGTTTTGATATCTACCGTCACGCCTCCGTAATTGCCTACCCGCTCGCGCTTACCTGTGGAACGATTAAAGAGCGTGGTCTTCCCGCTATTGGGATTGCCTACCAACGCTATCCTGATTCGTTTGTCTTCGTGTTTAACGAGCGCCTCTTTCTTCGTGTCCGAGATTAATGCTTCTTGGATGTTTTCTTCGGTCAGGCGGCGCACTTCCCGCTGATCGATCACTTCGATTCTTGCCGCCTCGTCGCGTCTGAGCGATACGCGATAGCCCATCAACTCGTATTCCACAGGGTCTTGCAGCGGAGCTTTCTTTATTACTTTTACTTCCGTACCATATACGAATCCCATTTCGGCAAGCCGCCGGATAAAACTCTTGCCTCCGTTTATATTGGACACTACGGCCTTCTGCCCGTTCTCTATATCAGCTAAATGTTTCATAGTGCGTCAAAAATTAACGTGTAACCTTAACATCCCCACCAACGCGTTGTTGAGTTTCGTTTCCCCTCCCGATGGATTGATGACGTACTGGAAGTCGGGTTGCAACGCGATGTGGTCGTTGAAGGTGTATTTATAATAAAACTCTATCGCGGTTTCGTGCTTATGCGAAACACGGTGTAACCCTGCGCATGTAGCGGCCAGCCCAAACGCGTGGTTTTCGGCCACCAAAAAATTGCCACCAAAGCCAAGCGAATAGTTGTTATCATTCTTCTCTTCAGGAGACACAGCCAGTTGTCCGAAAAGACTCAAGCGGTTGGTCACAGGCTGGTCGGCAAAGGCATAGAAACCGTAATTCTTATCGGCCGAATGGTAGTAAGCTCCAAGTTTTAAGCGATTATCGTAATGCACCTCACCCATAGTCAGTATGCCGTCGTTTTTACAGAAGTCCCAGTGGATGTTGTACGGATTGTGGTCGAAGGATGTCTGGTCTCCGTCGAATACCGCAGCCTGTGCCGCCCATTGCTTGTTGATGTCCCATCGCACGGAAAGCCCCAGCCCCGTAAGCGGGAAAATAGGTACGGGGATGCCGGTGGCAATTACGGGGGGCACGCCAAACGAACTGTTGATAAATTCGCCCGCCCCTTCGCTGACCATAAATTCCGCGTTGAGGTCTTGCAGTCCGAGTGTCAGCGAAACAGGCCCAAGTTGTTGCCTGAACCACAATTCGTGCAGGTAGGTATGATCGCCGGCGTCGATGTTCGAGGCAACCTGCATATCTCCCAAATAGTTTTCCGTAAGTGATTTACCGTGAATACTCGCTCCGTTAACATAGAACGAACCGCCCTTCCACCATTGGGCTTTTCCGGTATCGAAACCGATCATTATATTCGCCATCCCCATAAATCCTCCGCCGGTTTTCAAACCTCCGGCCATGTTATAATAGGTATCGCCCACGTATGAGCCTTCGAACGAGAATGGATTTTGCTTTTCGGTTTGCGCATTGGCAGCGAGCGAAACAGTCGCCGCAAATAAAAGATGTGTTACTTTTTTCAGCATAAAAATTGAGTTTTAATTTTATGCCGCAAAGGTCGTGTACCCGACAATGCAAAAAAATCCCCTGATTTAGGGAAATCAAAGAAACATAGCATCCCTTTTTTAGGGGAAGAAAGTAAAATTCACTATATTTGTTGAACGAACACTTATATAAATTCAGGAATTTCTTTCAAAAAAGTAAAACTGTTCTTTTCGTAAAAAATTTCGCAGGCAAAGTGTTGTAACCCATTTGAAACCACAATATATCTTACTTTCAGCGACATGTTGTAGCGTACTACCTGATCGAATGTTTTTTGCGTAATATTTACACCAGGAGCCTTAAATTCAGCAATTAAAAGAGGTTCACCTTTCCGATTGTAAGCTAAAAGGTCGAAGCGCCTAAACTGACTGTTTTCAATTAATTGTTTTTCAACAGCTACAAGTGCCTGTGGATATCTTTTTTCTCTAACAAGAAAATGAATAAAATGCTGTCGTACCCATTCTTCGGGCGTTAAAACCACAAATTTCTTCCTTATTACATCAAAAACCATAAATTTCCCGTTTTTGTTTTTTATTTTTAGGGGACATTCAGGTAAATTCAGTCGTTGCATCAAAATTTAACTTTTTAAACTCCTTTTGGCTGGCAAAAACTAAAAATGTACATTTGTATCAGCCCGAAAGGAAGTATTTATTTCGCAGATAAAGTAACGCAATTTATGAAAACAAAAAAAGATATTGTTGAAAATTGGCTTCCCCGCTATACAGGGAAACAGTTAGAGGAGTTCGGCAATCACATTTTGCTTACTAATTTTCAGAATTATGTAGAGAATTTCGCACGATATTTTAATGTAGCCGTAGATGGCGGTAGCCGCAACATGCCAAGCGCCACAGCAAATGGAATAACAATTATAAACTTTGGTATGGGAAGCCCTAATGCAGCAACAATTATGGATTTGCTGAGTGCAATAAAACCTGAGAGCGCATTGTTCTTGGGGAAATGCGGTGGACTGAAACAAAAAAACAAATTGGGCGACTTAATCCTGCCTATTGCAGCCATTCGCAATGATGGCACTTCGAATGATTATCTTCCACCTGAAATACCGGCTTTACCGGCATTCAACCTGCAAAGGGCAGTTTCGCATATTTTACAGAATTCAGGACAAGATTATTGGACAGGAGTGGTTTTTACCACAAACCGCCGTGTTTGGGAATATGACTACCGGTTTAAAAAATATCTCACAAAAACACGGGTAATAGCTATTGACATGGAAACGGCAACCCTGTTCACTGTTGGTTTTGTTAATCAGATACCCACGGGTGCCCTCTTGCTGGTTTCTGATCAGCCTATGATTTCTTCGGGTGTAAAAACAGAAGAAAGCGATAAAAAGGTAACCGAAAATTTTGTTGATATGCATCTCAAGGCAGGTATTGATGCCCTGTTGGAAATTAAAAATAATGGACTTTCTGTAAAACACCTAAGATTTTAACATGGAATTTGACAATATAATCCAAAATCTGAGAAAAAAAAATTACCATCCTGTTTATCTATTACAAGGCGAAGAGCCATATTTTATAGATATAATAACAGATTACATCGAAAAAAACGTACTATCGGATGTTGAAAAAGGGTTTAATCTGACGGTTTTTTATGGTAAGGATTCTGATGCACGTACCATTGCCGAAAGTGCACTGCGTTTCCCAATGATGGCCAGTCAGCAGATCATAATTGTAAAAGAAGCACAAAGCCTGAATAATATTGAAAATCTGACATTTTATGCAGAAAAGCCAATGAAATCGACAATCTTGGTGCTGAGCTATAAATATAAGACACTTGATGCCCGTAAAGCGCTTGTAAAGGCTATAAAAACAAATGGTGTGATTTTTAATTCTGAAAAGATTTACGAAAATAAAATACCTGAATGGATTGAAAAATATCTCGCCCAAAAAGAATATTCAATTTCGCCACAAGCAGCCCAAATTCTAACATCATATTTGGGAAACGACCTTGGGAAAGTGGCCAATGAACTTGAAAAATTAATAATTGCCGTTAAGGAAACCAATAAAATAACACCCGAACATATTGAACAAAACATAGGGTTGAGCAAGGAATTCAATATTTATGAACTGCAAAATGCATTGGGTGCAAAGAACATTTATAAAGCTAACCAAATTATCAATTATTTTGGTGCCAATCAAACAGTAAATCCATTTCAAAAGACTATATCAAACTTGTATTTTTATTTTTTAAAATTATTCACATATCATTTTATGACTGATAAATCGGAACGTAACACAATTGCCGAACTGCATGTTCATCCTTTTATTGCCAAATCATATATTGCTGCGGCAAAGAATTATTCGCCTACAAAACTTTATGAGATTTTCGGAATTTTGCGTGAGTACGACATGAAAAGTAAAGGCTCTGATGTATCAACAATGGTTGATTCTGCCGATTTACAAAAAGAAATGATCTATAAAATTCTGCACTAAATGATTACCTGGTTCATAATAGGCATTACAACCTTGGTCTCGTATATTGCTTTTCAGAATACAGGATTAATGGAAAAACTTCGTTTTAATGCCGCAAAAATTATTCAAGACAAAGAATATTACAGACTTGTTACTCACGCGTTTATTCATGCCAACTGGTCTCACCTGACAGTAAATATGTTGGTTTTATATTTTTTTGGACCAGTAATTGAAAACTATCTCAATTATAATTTTGGTATTAAGGCCAATTTATTTTATATCTTTCTCTATTTTGGAGGAATTTTAATATCTAACATACAAAGCCTTATCAAGCACAGGAACAATTATTATTATAATGCAGTGGGTGCTTCGGGGGCAGTATCGGCAGTTTTATTTGCTTTCATTTTTTTCGATCCGCTTCAGAAAATATTAGTTTTTTTTGTGTTACCGATTCCTGGAATTTTGTTTGCTGTTATTTACCTCATATATTCGTATCAGATGAGCAAACGCGACAACGATAACATTGCCCACGAAGCACATTTACTTGGAGCTTTATTCGGATTCATTTTTCCGGTTCTTCTTAAACCCAGTTTATTTGAAACATTTATTGATAAACTGCTTACATTTTTGTAATGAATAGGTTTGTAATATTTAATGGGAAAGTGGTTGAAAAAAATGAGGTAAACCTTTCTTTTCTTTTTTGGGAAGAACAAATTGCTATTTCACAAAAATGCTGGTTCGGGTATGGAGGAATACCGCTTTTCGATGAAAATGTAAATCTGCTCATTCAACAAATCGAAATACTTAAATTTCCATGTCCTGAATTTCTGAACGACAAAAACGAACTTTTTCGTGTTGTCAAACGGATGCTGAACAAAAACAAATTTTACCGTTCGGGATATATTTATTTTTATATTTTCCGGCAGGAAAATAAACTAAATACACTTGTTTTAAGCAAATTACATGAAAAATTTGATTTCCCTTTAACAGAACGGGGAATTTTAGTAAATTTCTCAAACATCATAAAACTCAGTATAAATGAATATTATCGTTATTCATTTTATAACGAAACATTTTGGAAAGTTGTAGAAGCCCGTAACAAAGGCACTTATTTCCAAAATTCACTTATACTGAATGAAAATCAATCGGTTTGTGAAGCAATCTATGCAAACTTGTATGTAATAACCGGTAAAACGTTTTTTACGCCATCGCTGATGACAGGCAGTTACGAAGATACTCTCCGGGAAATAATTATCGACATTGCTCGCGATATAGGATTTGTAATTTCAGAAACCGAAAACCTAAAGAAGAAAGATATTTTTGATGCCGACGAGGTGTTTATTGCAGGGGAAACAATAGGAATAAATTGGATTTTAGGTATTGAAAATAAGCGCTTCGTACATAAATATTCCGAAGAAATACATCAAAAATTGAACAGTTATTTGAAAGGAAAAGCAAATAGATAGGCCATGAAAAACGTTTGATATGTTTCTTATACTCACAAAAATAACATTCACTTTTAGGAAGTATCTCAAACTTATTTCTGGTAATTATTTGTACATGTTTTTTAGAAATTATAAAATTTGCTTATTTTGTATAATCATGAAAGCACAAAATATTTTAGAAACTATTGGCAATACACCACATGTAAAAATAAACCGTTTGTATTCACCTGATTATGAAGTATGGTGTAAAGTTGAAAAAACCAACCCTGGTGGCAGTATCAAAGACCGTATTGCTCTTTTTATGGTTGAAGATGCTGAAACTAAGGGCATCCTAAAAGAAGGTTCGGTAATTATTGAACCAACATCAGGTAATACCGGTATTGGCTTGGCTTTGGTTGCAGCAGTAAAAGGTTACAAGTTAATTTTAACCATGCCCGAATCTATGTCGATAGAACGGCGTAAAATACTGTTGGCATTGGGCGCAGAGTTAGTTCTTACACCAAAAGAAAAAGGAATGAAAGGCTCAATTATAAAAGCAAAAGAATTAGCACTGGAAATACCGAATTCATGGATTCCATTTCAGTTCTCAAACCCCGCCAATGTAGCCGCTCATCATGAAAAAACCGCGCGGGAAATACTTGCCGACTTTCCCGATGGATTCGATTATTTAATAGCAGGAGTAGGCACAGGCGGCCATATTACCGGTGTTGCAGAAGTTTTAAAAAAGAAATTTCCTGAATTGAAAATTTTTGCAGTTGAACCTGAAACAAGTCCTGTAATAAGCGGAGGACAACCCGGACAACATTCTATTCAGGGAATAGGCGCCGGTTTTATACCCGACAATCTGAATACCTTGTTACTTAATGGAACAATACAGGTTACACAAAATGAAGCTTTTGAATATACGCAAAAAGCAGCAAAATTAGAAGGATTATTTGTTGGTATTTCATCGGGAGCTTCATTGGCTGCCATTGCAAAAAAAATTAAAGAATTTCCTAAAAAATCAAAAATACTCACTTTTTTGTACGACTCCGGTGAACGTTACCTGTCGGTGGATGGATTGTATCAATAAAGTTATATTGAATTCATAAATTATATGCAAATGAAAAAAACATGTTTGATAATAACCCTGGTATTATTAGTTTTTGGACGACCGGCATACGCTCAAAATGAAAGCGATACAATAGTTTATCTACTCACGTGTAACCCCGGAACGGAAATGTATTCAATGTACGGGCACAGTGCATTAAGAATTGTTGATGGTTATTCGGAAACCGATATGGTTTATGACTGGGGAGTATTTGACGCCAACACTCCAAATTTTGTATGGAAATTTGCAAAAGGACGGCTCAATTACACGCTTCAAAGCAGCACAGTGAATAATTTTTTGCAAACATACTCCTATGAAGAGCGAGGAGTAATAAGTCAAAGAATAAATCTTAATCCTGAAGACATTCGGAAATTATTGGAACTTATAGAAGAAAATCTTAAGCCTGAAAATGTTAGTTACAGATACAATTTTTTTTACGATAACTGTGCCACGCGAATAAGAGATATCTTAGAAAAAGCCACCGATGGGAAAATACATTATCCTTCGGGTATTGACACAGATATGCGAACTTTCAGAGATATGACAAAGGAATATCAGAAACCGTATTTGTGGCTTAACTTTGGAATAAACCTTATGCTCGGATTACCATGCGATAAAAAAGTTTCTTTTGTAGAAAAAATGTTTTTGCCCTTTGAATTACAGCAATGTCTCAGTAAAACCGTAATTCACACCGACGGCAGAATTGTTCCTCTTTTGCAAAATCCTGAAATAATGATTGATTACAATATGCCAGCGGTGAAAAGCAAAACTCTACTTAGTCCTGAAATTGTTATTGCGTTATTTTTCATTTTAATTATAATTTCCATGCCTGTTATTCGCAAAAACACATACATAAATTCAGTAGATATTTTTATTTTCTCTGTTTTTTCAATTTTAGCCGGATTAATGCTTTTTTTTAATTTTTTCACCGATCATCAGGCAACAAGAATGAATCTTAACGCTGTATGGCTTAATCCGTTCATCATTTTATGTCTTATATCGTTATTAACGAATAAAGCCGGAGTAATATGGTTTCGTTTCGTATTTTTTATATCAGTATTGTTTCTGGTTGTTTTAATAATTGTGCCGCAGGAATTTAGCAGGGCGGCAGTTCCGGCGTGTTTTATACTTGCATTCAGAAGTTCGGCCCGTTCGGCATTTGAATGGAATCCTTTCAGTATAAACAACGAAAAAAATTAGGTTTCACCGGGTAACTGTTATCTTGTATTTTGACGACAAAAACCGAACAACAGTAAAATGTTTTAAATTTCAATGGTTTTGGAGTTCGTTTTTACGTTTCTGAAGCTTTTCTATGTATTCGTATGTAAGCGGATGAAACATGGTGTTGTACGATTTTAATGCCCAGGAAATTGCCTGATCAATGTCGCCAAGCATTTCGTAACCAACGGCAACATTAAATTCGGCTCTGCTTTTTTTAGTCTTCGATTTTGAAGATTCTGATATTTTTCCCCAAAGTACTATGGCCTGCAGCCAGTCTCCATTTAACGCCAGATTGCCTGACTGTTCAAATTCATTTTTACCTTGCACGAAAATATTTCGTTGCTCTCTGTTCCAGTTTGTTGAAATCTTTTCTGAAAGGTCGAGAGCAACAACGATGCTTGTTTCTGTGAGCGCTTGTTTTACAGAAGTAAAACGGTTGACCAAATCATGCAGGTTAGTATAGGTATCTTCCCATAACAGAGAATCGTGCTGAACTTCATTTAAAATTATTTTTTCACTTACCGGATCGTAAACCCTGATTAAAACTTCATAATTTACCTGCATTTGCGCTAACACTGCATTAAATAAGCCGTTAGTTAAAGGATTGTAAAAACTTTCGTTGCTAATACTTGTCTTTATTCGGGTTTTATAATGGTCGATACTTAACACAGCATTGGTATTGAAACGTTCACACAGGCTTCTTGCCTCATCCCATGTCATTTCATAATTCAAGGATTTATTTTCATTGAATTCGAGAAAACGATTTTCCGGAATTACAAAATCATACCTTCCCGATTCAAATAGAAGTTCACCCAATGCTTTCAACATGGTGTCAACGGCTTGTAAATCGTAAATTACTGTGTCGAGTTTAAATTCGCTCCGGTAAAAAATATTTTGTAACGAATCGGTGTTGTGATCGTGGTATTTTTCATCAACAGTACGGTTCACTATTGTAAGACTCTGGATATTTTCAGGCAGGTTTTTTGCAGCAGTTTCAGGAATTTCAATTGTTAGTGTTCTGGTTTGTACACACGAAAAAACAATCAACGCAAAAAAAAGCGATGCTGTAACCTGTATCAGTTTTTTTATTCCCTGTTTCATAAATTATTAAAGCTTTATGCCCCAAGATTTCTTCAAAAATATAACAATGTTAATGCTATATAAGGTACGGTTTAATTATTAATTTCTGTAAATATAGATAAATCATTCTTAATACTGATACTGCGGCCGAAAATTAAAATCTCATACCCTGCGGTACTGTACAAACTCGCCGGAGGCATATACCGTGAAAATGAAATACTTAAAAACACAGGCAAAGAAACCCGATTTAAACCTTTTATTCTTTATTAACATTCTGGCAGAAGCATAAAATATGGTATTTGAAACCGGCTGCATAACTGCACACTCTTATGGAACACCTTTCGCTCCGGAGCGAGACCCTGTTCGAGCCCTCGGGCATACTTTCGCTCCGGAGCGACACCTTGTTCGACCCCTCGGAGAACCTTTCGCTCCGGAGCGAGACCTTGTCCGAACCCTCGGGCATGCTTTCGCTCGGGAGCGACATATTCATATTATTCATAAATTACAACGTAAAGCCTTGTAGGGATAAACTTGCATGGCTTTTGTTTTTGTAAAAACACGATTACTGCACCTGTAAATGTGCAGCGGGTTTAGTAATTAAGATTATTTTGCAGGAATCGTTCAACATAATCAACTGCTAAATTTTTGCGTATGGCATAATCTGTAATCTGGTCTTTTCCAATTTTTCCCAAACTAAAATACTTTGATTCGGGATGAGCAAAGAAATATCCTGAAACGGAAGAGCTTGGGTGCATTGCAAAATGTTCGGTTAATGTTATTCCGGCTTTTTCTGCATGTAAAAGAGTGAAAAGATTTTCCTTTTCAATGTGGTTAGGACATGCCGGATAGCCAATTGCCGGTCTAATTCCGGGGTAATTTGCCTTTAATAAATCGTCAGAATTAATATTTCCACAGGAAACATAACCCCAGTAATTTTTCATGACTTCTATGTGCAGCCATTTGGCAAATGCTTCACTCATGCGGTCGGCCAACGATTCAAGCATAATGGCTTTGTAGTCGTTATGTTCGTTCCTGAATTTTTCTTTAAAAGTGTTGATGCCTATTCCTGTAGTTACTGCAAACCCTCCGCAATAATCAATTTTGCCCGATTCGAGCGGAGCCACAAAATCTGAAAGACATAAGTTTGCAGTATTTTCTTGTTTGAGTTCCTGCTGGCGAAGATTGTAAAATCTGCCTATCTCTTTTTTGCGGGATTCGTCTTCAAAAAGAATTATATCGTCGCCACAGGAGTTTGCAGGCCAAATTCCGAAAACAGCATTGGCCTGAAACATTTTTTGTTCAATAATTTCATTTAAAAAATCATTAGCCTCGGCATATAGTTTCCGTGCGGTTTCTCCCTGTTTTTCATCGTCCATAATTTGCGGGTACAGGCCTTTAAGCCCCCATGTATGGAAAAAGAACATCCAGTCGATGTATTTTATCAATTCTGAAACAGGAAAATCAGTCAAAAGTTTTACTCCTGTGAAATTTGGTTTATGAACAGGGGTATTAATCAAGCCGGTTTGAAATTTATTTATACGTGCCTGTTCCAGTGAAATGTATTCTTTTGTTTTACGCTGTTCCTGAAATTCACGAATTTCGGCATATTCTTTTTTTACCGATTCAATAAATTCGTTATTCTTTGCTACAAGATTAGAAACCACGCTTACTGCCAACGATGCGTCTTTTACATATATAACGGGGTGCGAGTACTCGGGGGCTATTTTTACAGCTGTATGAATTTTTGAAGTTGTTGCACCGCCCACTAAAATGGGGATGTCGATTTTGCGGTGTTCCATTTCTTTGGCAACATCAACAATTGTTTCGAGTGAAGGGGTAATTAATCCGCTCAATCCTATAACGTCAACTTTTTCGGCAATAGCAGTGTCGATAATTTTCTCGGTAGGAACCATTACGCCCAAGTCGATAATTTCGTAGTTATTACAACCGAGAACAACGCTTACAATATTTTTTCCTATATCGTGTACATCGCCTTTTACAGTAGCCATTAAAACTTTTTTCCGATTATTGGCCGTTTTGTATGTGTGTTTGTCGGCTTCTATAAATGGAAGAATGTATGCCACAGCTTTTTTCATTACACGAGCCGATTTAATTACCTGGGGGAGGAACATTTTTCCGGAACCAAACAAATCGCCCACGGTGTTTATTCCATCCATAAGCGGCCCTTCAATAATCGTTAAAGCCGGTTTATATATTTTAACTGCCTCGGCCATATCTTCGTCAATAAATTCCGGAATACCTTTAACCAGTGCATATTCAATCCGTTTTTCAAGCTGCAGTTCGCGCCAGTCGTGTTTTTTTTCTTCTTTTGATTCTGTTGTTTTTAAATTTTGAGTGTAATTTAGTAACCGTTCGGTTGCATCAGCTCTGCGGTTCAGTACAAGATCTTCAATTTTTTCAAGAAAATCCAAAGGAATTTCATCATATATCTGCAACATTCCCGGATTAACAATACCCATATCGAGCCCGGCTTTAATGGCATGAAAAAGAAAAACAGAATGTATTGCCTCGCGTACCATATTATTTCCTCTGAATGCAAAAGATACATTGCTTATGCCGCCGCTTGTTTTGGCGTGTGGCAGATTTTGTTTAATCCATCGTACCGATTCTATAAAATCGACAGCATAATTATTATGTTCTTCTATTCCGGTTCCTATTGTTAGTACGTTGGTGTCGAAAATAATATCCTGAGGGGGGAATTGTACCTTTTCGGTAAGAATTTTATATGCCCTATTAGAAATTTCTATTCGCCGTTCAAAATTATCAGCCTGACCTTTTTCGTCGAATGCCATTACAATGGCAGCAGCGCCGTATTTTTTCACTTTCTTTGCCTGCTCAATAAAAACGTTCTCGCCTTCTTTTAAACTTATGGAATTTACGATTGCCTTACCCTGAAGGCATTTCAATCCGGTTTCAATAACATTCCACTTCGAAGAGTCGATCATTACAGGGAGTTTTGCAATATCGGGTTCAGCCATTAAAAGGTTTAAGAAAGTTTTCATTTCTTTCTCTGCATCGAGCATACCGTCATCGAAATTCACATCTATTACCTGTGCGCCATCTTCTACCTGTGCACGGGCAATATAAAGCGACTCTTCGTATTGTTTTTCTAAAATTAACTTTGCAAATTTGCGCGATCCTGCTACATTACAGCGTTCGCCAATGTTGACAAAATTTGTGTTTTTGGTTATGGTAACAGGTTCAAGTCCGCTTAAATGTGTATTGGTGTCGGCATGATTTACAGTATGAGGTTTTGCAGTTTCAGCTAATTTTACAAATTCATGAATATGTGCCGGCGTAGTTCCGCAACAACCGCCAATAATATTTACGAAGCAGTTGTCGAGATAATCTTTGATGTAACCGGCCATAATTTCGGGGGTTTCGTCGTAACCGCCAAACTGATTTGGTAAGCCTGCATTTGGGTGAGCGCTTATATAAAACGGCGCTTTTGCCGCCAATTCTTTTATGTATTGGCGCATTTCGGTAGCTCCAAGCGAGCAATTCAAACCTATGCTCAGTAAATCGGCATGCGAAACGGAGTTCAAAAAAGCCTCAAGTGTTTGCCCTGAAAGAGTACGTCCACTGGCATCAGCAATTGTTCCGGATATCATTACGGGGAGTTTGATATTACGGGCTTCCATTACTTCTTCGACAGCAAAAATGGCAGCTTTGGCATTTAAGGTATCAAACACGGTTTCAATCATAATCAAGTCAATTCCACCATCAAGCAAGCCTTCTATTTGTTCGCGGTAGGCATTTTTTACCTCGTCGAAAGAAACGGCACGAAACCCGGGGTCGTTTATATCTGGCGACAGTGAGAGTGTTTTATTTGTTGGCCCGAGCGAACCGGCTACAAAACGAGGTTTGTGCGGATTCTTATCTGTAAATAACATGGCAGCATCCATCGCAATTTTTGCAGAGGCTTTATTCATTTTATAAACAAGATGTTCTGTATGGTAGTCGCTCTGCGAAATGCAGTTGGCATTAAATGTATTTGTAAGTATAATATCGGCGCCGGCCTCTAAATAGCGAGTGTGTATTTCTCTTATTGTTTCGGGTTTGGTAAGCGCGAGTATATCGTTATTACCTTTCTGGTCGAACGCATAATTCTTTAGTAAATCACCACGACAGTCTTCTTCCGAGAGATTATATTCCTGTATTAATGAACCGGTTGCGCCGTCTAAAACAATAACACGGTTTTCTAATTCTTTATATATGTTTTTTTTCATATCGCTTGTTGCGCATTTTGCAGTGCGCCTGTTTTAATTATATGGTAATATTAAAAAGATACTTACTTTATAATATACTATTTAGTGCTAAGTAACAAAAAAATAGTTTTCATTTTGATTTATTTTAAAAATTGTGTGTAACGCCTGTCGAAATATTACCCAAATTATCCGGAAGAGATGATTGTGCATAAAAATAAATTGATTTCTTTTTAAATTATACTTGAAACTGTTTTGAATTTCAGGGAACAGGGAAAAACAATTGATAATGGACAATCGATAATTACCCCCCGCCCCCTAAAGGGGGAACAGTTGGGCGGCAAAGTCCCCTTCAGGCAGGGCTGTTAATTGTTCTGGATTGCTTCGCCGCTCCGCTCCTTGCAGTGACGCCAATGGGCGTGAAACTACTTTCACCACCCTGTGAAACCACAGCACGGGGGTAATTGACAGTTATAAACAGTAGAGAACCGGTTTACTGTATAAGGAAGAGCCTTTTCGCCGGAAATATAAATTCTTCCAAATTGGAATTATATAAGTTTATGGTGTGTTTATTTCAGCAATCGTAATTCAAAATTTCCTCTAACGCCTATTTTATCTTCGCAAATAATAAGTAAGGAAAGTATTTCAGGTATTTTTTCAGCCATGTTTATAACTTTCTCAACATCGTCTGGCGTTTTTACCTTGTTCCCGAAAGCTGTTGCAAAAGCATCTGCTAACAGTACATCGCTGCAAATAACCATTACGGCATCAGCTTTTCCGTCGCTGAACGAATGCCCTACTGTTCCTGCCGAAGTGCATATTCCAAATTTCCCAAGCCCTTCGGGAATTGCCAGTCCGATTCGTTCTGAAAGAGGTGAATTTCCCGCAAACACTGAAAGAACCAATTCTTTTTTCAACAAAACAAAAATGTCGCCACCGTTTTCGATAACCATTTCTTCTACTAAAAAATTTCGCAAAATGGCCTCACCGGCTTCGCGGGCAAAAAGTCCCGCCACAGCCGACATAGGCCCAATACCTGCCTTTTCGGCGGCGGCGGCCATTTCTTTAGCTTCAATCGGAGAATTTTCGCAAGGAAGAAATGGGTTCATGGTTTTTTTAAACAAAGGTTCGGTCAGAATATAATCGTCCATTTTTTGCCGAAGCTCCTTTATTCTTCCCAAAACCATCTCTTGCATTTCCGTACGAAAAGATGCCGGATCAATGCCAATCCACAGGTCTGTTTCGCAGTATTTTATTTCGAACGAGGTAAAACGCTGTATGTTAAACTGCTGCCTGTATTTACGCTCAACAAACATTCCTAACTAAAATCAATATAAAAAAGCTTTAGAGGGCATGCAGGGATACAAAGTTCACAAACAACACATTTTTCCTTGTCGAAATCAAGTTTCCAGTTAACTTTATCCATAGTAAGCGCACCGGCAAAACAAACTGCTGTACAGTTACCACAATCAATACATTTTTCTTCCTGAAAATGGATTCGTTTTTCAAGTGGTTCGCAAATAATATTTTGGGCAGTTAGATACTCCACCCCTTTTTGGATATTTTCTTTCTTTCCTTGTAGTTCGAGTAAAAGGCTACCTCGTTTTCCGGGATATACTTCGGCTTTAAGTATATTAATACTAATGTCGTAATCTTTTACAAGACAATAACTGAGCGGTTTATCTCCACTTTCAGGAGGAAAATTCAATATATATCTTTTTTTAATCATTATTTGCCTCCGTTTCTTTTAAACTTTTCAATGATGTATTTTTTTTAAAAAGCTGAACAGGCTTGCTTATTTCAAACTCGCCGCATTGCAGTTGTAATTTCAGTTCTTCCGCAATTTTTCGTGCTTTAGCAAGGCTCGAAACTGGGGCCGTCCTGATTTTTGTTCCGTTTACGTTTATTGAACCCGAACGGAGTTCTTCGTAAGAAACTTCTCCCAACTTAGGCATACCTACGGTTCCATAGTCGAGTACAGAAGTTTGAATCTGGCTGTTATTTACCGAAACTCTTTTAGCTATGTCAACATCGAGTACAGGAATAGGTATGCCAATGCCTACAAAAAGGCTCACACCATATTTTTCGAAATATGCCGCCTTGATATATTCGGGCGACATTTCCTTTAAATTACCAATAACAGCTATAGTGGCCGCATTGGTAACCGGTATCCCAAGTTCGTTTTTAGGCCTTGTTGTATGAAATTGCGTACCCGGCCATGCAACAAAGCCTTGGGCGCCACCTAAAAAAATACGGGTTCCTATTCCGATAGTCCTGAACTCCGGATCGTTTAACAGCGGGCTTAATTCGCCTGATGTTGAATAGGTTGCATTGCGCATATTCGGCAACAAAGTTCCCATGTATGTATGTATCATTTTATGAGTGGTGTTAACAGCCACATTATAATTCTGATAAGCATTGCGCGGATTGAAAAGGATAAATTCGTTAATTGTATTGATATTTATGGTGGTTTTAATGTGTTTTCTCGGGTAGCAGTCGGTACCTTTACCCCAAGCTTCCAGAACAACATCTTTCCCTTCCAGCAAATCCTGTATTACATGGGCGCCTCCGTATGCAGGATTATCCGGACAACAGGCTGTTGCGCCAATATATGAATCAACGGCTGCTAAACCCTCATAACACGGAACTCCGTTTAAATTAATTTTTTCCATTCTGATAGGTGGACTGGCATGGCCAAAATTGATAATTGCTCCCGACGAACACATAGCTCCAAATGTAGCAGTAGTAACCACATCAACTTTTTCGACAATCTCTTCAGGGCTGACTTCAAGAGCCATTCTCGACACTTCTTCAGCGGTAAGAACAACCGCTTTGCCGGATTTTATTTTTAGGTTAATTTCCTCGTATGTTTTCATTTTTTGACATTTTTTATGAAATAGAAATATTGAAACAGCAGCACCGATGGATAAAAAATAACCGGACCACATACATTTCTTTTTATTTTACTAATGATTTTTTATAACTCACAATCAAACGGCGGTTAAAACCGCCAACGCATACACATATTAGAATTGTGCATATAACTTATGAGAAATAGTTTGTACATTTTTAAAATCACAATCATCTGTTGTATTTACTAGAATATATACTCCTGTCTATATCCAGATATTCAAAAATTGAGCGCTCAAATGTACAGTAAAATTATATTAAAAAATCAATCTTAAAATTATTTGAGTGTTATATTTTATTTTCATAACATAGCATAAAAATAACGAATAAGTTTTTGGTTAAAAAAAAAAAAACTATCTTTGCAACTCCGAAAAATTATAGAGAGATAACACGAAAAATTGAATATAGATGAAAAGAACATTTCAACCATCAAATAGAAAAAGGAGTAACAAGCACGGTTTCAGGGAAAGAATGTCAACCGCAAACGGCAGGAAAGTACTAAAGGCACGTCGTGCCAAAGGGCGGAAAAAATTAACTGTTTCTGATGAACCGAGGCATAAAAGATAATTTATACTCGTAGTAGTAGCTTAAGAAAGGCTGTCTTATTTTTGAGACAGCCTTTCTTATTTTTGTTCATCATATTAAATAATTCCGATATTTACTAAAAATGAAGAAAATTACCATACTTTTTTTATTTCTGTCGCAATTTGCATTAGGGCAGCCAAAACAATTGACTTTGTTCGATGCCACATTAGGAGCATATAAATTCGTACCAGAAACATTAAATGGGATTACTTGGCAGAATGAAACAACTTTCACCTTTATGAAAGACAACACACTTTGGGGTGAAAATGTGAATACCGGTATTCAGACCAAATTGGTTTCGCTTGATGAAATTAACGAAATAATAAAAAACGAAACCGACATTCGGCACATGTATTTCACTGCGTATAAATGGCTGAATACAGATGAAATACTAATTTACAGCAATAATTTTTTTGTAGTTATAAATTTGAGGCAAAAACAGATAGTTTATACAATTGAATTGCCTGAAAATACCGAAAACCCTGTATTTAGTGCACTGGGTAAACTGGTGGCTTTCACTGTTGGTGATAATTTATTTGCGGCTTTTTCTGATGGAAGAACAATTCAGATTACAAACGACGGCGGTAACGGAATTGTAAACGGGAAAGCGGTACATCGCAATGAATTTGGTATTGAAGGCGGTATTTTTATTTCGCCCTGCGGAAATTTTATTGCTTTTTACAGGAAAGACGAAAGAGGTATACAAAACTATCCATTGGTAAATTACACTACACGTCAGGCTGAATACAATACTTTAAAATACCCCATGGCAGGACTAACAGGCGAGCAGGTAAAACTTGGCATATTCAATATCAAAAATGAGAATACTGTTTTTATGAATACCAGCAATTCGCAAAACATGTACCTTACTAATATTGCCTGGTCTCCAAACGAAGAAACGATTTATATTGCTGAATTGAACCGCAGGCAAGATAACATGCAAATGAATATTTACGATATACTTTCAGGTGAAAAGAAATTAACCATTTTTGAAGAAAAAGATGAAAAATATGTGGAACCGCTCTCCCCTGTCCTATTCTCAAAAGTCAATAATAAAGAATTTTACTGGCTAAGCCGCCGCAACGGATGGAATCATATTTACAAATACAATATCGACAGGAAATATGTACGGCAGGTTACTTCAGGGAAATGGGAAGTAACAAATGTTCTGGGGTTCGACATAAAGGAAAAATATTTGTTTTTTGAGGCAACGAAAGAAAGCCCACTTGAGAACCATATTTACCGTGTAGAAATAGAAACCGGAAAAACAAATAAATTAACATCTGCCGGAGGTTTCCATAGTGGATTGCTTAGTCCTGAAGGTGGTTTTGTGATAGATAGCCGGAATGGGGCAAACACTCCGAATAATGTTGATATAATTGTTACCGGAAACATGAAAAACAGGAATATATTTACGGCAAAAACTCCTTTTATTGATTATGAGTTAGGTGAAAACAAACTGGTTACCATTCTTTCGGCAGATGGAGAAACAGAATTGTATGGTCGTTTAATACTGCCTGTAAATTTCGACCCTTCAAAAAAATACCCTGTAATAGTTTATGTTTACGGTGGGCCTCACATACAAATGGTAACCGAAAAATGGCAAAACCAGGCCAGTCTTTGGCAGTATTATCTGGCACAGAAAGGTTATATATCGTTTACTGTAGATAACCGTGGAACTCCCAATCGCGGGCGTGATTTCGAGCAATCTGTTCACCGGAAACTGGGTGTTTTGGAAACGGAAGACCAAATGAAAGGTATTTCATATCTGAAATCGTTGCCTTATGTGGATACAGAACGAATTGGCATTCATGGGTGGAGTTACGGCGGTTTTATGACACTGAACCTTATGCTGCGTAACCCGGGAGTATTTAAAGTTGGCGTTGCCGGCGCACCGGTTGTTGACTGGAGCATGTACGAAATTATGTACGGCGAACGGTATATGGATACGCCACAGGAAAACCCCACAGGATATTACGAAACAAATATGCTTAATCATGTCTCAACACTGCAGGGAAAACTAATGCTCGTTCATGGTATGCAAGACGATATTGTGGTAATGCAGCACAGTATAAAGTTCTTAAACGAATGTATTGAACAGGGGAAACAGGTCGATTTCTTCGTATATCCTGCACAACGGCATAATGTACAGGGAAAAGGCCAACTGCATTTGATGGAAAAAATAAGCTCTTATTTCTTTGATAACTTGTGAATATACTTCGCCAGGCGGTTCATCCGGTTAATACAAAAAAACGAAACAACCTGCCATATTAACAAGTTGCTTCGTTTGTCGGGGTGATCCGACTCGAACGGACGACCACCAGCACCCCATGCTGGCACGCTAGCCAACTGCGCCACACCCCGTTTTATACTGCAAAGGTAACCATTTATTCGTTATGTGCAATTTTTTTTGCTATCAATAATTATTCCTGCCACTCCTAACTATCAATTGTATTAAGTTTGCTCATCAAAAAGTGGTCGGTTAATACCATTGCGGCCATAGCCTCTACAATGGGTACGGCACGCGGCAGTACACATGGGTCGTGCCTGCCTGTTGGATTAATGGTAATTTCATCGCCTCTGCTGTTAACAGTTTGCTGTTCTTTCAACAGTGTGGCAACGGGTTTAAAATATACCCTGAAAAAAATATCTTCGCCGTTTGAAATACCTCCCTGTATTCCTCCCGAATTATTTGTTTTTGTGCGAATACCTTTTTCCGTATTAATGAAAACATCGTTATGTTCCGAGCCGCTCATTTTTGCTCCTTCAAAGCCCGAACCGTATTCAAAGCCTTTTACGGCATTAATGCCTAACATGGCAAAACCTATGTCGGCGTGGAGTTTGTTGAAAACAGGCTCACCCCATCCGGCAGGCACGCCTTTTACCACTGCCGTAACAGCGCCGCCAACTGTATCGCGGTTTTTAGCTGCCGCCTCAATACAGGCAATCATTTTTTCAGCCGTTTCGGCATCGGGGCAGCGAACAATATTTTCTTCGGTTCTTGAAAGGTCAAGTTCATAGTAAGCCTTATCTAAAGTTATTCTGCCAACCTGAGAAACATAAGCATTAACCGTAATTCCCTTTACGGCAAGAATTTGTTTGGCAACAGCGCCGGCAACTACGCGCGCTATGGTTTCGCGTGCCGACGAACGGCCGCCGCCGCGGTAATCGTATATTCCGTATTTTTGAGTGTATGTATAATCGGAATGCGAAGGCCTGAAAACATCTTTCAGGTTGTTATAATCGGCCGAATGCTGATTTTTATTCCAAACCACGAAAGCAATAGGCGTACCTTGTGTTTTACCTTCAAATATGCCCGAAAGAAACTCTACCTGATCGGGTTCTTGCCGTTGAGTGGTAATTTTCGACTGGCCGGGTTTCCGCCGCACCAAATCATCATTAATCAAATTTATATCTAATTCCAGTCCGGCAGGGCAACCGTCAATAATTCCACCAATTCCTGCCCCGTGCGACTCGCCAAACGACGTTAACCTGAAAAGCCTTCCGAATGTATTCATAATAAATTATCAAAAATAAAAGTGTATGTTTCTCTTCAAATTTTTCCCGAAGATAAGTTTTTTTTCGGGCATATAATTAAATGTGTCTTTTGCCCGACAATTTTTTTTGAACCCTTCAATGAACTGCTTCATGGTGGTTTCCGACAACTCGGAAAGTAGGTTTTAACCTTTGAAATATGTTTCCGACTGCTCGGAAAGTAGGTTTTAGCCTTTGAAACGTGTTTCCGACTGCTCGGAAAGTAGGTTTTAGCCTTTGAAAAGTGTTTCCGACTGTTCGGATTGCAATTACACGTAATTGGTGGTTCTTTAAATTTAATTTCAGGGTTAGCGTATAATTTTAATGGTAAAAAAATACTGTCCTATTGCGGTATTTCAATGTACTTAGCCTGTTTATTGTTTATTCAATGTTTATTGGATGTAAAAAAAAGAGATATTTTATCGGGCGAAAATACATGTATCACAATATAATTTATATATTCATAGTTTTTTACAGAACAGGTGGTTATTCATTATAACAGAAGTAAATTGAATTGGCATGCAACTTTTCACACAGGCAGAAATAAGGCATATTGAAGACCGTTATCAGGATTTTTTGAAAGTAATTCATGAAAAATTTGATGAAGAACGTTTGGCGCGCATCGAAAAAGCTTTCCGGTTTGCCAATGCTGCACACGAGGGAATAAAACGAAAATCGGGCGAACCATACATTATCCATTCCATAGCTGTTGCAAAAATTGTGGCAAAAGATTTAGCGCTCGGGGCAACCTCTATTGTGGCCTCTCTGCTGCACGATGTTGTGGAAGACACGGAATATACTGTTGCCGACATAGAGAATATGTTTGGCGAAAAAGTTGCCCACATAGTTGACGGGCTTACCAAAATATCGGGCGACTTCGATTCACGGCAAGCGCTTTCACTCAAGAAAATACTGACAACAATTTCTGATGATGTAAGAGTAATACTGATTAAGTTAGCCGACAGATTGCACAATATGCAAACTCTCGACTCAATGATGCCGCAAAAAAGAATTAAAATTGCCGGCGAAACCCTGTTTTTATATGTTCCGCTTGCTCACAGGCTCGGTTTGTATGCCTTAAAACACGAACTGGAAGAACTTAGTTTCCAGCATAAACACCCCAACGAATATAATCAAATACGATACATGCTGCATAATCAGGAAGAAAAAAGAAACTACCTGATAGATAAATTCATTAAACCAATAAAAGAAAAACTAAACGAAGAAAATGTAGAATTTACCATATCGCACAGACTGAAATCAACCTATTCCATTTGGCAGAAAATGCAAAATAAAGGTGTTTCATTCAACGAAGTTTACGACCTGATGGCTATTAGAATTGTAATAAAACCAAAACCGGAAATATCGGAGAAACGCCAGTGTTTCGACGTACTCTCTACAGTTACCGATATTTACAAACCAAAACCCGATCGTATTCGCGACTGGATTACCATACCTAAAATTAATGGTTACGAATCGCTGCATGTTACCGTTATGGGCCCACAAGGGAAATGGGTTGAAGTTCAGATACGCACCGAACGCATGGACGAAATTGCCGAACATGGTTTTGCCGCACATTACCGCTACAAAGACATAAGCGTTTACGAAGCAGAACTCGAAAACTGGATTGAAAAAATAAGAGAACATCTGCAAAGCCCCGAATCTGATGCTTTTGAGTTTTTAAACGATTTCAAATTAAACCTTTACGACAACGAAATAAACGTGTTTACTCCTAAAGGAGATATGTATTTCATGCCAAAAGGATCAACAGTAATCGACTTTGCATACGAAATCCACTCCGATTTAGGCAATAAATGCATCGGAGCAAAAATAAACCAAAACCTTTTGCCAATAACACATGTACTCGAAAACGGCGACCAAATTGAAATATTAACATCAGAGAAACAGACACCAAAACTCGATTGGTTGAAATATACAACTTCAACAAAAGCCAGGACAAAGATTAAAGATGCATTTAAACTTGAAAAAAACAAGCATATAGAAAAAGGAAAAATTATTGTTGAAGAAGCAATAAAAAAAGAAAACGTACCGCTTACCTTCAATAACCTGAAAAAAATAATTGCCCACTACAACCTGAACAATAAAGAACAATTATACTCGGAGGTAGGCATGGGTTTCCTCGAATTAAATGAGCTGAGTCAAATACTTGGAAAGAAATCGCAAAACAAACTCATAAAATACTGGAATATTACTTTCAGTAAAAAGAAAAAAGAAGAAGAAGTTGAAGAAGTTGAAAAAGATATAGAAGAAGAAATTGAAAACAGCACGAAAAAAATCGACAAACAAAAACCATTCATTTTGAAAGAGGGCCACGACAATATCGATTTTTCGCTGGCAAAGTGCTGTAACCCGATTCCGGGAGAAAAAGTAATTGGCTACCTGAGTTCCGACGATCATGTAATTATTCATAAAATTGGCTGTAAAGAGGCAGAAAAATTACTCTCAAGCAAAGGAGAACTTATAGTTACTGCCGAGTGGACTAAATTTAAAAAGCAATCATATTTAAGCCGGATTCATATTAACGGTTTCGACCGCGTTGGAATAGTTAACGAAGTTTCCAACGTTATATCGAAGGAAAACAACATTAATATGCGTTCAATAAAATTCGATACAACCGAAGGTATTTTCGAAGGCGAACTGTTCTTGTACATCCATAACACCGAAGACCTAAACAAACTTATTAGCCAGCTACAGAAAATTAAAGGAATTGATAACGTATCGCGTGTTGAAAATCTGTACGACTAATATAAAAATTTAATCCCGTCATTATTGGCAGTTCAAAATGTTACTTACTAACAGCAAAACATCACTCTGCCTGGAAAACTGTGAAACTGCCTTTAATCGCTCAAAAATTTCAGATTTATTGTTCCAGTACGGTTTTAGTGTTATTAAAAATGTAACATAAAAATTACTGTGGAATATTTTTATTTGGAGGTAATTCAAAAATTTTTACCTTTGTGGCAAGGCAAGTCCTGCGCGACCAGCTCCTGTTGAACCCCCCCAGGGTCGGAAGGCAGCAAGGGTAGGCGGTTGTAGCGGTGCGACGCAGGGAGCTTGCCCTTTTTAAGTTAAAAAAATGATAGAAAGTTGGAAAGTGTTGCATTTTTAAAAATTAATGTTTTACTTTGCGCCGCCGCTTTTTAAAACTATAGCCGTTCTTGATAAAGATTTATTTTGAGTAATACAGGCCGAATTAGCTCAGTTGGCCAGAGCACGTGATTTGTAATCTCGGGGTCCACAGTTCGAATCTGTGATTCGGCTCAAAAAAATTAGGGGAGTTACCAGAGTGGCCAAATGGGGTAGACTGTAAATCTATTGGCGATGCCTTCGGTGGTTCGAATCCATCACTCCCCACAAAAGGTTCAATGAAAATATCATTGAGCCTTTTTTTTATTCAATTCGGTAGTACTGCCGCAGGCAACACTTCGCTCGCTGTGCGGTTATGGAGATTCAGCCCTCCGGGTCTCTCGCTGATTTTTTAAGTATGAATAATGCAGGTTAGAGGGGGCATGAAAAGAGAGATAAAATTCAAAAGCCCGCCTGCGTTGAAATGCAGGCGGGCTTTTTACTAACAGGCGGCATATAAATATCTCCGCCGCCCGGAACAATTATCATCAGGTGTTATCCTTACCATAATAAAGGGTAATCCTTTGATTATCCTCCGTATCTTCCGTAATCGTAATTTCAGCAGGATCGGAGTAATCGAATGAATATCCCGGAATATCATAAGCACATTCGGAGCCGACGATAGTCTCTCCGATTACATGCTTAACGACCCTCGACGTCAGAAGGTCGTATCCTCCGGCATCTGATTGGAGCATATGTACTATCACGAGCGTAACCAGCCGGTTGTAGTAGAACGTGACGGTAATGTTCTCGCCCTCGCCGATCGTTCCCGATCCGGAATCGCTCCGATCCACATTGAACCTGTAGCCCTCGATGTCCGGGTGAGTATAGCTGTACGGCCCTACAGGGACGTTGTCGTAGATTACGGGTGATAGGATCTCTTCATCCGTTCCGGAGTCGAGGTAACGGATGGTGATAGTCTGGAATACAGGATCGGGCAGCCACTCATCGTAGTAGAACCGGATTACGATGCTCTGTCCTGCCGCAATCGTTCCCTTGCCCGGGTCGCTCTTTTGGGCGTTAAACGTGTAGCCGTCTATGTAGGGGGCGGTGTAGCTGTAAGGCCCCACCGGAACATCGCTGTGGGTTACCGAAGGCCGGATCTCTTCATCCGTGGCAGAGTGGAGGTAGCGGATAGTAATCGACTGCTTCAACCGGTCGTAGTAGAAACGGATTACGATGCTTTCGCCCGCCGTAATCGTGCCTTTGCCCGGATCGCTCTTTTCGGCGTTGAACGCCCAGCCTGCAATGTCGGGGGCGGTGTAGCTGTAAGGCCCCGCAGGAACATCGCTGTGGGTTACCGAAGGCTGTATTTCTTCATCCGTGGCGGCATCGAGGTAGCGGATGGTGATCGATTGTTTCTGACGGTCGTAGTAAAATTTGACGGTAACGTTTTCGCCATAGCCGATCGTGCCCTTGCCCGAATCGCTCTTTTCCGAGTTGAACGACCAGCCTGCAATGTCGGGATGGGTATAGGCGTAATTTCCCGCAGGAAGGCCGCCGTGGGGTGTTGAGGGCTGGATTTCTTCGCCCGTGGCGGAGTCTAAGTACCGGATGGATACCGAACCAAGGTCGTAGATAGGGTCGAACACGCATCCCTGTACCGCCGCAAAAGACGTAAGGGCAATAAGCGCGCGGAAAAGGTTCTTATGTATATTATTAATCAGATGTTTCATATATTCAATGGTTAATGGTATTGGAACGGCCGCGATGGCCGCACCTGCATTCCTGTTAATTATTTATTGTTAATTGTCAACGGTAAATTATTTATTGTTAATTGTCCAAACCAGGTTTACGCCGGCCTGCGTCGGGCCCCAGAAATCTTTCGAGAGTTTCTTCCCTCCGTAGTAGCGTGTACGGTTTATGATATTGAACGTTTCGTAACTGAAAGACGTATAGCCAAGGCCAAGGTTGAAGTCCAGCGCCAGCTGTCCGGCCAGCGGAAGGCGGTAGCCCGTGGTAATGCCCGCGTTCCAGAGTGAACCCTGATGGCCGAAATCGCCCTTCAGAATGCCGCCGATCGGGAACCGGTGTACGTTGTACTCGCTGAAGGCAGCACCCACACCGAGATAGAACCGTCTGGCATCGCCAATG
>JAITWJ010000041.1 GCA_031285325.1 Bacteroidales bacterium
GGGGGCGGGATGCGTGTCAGTCTTTTGGGTGCGCCCGATGGTTATTTTGAACACTCCCGCAGGCGCAATTTAGGTATATTTCGTCTGTTTCGTGCCTGCAAAGACAGTATTTTTGACAAATGTGCGCACGTTTGTGCTTTCGCGAACTTGCGAAACCTCCAAACAGCCCTGCGCAATACTTTCACGGAGTTGTGATACCCCTGTGCACCCCTGCACAATACTTTCACAGAGTCGTGAAACTTCTGTGCAGGCCTGCGCGGAGCGACGGTGGCGGGGGGAATTGACAATGGACAGTTAATTAACAATTGTCCATTGTAAGCTGTTAATTGTTGTGGACTGCTTCGCAAGCTCGCAGTGACGGTGCGCATCCTCTCCCTCTTAATTATTAATTGCTAATTGTCAACTATCAACTGTCCATTGTCAATTATCAATTACTTTTCCCTGTTTTCCTGAAATTCAAAAACAGTTTCTAAATCAACTTATATTCAACACATCTTTTGTTAACTTTACTTTTCAGAAATTTAAAATAATGAATGTAAAAATTACCGAAATTATAGCACAAAACCTTGGTGTTAAGTCTTTCCAAGTTCTCAATACTATATATTTATTAAATGAAGGCGCTACTGTTCCCTTTATATCGCGCTATAGAAAAGAACGTACCGATAATCTTAATGAAGTTCAGGTTGCACAGATTAAGGAACTGAACGAAAAATTTACAGAACTTGAAAAACGCAAGGAAACTGTTTTGAAAATCATAGAAAAACAGGAAAAACTTACGCCTGAGTTAAAATTGTGTATTGAAAACTGTTTTAACGCAATTGAGTTGGAGGATATTTATCTTCCGTTTAAACATAAACGCCGTACCAAAGCTATGATTGCCTGTGAGAATGGACTGAAACCGCTGGCAAAAATAATGATCGCACAAATGGAACACGATATTTCGTTCAGGGCAAATTCATTTTTGAACGATAAAATCGGATCGGTGGAAGATGCTCTTGCCGGCGCCCGCGATATTGTTGCCGAATGGATCAGCGAAAGCGAAAAAGCAAGAAATATTGTACGTCGCGAATTTGATTCGAATGCGTTAATCTACTCAAAAGTAATAAAAGGAAAAGAGAAAGAAGCTGTTAAATACAGTGATTATTTCGAATGGAACGAACCTCTTAAAAAATGCCCGTCACATCGTTTGCTGGCAATGCGCCGGGGCGAAAATGAAGGATTTTTGCATGTTTCAATTACTTCCGATAAAGAACATATTTTGGAAAATATGGAACGTTTTTTCGTTAAAGGCAACACAGAATGTTCAATACAAGTTTCACTGGCTGTAAAAGACAGTTTTAAACGCTTAATTAATCCTTCTATTGAAACCGAATTTTCAAATATTTCAAAAGAAAAAGCCGACGAAGAAGCCATAAAAGTTTTTGCTGAAAACCTGAAACAATTATTGCTTGCGCCGCCGTTAGGGCAAAAACGCATTATCGCTATTGACCCTGGTTACCGAACCGGCTGTAAGGTTGTATGTATTGATGAACAGGGAAACCTGCTGCATAACGAAACAATTCATCCTCACAGGTCTCATTATGATAAAAAAATGGCTTCAAAGAAATTTACATCTATGTTAGAAATGTATAAAATTGAAGCCGTTACAATAGGAAACGGAACAGCGAGCCGCGAAACGGAAACATTTATAAAAAATCTCAAGTATAATCGCAAACTGCAGGTTTATATTGTTAATGAAGATGGCGCATCGGTTTATTCTGCTTCGCCTGTTGCGCGGAAAGAATTTCCTCAATACGACATAACTGTTCGCGGCGCTGTATCAATTGGGCGACGACTTATGGATCCATTGGCTGAACTCGTGAAAATTGATCCGAAAAGTATTGGTGTTGGCCAATACCAGCACGATGTTGATCAAAATAAACTAAAAACAAGTCTCGATTCGGTGGTTGAATTATGTGTGAACGCGGTGGGAGTAAACTTGAATACAGCCAGTCAACATTTACTTTCATACATTTCGGGGCTTGGCCCGAAATTGACTGAAAATATAATAGAGTATCGTAAACAAAATGGTGCATTTAAATCGCGTGAAGAATTGAAAAAAGTAAAAGGGATGGGGCCAAAAGCATTTGAACAGGCATCTGGTTTCCTTCGTATTCCCAATGCTGAGAATCAACTCGACAATTCAGCAGTTCATCCCGAATCATATAAAATTGTAAAACAAATGGCTAATGATTTAAAGTGTGAATTGAATGATTTGGTTCAAAATCAGGAAATGGTTTCAAAAATAGATTTTCAAAAATATATATCAGAAAAAATAGGATGGCCAACTTTGAACGATATTAAAACAGAACTTACAAAACCATGGCGCGACCCACGAAAACACATCAAAATTTTTGAATTTGCCACCGGAATATTTTCAATAACAGATTTAAAGGAAGGAATGGTTGTTCCCGGTATTGTGAATAACATAACCAAATTTGGAGCTTTTGTTGATATTGGAGTAAAACAGTCGGGACTGGTTCATGTTTCGGAATTAGCGGAACGTTTTATTTCAAACCCAAACGAGATTGTAAAGTTACACCAACACATTAAAGTACGCATCAAAGAAGTTGATATAGAACGTAAACGAATACAGCTCTCAATGATAGGAGTAGAACAGGATTAGTTTAATTGAGGTGGTTTCGCCAACAGAAATTAATTATTATTGAGAAAGCCAGGCGCCATAATTTATGTATGGACGCACATCGGTAACCATCATGCCTGCATTTTGCGCAGCAATAATTCCAAGTACTCCATCTTCAAAAACCTGGCAATACTGCGGTTCGACACCAATTAATCTTGCGCATTTTAAAAAGGTATGCGGTTCGGGTTTATACTTTCTTACATCGTCAGCCGAAACAATAGCATTAAAATATTTGGTAATATTAAGTGTTTCAAGCTGAATGTGGGCAGTTTTACGCCCTGCGCCGGTACCAACCGCCATTGGTAATTTGCCGTAATATTCTTTTACAATTGAAACTACTTCGTTAATGGGTTGTAAACTTTTTGCAAGGTCCCAAAAAGCTTCCTGCTTAGTTTGAGCTAAATCTTTAGGGTCGGCAGCAATACCAAACTGCTCAACTATTTTTTTTGCAAATTCAATGGTTGGCCTGCCGGTCATCTCAATTATCATGTTCACATCAAATACAAACCCATATTTTTCGCCTACCATATTCCATGTTGAAACATGACCTTGAAGAGAATCAGAGAGTGTACCGTCTAAATCAAAAATCAATCCTTTTGCGTTTTTTGAAACTTCTATTGCCATTGCAAACTATTTGCCGGCAAAAATATACAACATTAATAATTTATGGCTTTTATTCAGATGAATTGGTTCAGATTTCAAAAAGAGTTAATTAATTGACACTGCTGCAAGAAATATTCATTATACAAAAAAACAGCTTGGAAACTATGCCGATTTACCGGAACTCCGGCAAGTACTGCGAAGAGCTGAACGGGAGTTTAATGGTTAACTTAAAAACTACAGCAGGTAATTTTTATCTATTCCAAATTTTTCATTTTTATTGCACACACCAAACGGTTCTACATGAACAACAATGTCATACACATTTTCTATCATTTGACGAATATTATTCTCAACTGTTTCTACAATATCATGTGCTTCCTTAACTGTAATTGCCGGATTTACTTCTATATCTAACACTATGAGATATAAATTGCCAATTTGACGCGAACGAACACGGTGTGGGTTACTTGCACCGTGTGTCATGTCAACTGCTTCAAATATCTTTTGATACACGCTTTCATCTTTCACACCATCCATAAGTTCAACACTGGAGTCCATAAAAATTCCTACAGACGATTTCAGAATAAAAATACTTACAATTAAACCTGCAACAGAATCCAGAATAGGCATTTTCAGAATAAATGTAAAACATAAACCTATCAAAACACTGACAGAAATAAGTACATCATTTCTCATATTCACAGCATTTGATATGAGCATAGAACTGTTTATTTTTTTCCCCTGTCTATATTGATACCATGCCAAAACGAGTTTGCCGAATATAGAAAAAACGGTTACGTAAATTGCGATAAATGCAGGCATTACCTTTGTTTGATATGAAAAAAAACTTTGTATAGACGAAACAAGCATTTGTATTCCTACATAAAAAATTATCAGCGAAAGGATTTTTGTTGCAATACTTTCTGCTTTTTCATAGCCATACACGTACTTACGGTTAGGCGGACGGTTGACAATGTGTGCAGTGAAAATCATCACAAAGGAAATAAGCACATCTGTAGCCGAATCAATACCATCGCTGATTACTGCAAGACTACCCGAAAGAATACCGATTACAATTTTAGCAACTGACAATATTAAATTGCCTGCCGCACTAAAATAAGAAGAACGGATTAAAATTTTTTCTCGTGTCATTATTTCTTTAAATTTAGTTGACTAAAATATAATAATCTATTGTATTACGTTGTTGTAGAAATAAACCAATATCAGATAATCGGTCTCGGCCATTCACAGACCTTTACTTAAATATATACTAAATTATCTAAAGACTATTCTGCTTCATCAGAATTATTTATATCGTTTCCATTTTGAACAGGTTGTTCTGAATTTTGATTATTCATACTCACATCAATACTTCCTTTGGGTTGTCTGATTCTCCAATTTTGTAAAGTTTGATCAGACTGAAAACCAACACCGGTAATATTTTGTTCAGAACGAATAATCCTGACAAATTCATCAGTATATATTTCGCCTTCAAGTTCGGTATAGAACAGTTGTTCGGTTTTAAGGGTGTCGCCCTGCATATTTGTAGCAATTACATTATTTTTGACTTCCCATTTTTTTTCTTTTTCAAATTGTTTGGCATAATTTGCTGTTATACTCGAAATAATTTCTCCATCCTCGTTATATCTAATAAGTTCTATACCTTCGGGAAATTCAAAATAAGATTCTCTTTCGTTTTCAAACCGCATTAACTTTGGTGCCTTTAAAAAATAACGAACAACACCTGAGTCGGTTATAACAGTTTCGAAGTTCGAAGCTTCAATAATTGGCATGGCTTCGGTTAAGCCAAAAGCCTTTATTTGTTCAATGTTGTTCTCGCATGAACTTAAAAACATTACAGCCTCCATAAAAATAGCTGTAATACAAACATGTTTAATTCTTTTTAATATTTTAGAAGCGTACCTTGGTAGTTTCATTTATCCATCCTTCAATTTTATAAATATTTCCTTCTTGTAATCCTTCCATGAAAACTTCTTCCTTATTTGGAAAGTATATTTTGTATTCGTTAATCTTTTGTGTAGCTTCAACAGCACAGTCTTCATCCAAACTTGCATAGTTGTAATAATCTACAGCCAACCACAGAATGGCTGATTTTTCCAGACTTGTACCATCGAATGAGCGGGAAGCAGAAACATAAATATCACCGATTAATATTTTTGCGTCACAACTTGACGGATTAATTTCGAGAATTTTCCTGGCATAGTTTCTTGCTTCTGAATAGGCATTTTCGTTGTATAGTATTTTTGCATACTGCATATAATAAGTTGCAAGCAATTCTTTATCAGCTTCATGCTTCATTGCAAGTATATAGTATTCTTTAGCTTTTACCATTTCATTTTTTTTGACCAGCAAACGCGCCATATCATAAGCTGCTGAGGCTGACGGCTCAATTTCATATAATTTTTCTGCAACCATGGCAAACAAGTCGCTTTCATCGCAATTTGCACGCCTTAACCTGAGCAATACAGTTTTTAAGAACTCTACATCATTACTTTTTTCTTTATATTGAGGAGCATAAATGTTCAATAAAATATCGCAGTTGGCAGCACCGGAAGAGTCGAATACAGTTTCAATCAAAGGTTGTATTTCTTTCATTGCTGAGACCTGACCGGCATCGGTATTTTCACTGATCACGGCATTTATAATTGTGTTACATTCATTGTAAATTGAAACAATTTTTGTTTTTTCAAGTTCGCCATAATCTGAAAGTACAACTGACATACGCATTAAAAGTAATAAAACCGGCGCTTCCGACTTATTTCCTTGTATTTTAACAGATTCATAAATCCATTCATAGCCGTTTTTAATTTTATCTTTTAAAATTTCACTTTCAAGTTCTTGATTAGTTACATAAAATCGAAACCAGTCAACACCTTTTCTTCCCAAAACATAACCTCTGTCACCAAAGCATTCAATTCTTCTGTCGTAAATATCCATTAATTCCTGCAGGAGTTTTTCTTTTTCTTCATTTGCAGATGCTTTTTCTATAAATGTCTGATACATCCTAACCCCTTGAATGTATATATTCAAGTGCGATTTAGGGAATTTACCGTATATATTTTTCCAATGAGGTAACGCCGAATTATAATCTCCCTGTTTGAAAAAACTACTATATGACGATAATTCATCAATATATTCCTGATTTTGCTCTTTAATAAGCTGTTCCTGACTTTTTTCGGCAATGTTGTTAGAAACATCTATAATCTGTTCTGCCTCAAAAGGCTTAATGTCATCAAAATAAAAATCTATTTCATCTTCCAAATTTCCATTAATACTATATTTTTTATTTTGATCTATGTAAACGAATTCCAACCACTTTGTTTTTGAATATGCCTGCACTTCATATTTACCATCGAAACCGGTCATGATTTCACTTCCTCTCTGAGCTTTAACTACAACTCCTGCCGCAGGTTTCCCATTCATGAAAACAGTTCCTTTAATTACCTGCTGGCCTTCCGTAAACATTGCAGTAAAAACAATCAGTACGGTAAACAAGATTTTTTTTTTAGTCATATCTCGTCTGAAGAAACCAAATATCATGCAAATTTACATTTAAATTCAGTTTTACATATCTTTCAGATATGAGATCTGCATTCCTTGTTCCTCGTTTCCCTATTTCGGCTGCCACATTAATGGTTGAATAGGAACGGGAAATTGGTAATCCGATACCAAAACTTATACCAAAATCATTAATCTGCCGGCCGTTAAGTTTCAGGTAAGATTCTTCGTATTTAAACCCTGCCCTGTAAGCTATTCTTTGCGAATAACTTCTTATTGAATTTTTGTTGGGTATCCACTCTGCCCCAACCGCAAATTTGTTTAAATCTGTTAAAACAGGATTAATTGATCCAAAAAAAGTTGCTTCCGACCACGATTGGTGGTAGTAATCGAGATTCAGTTCAAGAACATCTGTTTTTACGTACGAAACCCCTATCCCATAAGTAAACGGGAACCGGATTGAACCTTTTTCTTCGCCGTTGTATTTTAATGTATCCTGGTCGCTTTTTGGTTCTGGGTCGTCAGGGTTTGGTATAACTGTTAAATTTTTGAGCATCATATCCGATCGGTATGCAGCGTATTCCGGTTTATTTTCTAAGACTGCCCCTAATGTAATGCTCTGATTTTTTACAAGCGGTATTGTTGCCTGCAACCCAAAATCGAAACCAAACTGGCTTACCCTTATGTATTCATTTTTTCGGGTATTATAGAAATCATTGTTGTACCAATCGTCGGTTAAGGCATCAAAATAGAGTTCGGCATTATTGGAAATATTTCCAAAAAGATAATTCAGGTTGGCTCCAACAGAGATATTTTTAAACGGGTTAATTGCAAAGCCTATATAAGAACGTGTTAATGATCCGTCACCGAAATATCGAATACCGTAATTTCCTGTATTTTCGAGGTAGTTATTAATTCTGATATCATATCCTACGTCAGAATATGGTGTTAATCCCAAACTTGCGGCAAGCCTGTCTGTTATTCTGAAACCCATAGATAAATATCTGAAATTAACATCGTTTGCTGTCATCTTAGTAGTATTAGTCCGGTAACTCGACAGTTTTCCGTTTAATCCGAATTCAAAAAGGAAAGCCAACGAATCGACAACTGTGTATGAAGCAGGGTTTGCCATGTTAATTTGTAATGAATTTCTACTCCCCAGCGAGGCGCCACCCATTGCAAATGTTCTGCCGAAACTTCTTGTTTGCAGGTCGCCTAGACCAAACCTTGAATATGGTGAAGTTGTACTATTGTTGTTTTGTGCAAAAAGCATTGCAGGAAACAATAATCCTATAATAAAACAGACTTTGTTATTTATTTTCATTATATTCTAATATGCTATTTAAGCCCTGAGCTACTAAGTTTGAATGTACAAAGAAAGGTTTTTTTAGTTCTTTATCAAAAAAATTGGCATTGCCACCTGTAATAATTACCTTTAAATTACCATAAAAAACATTAAACATTTCTATTGTTTTATCAACTTCGTATATAAAACCGTTTTGAACGCCCGCAAGTATAGCTTCTTCTGTTGTTGAACCATATAGTTTATTCTGGCTTTGAGCCTCAACGAGCGGGAGTTTACCGGTAAAATAATGGAGCGACTTAAATCTCATTTCAAGACCGGGAGCAATGTTACCTCCAAGGTATTGGTTTTTATCGTTTACAAAGTCATAAGTCAATGCTGTACCGGCGTCAATTACAAGTAAATTTGTGTTGCGGTATAAATTGTTTGCACCAACTGCTGCAGCAATCCTGTCGTTTCCAAGTGTTTCTTTCGACAGATACATGTTTTCAACAGGAAGTAGTGTTTGGTGGTTAAGTTCCAAAAAAGTATCGAAATTGTTTTGCAGCGTTTCTTTAAGGCTGTCGGGATATTCGCGAACTGAAGACAAAATGGCTTTGTTCAGCAACGGATGTTCATTTTTAAGTAAAATGATGTGTTCAGGCAACAATTCGCTAACAGGTACAGTTATAATAACTTTGCCCTTGCTGAATAACGAAAACTTGGTACGTGAATTGCCTATATCAACAACTAAGTTCACCGGTATATTTTTTCAATTAAGAATTACGAATTAATTAGGTGAGGCAGGGGGATTTCCTATTGCAAACCCATAGGCTTAAGTGATTAATTGTTAGTGCTGAACATCATTATATAATAAAATAACCTCTTAAAACAAAATACGTATGTACCCCAAACCAACATCTAACTCCTAACCACTAAACAGCAATAATTTTTTAACAAAAAAATACGAACCCCACAAATGTACTAATATGTTTTGTATTTGCAAATTTATTTTAGTTAAAATTATGATGAATTCTATTCTCCCATGTATCGCCATACATAAATATCCCAAGGCATTGCCACCAAGCTGGGTTATTGAGTATAGTTCTCATATCTCAATTATTGAATGGTTAATGGTCTTGCCACCATTATTCCTGTAGCCTGTTTGTTTTGCATTAAATAATCATGAAGCGTTTCATCCGAAATAACAACCTTCCCTTTTGCTGATGATGCATGTAAAATATGAATTGCATCGTTTATCCTGATTAAAAGTGCCGTGTGCGACACATCGAGGCCTTCTATTGAAGTGGTTATTGCAATAATATCACCATTCATAAGTTTGTCTTCAACTTCGGTAAGTTTGTTTTTTGGTATAAAATACATTTCGCGAGTTGATATTTCTTTTTCCTGCTCTGCAATTACCGGTACTAATGTACCATCAGTCAATTGTTTATAATTATGTGGATGAGTACTCATAAAATTTATTTCCTTAATTAGCGGAGTACCGGCAATATCTTTTGTAACATCCTTTAACAAGTTGTTCTGTGTATTAACAAACATCCAGTCGCTAAAGTAATGAAGTCTATAAGTATAGTCATTAACCCTTCCATAACGGTAACGCATGTTCGTAAGTTCTTTTACGAACTGCTCAAACTCATGTTTCTCCGACTTTAATGTGCGCGCAAGGGCAAAACTGTTCTCAACAAAAGTAGTGCAATCCATTTCGCGCAGGTTAATTACCAACTGTTCGGTATCGCGTTCGAGCGTATGTTCGGCATAAGGAGTATTTAAAAGGTAAATACCTGCTTTTATTACTATGTCGGCCACCGGTGCATCTTTTTGATCCTGAAAAAGAGTAATAAAAGCCTTAAATATTTCCACATCTTGAGGGGTATGTATAGTTTTCGACTTATTTTTCTGATCGTCAAGTATTTTTTTTGTTGCAGTGTTGCATGCAAACACAATAGGCAGCAATAATAATAACAGAAAATGTATTTTCATTTTTCTTTTTAAATACTTTTTGTTTTTATTTTTTCACTAATTTCTTTAATGGTTTTATTGTTTTTAATCCCCAATCATAATGACTTGAAGTTGATGAAACACAATAAGCGCCCAATGTTGATGTTCCCGTCCATGCAAAACTTTTTTTAGAAAACAATTCATCATTGGAAAAAGTTTCAATTAATGCCATTACATCTTTATGGCTTTTTTTAAACATCTTTTTTGCGTCAACCAATGATATATTCTGATGTTTTTTCCAAAATTCCCTATTCATTGCCGGATAAGTTCTCCAATTATAAGGTTCAGGCAAAAAAGGCATTTCTTTACCTTTGCTATTGGATTTTATCCAATTCAATAATAATTGATGCCATTCATATAAATGACAAATTATATCACTGACTGTTTTATCTCTATCATTGAGTTCGTTATTTTTGTACATTTTGGTTTTAATTTCATCAGGCAATTCTTCAATGAAATCCAATAATTTATTGAAATTGGTTTCGGCGAGTTCAAGTAAATCCTGTTTAGTTGTAGGTCTTGGCATTTTATTCCTCCAATAAATTGTATTCTTTGTTTATCTTATATTTTCCATTTTATTTTGTCAATCATTTTCCAACCAATTCAAAAAAACTTGCACATAACTGGGTTGTATTAACTAAACCGAGCGAAACCGAAGTGTAATAATACACTTCAACTCGCTCAGTTTAAGTTTGATTTTAAGTATTTACATTAATGCACACGATACGTGTATCCTGTACACTAACGAATAACTCTTGCGCTGCCGCCTTTCATTACTTTTTCGGCTTCGTCTTTGGTAGCCCAGTTCCAGTCGCCCATAAATCCATGGCACAATGCTGAATATGCAGCCGAGAATTCAATAGTTTCTTTCGGATCTTTGCCTTCGAGCATACTATATATAAGTGCAGATGCAAAACTGTCGCCACCACCTGTACGATCCCAAACTTCGAGGTTTTCGTATTTTCTTGAAGCATAGAACTCACCTTTATACAACATAACTGTCTGCCAATCGTTCAAAAGAGCAGTTTTAACATGACGCAACGTTGTTCCAACCGCCTGAACGTTCGGATATTTTTTTACAACTTGAAGTGCAACGCTTTTGTAATTTTCAGGATCCAGGTCTGAATATGCAGAAGTTGCGCCTTCGGCTTTAATACCAAGCATTTTTTCAAAATCTTCCTCATTACCGATAATAACATCAACATAAGGCATTATTTCTTTCATAACTTCCTTGGCACGTTCCGATGTCCAAAGTGTAGATCTGAAATTAAGGTCGAAACTTGTAGTTACTCCAAGTTTTTTTGCCATTTTAAGCGACACAATTGCTTCGTTTGCTGCATTTTCTGAAATAGCAGTTGTAATTCCGGTAGTATGGAACCAACGAGTTTGAGAAAGCGTTTTTTCCCAATCAATATCACCAGGTTTTATTTGGCTGATTGCCGAATGTGCCCTGTCGTAAATTTGTTTACTTGCCCTTGGCCCAATACCTACTTCAAGATAACACAGGCCGTTTCTTACAGTTCCCTTTCCGTCAAAAGGAAGCATCACAACACCCGACATATCTACACCATGTTCTCTTCCCTTATTTATAATGTATTGCCCCGACCAAATGTTGACAAGCTTTGAAACCCAAGCAGTTTTAAGGCCAAGGCGGGAAATATTAACAGAACAATTTAATTCGGCTGCAGCAATTGCAACATGCAGATGCGACGATTGTTCCAATCTTGCATGATCAGGTGCTGTTAACCTTACCATTGCTTCTCCAAAACCGAGAAGATCGTATTTCTTTTCAATACTCATTTTTTATTTTCTATTTAAGTTAATACTATAAAATTATAAATTTAATCCTTTTCTGTTAAAAATTGATTTGGGCATCCTTCCCTGTAAGTAATCGACAATACCAGCTGCAGCTTCGCAGGCCACTCTTACAGTACATTCGTTTGTAAGCGCCGCACTATGAGGGCTGATTATTGTTTTCGGATTCTGAAGGAATACTTCCCCATCAACAGGAGGTTCATTTGCCAATACATCGAAAGCTGCCCCCGCAAGTCTATCTTCTTCAAGCATTTTTACTAAGTAGGCTTCATCAACAATACGGCCACGGGCTGTATTAATTAAATAGGCTGTAGGTTTCATCAGCGACAGCAGCGCTTCGTTAACATGACCACTTGTTGTATCGTTATGAGGTACATGCAGTGAGACCACATCGGCTTCCTTGAAAATTGTTTTTTCGTCAGAACATCTCACAATTCCGGGAGTTAAAACGCTATCGTCGATGTATGGGTCGTAAACAATTACTTTCATATTAAATGCACCTATACATTTTTTTGCTACCTGTTTTCCGATTCTTCCATAACCAATTATACCCAATGTTTTTCCGTCAAGGTCGATAGGAAGGTATAAACGGCGCGCGGTTTTGAATTTACCCTGACGGGTTTCGGCATCTAAGAATACAAGATGTTTCGTAACCGCTCCGATAAGTGCAACAGTATGTTCGGCAACGGTAACCGTATTGGCATCGGGTGTATGAAGCACCAAAATACCTCTTTCCGTAGCTGCAGCAACATCAACATTATCGACCCCCGTACCTGTACGGCTGATAACTTTCAAATTCGGAGCCATATCCATAAGTTCGGGTGTGAATTTAATTGTTGTGTCAAGCATAACTGCTGTTGCCTCTTTTACAAGTTTTTTAAATTCATCATGATCGCCCGATGGCATATACATAACTTCGCCGCCTTGCTTTAAAATATCCAAAGCATCGGGGCTAACTTTTTCGTTTACTAATATTTTTTTCATCTGTACTATATATTTTCAAATAGTTATTAAATAAGTCCCTCTTTTTTGAGGTAATCTTCAATTTTCTTTTTAATATCGTCGGCTAACGGAAGGAGCGGCAATCTTGGGTTTCCGCCATATAAACCTGCCAAATCCATAGCATACTTAACAGCTGCAACACCACCTGTTCCCGAAACCGATTTATTGGTTTTGATAACCTTTTCGTTTAAAGCAAACGCTTCTTCATATTTTTTTGCCACAACAAGGTCGTACAGTTTACATGTCATATCAGGGAAAATATTGGCTAACGAAATAACACCGCCGTTAGCTCCCATAAACAGGCCATTCATAAAAAAATTAGCCGAACCCGGAATAACATTAAATACATCTCTTACAGCAAACAGGTATCCTTCAATGTTGGCAGCATTAGACGAATCTTTTACCCCTACAATATTAGGGTGTTTTGCCAATTCTTTGATAAGATTTACCGACAAAATTGTTCCGCCGCAAAACTGAGGTGCATTATAAACAAGGCAAGGTTTGCTTACGCTGTTGGCAACATCAGAAAAATATTTCAAAAGAACCGCATCGTTCATTTCTTTTTTGAAATACGAAGGAGGGAGCAAGGTTATATAATCAGAACCTAATTCTTCGCAAACCTTTGCAAATTCGATAGTTTCTTTTGTCGATTCGAATATGCAGCCGGCCATAACAAACTGGCCTGCTCCTTTGTACTTAATAATCGTGTCGAGAACCTTTGTTTTTTCCTCAGTTGTCAAACTTTTATTCTCGCCATTCGACCCTAATGCAAGATACCCTTTAAGTGGGGATTTTGCATAAAAATTCATGTTTTCAATAAGTTTATCGTATGCCACTTCGCCGTTAGCATCGAAAGGAGTTGTGATAGGTGCGTAAACTCCCATTAAGTTTTTATCCATAATTATAATTTTTAAAATTGGTTAATTTATTTATTTTAAATCATTCTCATAAAATGATGTTTTATGGTTTTAGGTTCATTGAAATTAATAAACAGTTAAATCTTTATAAACAGTAGTACTGCCACATACGTTGGTTATAGTAGCAAAAACGCTGTAATAACCCGGATCGTTGAAATAAATGATAGAATACGGCTGCGAAGGCGATGCACCAATTATCCGTGCAGAAGCACCGCCACTCCCGACAACAGACCAACTTATAGTGCTGCCCTGAGGAAGAGGAGGTGATACATACCAATCGGTATAAGATCCGGCTGAAAAATAATAACCCGATTCACAATTTAGATCTAACATAGGAGGTTTACCTATCCAAACATCATATCTTGCAATTTCTTTGTTGTTAAAATTATCTATAACACTCACCCAGCCCGAACCATTAGAAGTTCCGGAAACCAGAACCGAATTTCCAGAACCGGACAGACTAAGATTAGAACTCTTACTCCAAGTAAATGTTTCAATCGTACTTGCAGTGAACGTATTAGATGAACCAAGACAAAAAACTGCAGTACCGGTAATAGATGCTGTCATATTAAATTTAGCGACTAAGACACAATTTTCTCTTGGGGTAATAAAAGTGTTTGCTGATAGATTCAACCTTGTCCCGTTGTCATACCATCCATCAAATGTGTAACCAGGTTGAGGTGTTGCTTCAATTCTGATAACTTTACCTGCAGTAACAGTACCTCCACCCGAAACCGTACCTCGATTGGTGTTTTCGCTTTGGACAGTTACATTGTATTCTTTGAGTTTACTAAATGCGGCTAAAAGAACGTTTTGGCCGTTATTTGAAGGAATAAATTGATCGAATTCTTCGTCCATAGTCTTTATAACGTCGTTAAGAAACCATGCATAAAATAAATACCCAGTGTTTGCATATGCCTTACTATTAAATTTATAATCAGGATCATATACGCGCTGTCCGGGTGGTGGAATCGTAGTTCCTCCTACTCCATTGTTAGGATAAACTAATATATTAACGTTCTCTAAACCGCGTGTTGGTGGTGTATAAGTGCAAGCTAAAACTAAATAAGTGACAGTTGTACCGTCTTCGGCAGTTACTATATAATCAACCTGTTGGGAAAAATCTTGAACAACACCCGATTCCGGCTTTATACTTGCACCTGGTGCCAAAGAAATAACGGGTGTAAGTGAAGAAACATCTATCCCCTCGGCCATAACTAAAACTATCGAAACAACTGTTTCATCATCACCAATTTTGTGAACATTGACTATTTTATCGGTTAGACTATCAACCTTAAATGAAGTTATTATACTATCAACCACAAATAATGAAATACGATTATCTATCTTTTCAAAATCTGATCTTGTTTCAAGACTTGCCGATGGTGGCAACCGCTGTTCTTTATCAGAACAGGAAACAACAACAATTAAAGACACTAAAAATACTATAATATTTTGTATTTTCATAATGTAAAATTTCAATTATAACTGTTTTTAAAATTGTATGTAAAACCTATTGAAATATTACCCAAAGAATTGAAAAGAGATGATTTGGAATCAAAACTAAATTGGCTGCTTGTTGACTTTGAATTGGTATTATTGTCATCACTACTAAAATAAGAAAAACCCAAAGACAAGAAATTTAGTCTTGTTACAACACTAAACTTTTCGTTAAGTTTGTATGAAATTAAAGGATTAACGAATACAGAAAACTGAAAACCTGAGTTATCGGAAGTAGTAATTGCATCTGTTTCTGTTTTATGGGTATTTATACCAAATCCAACAGGCGTGTCAATAAGCAAAGAGAGTTTTTCGGTTCCCCATAACTTATAACGTCCAAAAATAAAAAGCATCCACGATCGGTTTTTTAATGAGTCAAAATCTGTCTCAAATACATCATACGGTGCCATATTTATGTATGTATCTGCACCAATAACAGGGTTTATCCCAATTGCAATATTGTCATTCAGCCAATATCCTATTTTAGGAGAAACAGAAACCGTAGTACTATGAGAATCATCGGAAACTGCACCACCACTCAATTCAACTTTATTGTGTGTTAAACCCAAACTTCCTTCAATAAAAACCTGTGCATTACCTGTTACTACAAAAGTAAACAATGCTATAAAAAATACTATTATTTTCTTTGTTTTGAACATATCTGAAAATTTATGATAAACATCAAAAAACCACCTGTAATTTTAAAATTACAGGCGGTGTGGCATAATAACTTTTTAACTACGCTGAGGAGGAGGCGCAACAACAAACGGTATATTCATCCATTCGAGCTGGGTATCAATATTCCGGTTCATCTTGTATTTTATGATATGATTCTCCGGAACTTGGCTTCCTATTATTTCAATTTTGTCTCTGTCAACAACTCCCATACCTGCGGCAGCACAATAATTAAGGTAACCTACCTGTTCCATCGGTACACCCATTAATCTTGCACACATACTGTCAACTGCAACTCCATCGAAACCGGCCATAGCTATTTTATGGTCAACCGGAGTTCCTGAAATAGGACCGTCTCCTTCCATGCCTTCAACTCCGTCGATAATTACAAAATCGGGCTGAGTTTGCTGATTAACTACAAACATATTATAATGTAACCAGCGCGATCCGCCTGAGTGCATGTTTCTTTTATAACTTACAGGTTTACCACCCTGTACCAATACTCCGGGGAATAAAGGAGCTCCCATTGCCAAATTTTTTATTCCACCCGTCATCACCACAGCATTATGTGTTTTAAGCCTCGACAACGAAATTACATAATATTCATCAGGACTTGACAGTAGATTTGCAAGATAAATTTTATCGAGATGTAAATTTCTGTCAACAATATAGCATGGTTTACCAACTTTATCTGCCGAGTTTATATCGACAAACTTTATATTGTATTCTTTTTCAAGGTCGGTATAACCGTAATTGCTAAAACCTATTGCAGAATCTTGATTTGAACTTGACTCGGCAATAATTATCTGTCCGTTGTAGATTGGTTTAAGAAATTCCAAAACAGCACGTAAAGCATCTTTATGCGTTGCACATAATGGAGTATTGGTAACTACCATATTAATCTTAATAACTACTTTTTTGTTTTTAATTCCAGACTGCAGGAAACTGCGGAATGGATTCATTACCTCAAACATCATTTGTCGGCGGTCGGTACCGGTAGTAAAAGCAACAGGACTCATGCCGTAGTTATTTAAAGCTTTTGCGGGAGCTTTCATGTCTGCCGGTTCGGCTGCTAAAATATCGCTAAAACCTGCCGACAACATTGCCGCAGAACTTAACCCTATCATTTTAAGGGCATTGCGGCGGCCAATAGTTAATTCTCTTTCTGATTTTCCCATAACTGTACGATTTAAAATTTTATAATTTTGTTTATAATTAACTAATATGAAGAATTTTATAAAAAATTTATTTATAGCTGCCAGCAATAACCGGCAACTATAAATAAAAAAATACTTTTATCTTGGATTTGCAAATCTTTCCTGACGTTGTTTTGCAAAAGCACGAATAAACTCAGGCGACGGAGCTTCGTTGGGATCTTCAAAGAATTTCCCCATACTGTCGGCATTGTCTAAAAGCCATTGTGTAAACTCTGCATTCATTTCGGGTGTAAATGCACCATCAGCCTGCTGTGCAGTAAATCTGCCTTCTCTAACTCCCTGATGAGCCCAAAAATCCTGCATACGGGTTCTTTCTGATGTTTCGGCAACGTTTAGTGCATGTTGTGGCGGTATAAAAACAACTCCTTCGCGAGTAGCCAAAACAATATCGCCGGGCATAACAGTAACATAACCTATCTGAATAGGACAGTTAATACCGGCCACTAAGTTTGAACTGTTAGCCTGGGGTCTGAAATCCCTAATCATAAAATTAAATTTCGGATCGATATCCATGTTACCGGGTAAATCTCTTAAAGTACCCCTGATAACAGCCCCGTTGCCTGAATTTGTCCAGATTGCGGTTCCTAAATTATCTCCAACATGCGAAGCGTCAAGTAACCCTTCTGCTACATTAGCAACATAAACATCACCTTTCTGTAATTGTTCAACTCCCCAAGTAAACTGACCTCTGCTTCTGCCTTCTTGATTTCCAACTTGCTGAATAAGACCATTTAAATCGGGTCTGAAAGGCATGAACTGAATTGTTGAAGCCCTGCCAATAATAATTACATCGTCTCTCATCATTTTCATTCCACCATAATATTGGTTTGAATAAGTAGATCTACGAGTTTCACCAAAACTTAATGCTCCCTGTTCGGCAGTCGGATCGCTCGATCCGTTTAAAGTTTGCCATGCTTCCGTTACAGAAACATATCTCAGCCTTGCAACTACATCGTCCGGTACTCTGGGCCTGCCATCAGGAAAACGGTCGCCTTTCCAAACCGATGTGTAATATAACATCTCATCTTTTGTTAATGAAAATGGTTGCGCATTTACAAATGAGAAAAAGAATGTCCCAATCATCAGGGACAAAGTCAACATGTACAATTTTCTTAGTTTCATAAATTTAGATTTAAATTAGTTAAGTTTAACGAACTTTTTTTCAAAAATTCAATTTTAACAAAAAAGTATTATTAGTAAATAAATGTTTTATTTTAAGTATAAAAATATTTTCAAAAATCCCTGCTTGTAAAAAATAAGATTATATGTCAAATCTAAGGTTTTAACACAAATCTCATCTAATTTCAAGCTTTTTTTCTTTAGGTTCTTTGGGTTCAAATCGGCTCCAAAGACTTGCAAGAGCGGAACCGGAAATATTCATCCATGTTCCGAAAATAAGTGGTGCAAGCGCTGCTGCCGTACTTTTAAGTACATCGTATGCAAGCCCAACTGCCACTCCTCCATTTTTTAATCCCACTTCAATAGTTATAGACCTTGTATCAGCATCACTCATTCGTAAAGCCTTTGAAACTCCATATCCAACAATAAATCCGAGCAAGTTATGTGCAATTACTGCAAGGAACAAAGCCGGCCCTATATTTAACAAGGTTGCCTTATTATGCGCTGCTACAACCACTATATATAACATTATTGAAACAAGAGAAAGTTTTGGAAGGACCATATCCATCCAGTTCTTGGGCCCATTTTTCCGGCGAATTATTACCATAGTGATTGACAATATTGTAATTAACCAGGCAACAAGAATAATACCTGTCTTCAATGAACCTATTACCTCGGGGAATGGTATAAAGACTAAAATAAATCCGATAACAAAAGCACTTATTGCGAGAGTTATCATGTTTGAGTCTTTTTCTACCCATTTTAGACCGCCATATAATATTTTGTTAGCAACAACCCCTGCAAAAATAGGTATTAACATCATGTTCATAATACTAATCATAAGGTTAATAGCGTTAACTTCAATAAGATGGCCGGCAAAAACTTTCATAATGAACGGAGTTACCACAGGTGCAAGCAATGTAACCATTGTTGTTATTGAAACAGAAAGAGCTAAATTACCTTTTGCAAGATAGGTCATAACGTTTGATGCCGCACCTGTAGGACAAGCGCCTAACAGAATTACTCCGGCAGCAACTTCAGGCGGGAAATTCCAAATGTTTATAATTAAAAGAGCTGCAAGTGGCATTACAACAAAAATCATAACAGATCCTGCAATTACACCTAATGGTTTTGAAAATTCTCTCGCAAAATCTCTAAAGTTCAACTTTGTTCCCATACCGAACATAATAACCTGAACAGAAGGAACAATCATTTTATTTGTATCGAATCCCCAGTCGGTAAACATCTCGGGGAAATAAAGCGTAAATGAAACGAATGCAAATATTTGAATGGTAAATGAAAGCCCTTTAAATTTTTCTGATCTTTGTGCCGCGAAAGCCAATAAATAGAAAAAAACAAAAAGAGTAAGTCCCGATATGGGTAAACTTCCATTTCCGGAAGCCAATAACACTATTTCGGCAATGGCTACTAACCCGGCCATTGCCAAAAACATTCTGATAGCATTTTTATTTTCCATAATAAGTTAAAGAATTAATTATATTTTTTATTGGTTTAGAAATCGAATTACCGTTTCTTTTATTTTTTCAGGTTGAAGTCCATATTTATCGAGCAATTCTTCATACGGTCCATTGCTGGCATAAAAATCGCCAATACCAATCATCTTCATTTTTGCAGGATATTCTTCACTGCACAACTCAGCAACAATACTTCCAAGTCCTCCGGCAACATAATGTTCCTCCACTGTAACGATTCTACCTATTTCTCTTGCGGCAGAAAGTACCAGTTCTCTATCAATTGGCTTTACTGTATGCATATCAATTAAACGTACGCTTACACCTGCCTCTTCAAGAAGTTTTGCTGCAGCAACCGCTTTAGGTAAAACTGTGCCTGTACCTATAAGTACTACATCTGTACCTTCAGTTAGAACTATACCCTTTCCAATTTTGAATTCAACATTATCAGGGTAAATTACTGGCATTTTAGGACTTCCTATTTTTAAATAGCAAGGCCCTGTATGTTCAATCATTGCATGAACTGCTTTTTTTATGGTTACAGGATCACCCGGATTTAAAATGGTTACTCCAGGTATTGTACGTATTATTGCAACATCGTCGATAGAATGGTGTGTTGAACCTAATTGATCGTAGGTTAATCCGACACAACGGCCTACAACTTTAACATTTTGGTTCATATAGCCAAGATCGTTTCTGAACATTTCGTACGGACGGGCAGTAACAAAAGGTGCAATTGCGGCAAAAACCGGAATTTTACCTGTTGTAGCAAGTCCGCTGGCAATTCCCATAATTCCCTGTTCCATAATGCCAAATTCAAAATGACGTTCCGGAAATTTCTTACTAAAGTCGCTCAAACCGGAACCGGAACTGCTATCGGCTGAAAGGACTATCACGTTTCCATTTTCTTCAGCAGCTTCAACAACTGCTTCTCCAAAAGTTTTTCTTGGGTCTTTCATGTCATTAATCATATTCCGGCCTCCTTAATTTTTATTTTCAACTGTTCTTCAATATTATCAAAATCTCGTTCCGCAAGTTCGATTTCTTCAGGTTTCGATTTCCAATAATGAAAATCTACACGTGCTTCAGCAAAACTTATTCCTTTTGATTTTACTGTATCAGCAATAATAACTGATGGTTTACCTTTCTCGAAAGGAGCTTGGTTAACTGTTTCAATTATTGTTTCAATATTATGCCCATCAATTATCCTGACACCCCATCCAAACGCACGCCATCTTTCATCGAGTGGTTCGTAACTCATAACTTCAACCGTGGGACCACTAATCTGGAGTCTGTTTCTGTCAACAAAAACAACAAGATTATCAAGTTTATGCATTGATGCAGCCGAAGCTGCCTCCCAGTTTGAACCTTCAGCCAATTCACCATCGCCCATTAACGCAAAAACTTTTGCTGATGATTTGTCGATTTTAAATCCAAGCGCCATACCTGAAGCGATAGACAAACCATGTCCCAATGCACCGGTATTAGTTTCTACGCCGGGTAACTTGTGCATATTCGGATGACCGGGCATTTTGGAATCGAGAGCTCCATACGTATCCAGAATTGATTTTTCAAAAAAACCTTTTTCTGCTAATGTAGCATACAACACCAAACATTTATGACCGGCTGAAAGCACAAAACGGTCGCGTTCTTTCCATCCTGGATTTTTAGGATCTGTACGAAGAATGTTAAAATAGAGTGATGTAAGTATCTCAACCGATGAAAGCGCTCCACCTATATGACCTGCCTCTCCTGCCTTTATTAATCTTAAAATATTACGCCGTATTTGAAGAGCTGTGGATTCCAGTTTTAAAATTTCTTTTGTTTCCATAATTTTTTTAAAGCAATCCTTAAAATTTTAGATTTGGTGTTTTTTGGCATATTCCACAAAATAAGCCACTTTAGGTTCTGAAGTTGTACCCGTTTGCCATGTCGATTCCATCCATGTTTTAACAATTTGTTTGGCTACTTCTGTTCCGGTGGTAAATGCACCAATGGCCAACACGTTTGCATTGTTACTCTTTATAGATCTTTCGGCTGAATATGTGTCTGCACATAGGGCTGCAAAAACTCCAGGCACTTTATTTGCAGCAATGCACATTCCTATACCTGTGCCACAAAGCAAAATACCTCTGTCAAATTTATTTTCAGCAACTGCCTCGCCAACATCAATGGCTACCTTTGCATAAATAGGGTCTTCGCTTCCGAAATCATTAACAGAATACCCCATTTTTTCAAGTTGATCGATAATTATCACCTTTAAACTGGAGGCATTTGGATCGCAACCAATTGCGACCGTCATTTTTTTTTCTTTTGTTAATAGTGTCATTAATAGTAGATATTTATTAAGATTTTTATTATATTGAATTACACTCTAAAATACATGTCGCTAAAAGTAGTTACTTTTTTCAATTTTACAAAATCAAGAGCAATATTTTGTGTATGATAAATTAATTTTACAGTATTTTTTATAAATATACCGTGCAATTTATAATGGGTTCAATAAATAAGTTGACAAATATTACACAAAAGACACATGTGATACAATATTACAATACACTAATAATAAATCACTTAACTAAAAAACAGATAGAGTAGTTTATTCAAGGCTTACAAATTTACTAAGACACGAATTAAATAGTAACTATGCACGATTCGGGCAACCATCCTATATTCCCATCAGACAGTTTAATTTCTTTCCAAGAGTTTAAACTGTCTGTTATCTCAACTTTTAATCCTTCATAAATAATAAATAAATCGGTTCCTGTTTCCGAGGGTGCACTTTTTACAGTTGCTCTTGAGCAAAAAACAATTGCCTGATTGCGGTTTTCAATTCTCTTTTTTTGTATGCCTGCAAATGAATATGAAAATACTGAGAAAATAATAAGCAAAATCCCTGTCCAGAATGATATTTTACGGAGAGAAATATTTTTACCAAACAAAAAGAAACCAAATGCAAAAATGAACAAAACGAATGCAGATATACTGAAAACAGACCATGTGTTGACAGTAAAAAAGTTAGTTGCCGATTCTTTCCATCGAAGAAAAAAAGGCTTTGACAAGACCTCAGCGCTGGTTACAACAGACTGATTGGCAAACAATATATTAAATTCAATGTCCTCGTCATTGGGAGCCAGTAATTTTGCTCTTTCGTAGTTCAATATAGCATTGTTTATGTTGCCATTTTTGAAGTAAGCATTTCCTAGGTTAAAATAAAGCTTTGCCGATTCCTCGCCTGAACTTAATATTTGTTCGTAAACCGAAATTGCCTGTTGATATTCTTCGGTTGTATATAAGTTATTAGCTTTATCCCAAAGCTGTTCATTGGTTTCCTGTGCCATCAGAAATCCCGGAACAACAAGCATAAAAAATAAAAAAGTGTGTTTCATACTTCTTAACGTTTAATCTGTTTTTCAAGGTCGCTCATTGTTGATTCGGCTTTTCCGTACAGTTCGCTTATAACTTCAGCTCTCTGTACAGGTGCATAACGCGCGAATTCACATTGTTCTACAACTTCAATGAAGCGATTTATAATATTTTGTTCCACATTTTTATTCAACAAACTTTGTACTGCAAAATCACGGTTAAGATCTGCAACCGGAATTCCAAGTTTATCGCTTAAATATCCCCAGAAAGCTTTAAGTACTGATTCATGAAAAGCTTCGTTATTGTTTTGTTTCATGAATTTCGCAGCAACTTTTAGTCTGTTTTTTGCAATTTTGCTTGCTTTCTTGTTTCGCATCAGCACTATATTTGCGTTTTCTCTGGCTTTCTTTTTATAAATAATTAAAATGACAATGAACAAAACAGCACTTATAATGTAAACCATATAAAATGCCGTGCTTCCGTAAAAAGTATAACCTTTTTTAATAAATGCGGGATTCCCCTGTTTTATGAAACGTATATCTTGACCGATTAACTGTATATTTTCCTTACGAACAGAAACAACTGCGGAAGATTGTTCATCTGAACCTTTTTCAACATTAATTGCAAAATCGCGTGTTGTTTTAGTAATATACGAATTTGTTGCAGGATTAAAATAAACGAACTTTAAGCCAGGAATTGTATAATCTCCTTCAAAACGTGGTTGAAACAGATACTCAACAATTTTTGTACCGGAAAGTCCATTATTTGTTGCATTTACATTGTCGGTAATTTTCGGATCGTAGATATCAAAATCGGACGGCAGATTCAATTCAGGAGGTTGAATAAGGCGAATGTTACCCGAACCGTTTATTTTTAATGTTAAAGTTATAGCGTTGTTAGCAGTAACATTTGTACTGCTTATTTCAGACGTAACATCAAAACTTCCAACCCCTCCTTTAAATCCGTCAGGCGCACCGGGGAGGTCTTTTACATTTACAGAAACAGGTTCGCTGCTTACTTTTGCAAACGAAGTTCTATATCCGCTGAAAAAATCATCAAAAAAACTGCGCTGCCTCACTCTTTCCTGTATTGACAGGGTCATATTACCAGAGGCAATGGTAATTCTGCCGTTTTGTTGTGGAAACAAAATTGTTTTTTTCAGTAAACCAACCTGATAAATTTTGTTGTTATACACTTCGCGGTTAAAAACAATTTGTTGCGGAATCTCAATATCTTGTGTATAAAAGCCTTCATAAGTTGGCAGATTTACCTCCTCGAATCCAGCAACGGGTATATTAGGATCGGCATATAATTTTACTGTAGCAATAAGTTGTTCACCTCTGAAAACATTTGATTTGCTTAATTCAACCATTACAAAAAGATTTTCTTTTGATATTGAAACAGTTCCAGCATTGCCCTCAGGCATATTTCCCTGAATTACAGACTGTTGTGCCGACTGGCCTTGAGCCTTCACAACCTGTATATTTATGGAATTTGATTCGTAAATTTCCCCGTCAACCTCTATTGATGCTGGACGGATTTCAAAATTACCCTCATTTTTTGCCTGTATAATATATGTATAGGAAAAGGATATTTGTGTGGTAACACTCCCATTAATCATTTCTATGCTTGTTGACTGATTTGTACTTGGCCCCATAAGTACATTGAAATTATCGGTTAATCCGGCAGGAAGATTTAGATTTGTACCTCTGTTGTTCAGAGAAAAAGAAAGACTGAACTGTTTACCCATTTCCACAGCATTTGGTGCCGACATTACAAACTGGACATCATCGGCTATTGCAGCTGATGCAATAAAAATAAAAATGCATAATATCAGGTTTTTAGCCATTTTTTTAAAAAAATCTGTTAAAATAATATTCTCTCCGAAACAAATAAAATTAATAATTACCATTCTTTCTCTACCACTGCCCTTGGGGCTTGTGAATACTTTTCCTTACTCATTTGGTCTTGAATATCTCTTTCTTCGTTTTGTAATGCCTGCAACAATTGTTCGGCATTTTCTCTTGAGATTTTATTTTGTTGCGTTTGCTGGTTATTGTTCTGTGGCTGTGGTTGATTATCCGTATTTTGCTGTTGATCTTTATTCTCCTCGTTTTTACTGTCTTGATTCTGATCCTGATCCTGGTTTTGTTGTTGCTTTTTCAGGTTCTGTGCGTAAGCCAAATTGTATTTGGTTTCCATATCATTAGGATTAAGTCTAAGTGCCTCCTTGTAAGATTCTATGCTTTCATCAATTTTTTGTTGCATAAGTTGACTGTTTCCTTTATTGTGCAGTACTCTTGCCCTTTCTTCGGAAGTTTCCATTTTATCAGCAAGTTCCATGAATTTTTCGGTTGCTTCTTCAAAATTCATTTGTTTATACAACGCATCAGCAAGATTAAAATTCCAATTCGCATCATCTGGCTTTTTTTCAAGCGCTTTGCGATATTCTTTTTCAGCACTTATAAATTTACCAATATTTGTCTGTGTTGTGTCGTTTACAGCTTCCATAAAAAACTTATTACCGTTTCGTACAAACTTTCTTTCGTTTTGCGAAAAAGCTGTAATTACCAGCATAATTAACCCTATTATCAACAAAGTCTTTTTCATTAGCTAACTAAATTTATGTAGAAAATAACTTAATGTTTTTAAAATATTTGTTTTTTCTTTCAAGGACAATAAATTCGAACAACAACAAAAACAATCCTATGGCAAACAGATACTGAAACTGGTCGTCGTATTCCGAATAAATTCTCGATTCCATTTCGCTTTTCTGCATTTTGTTTATTTCATCGAAAAGGTTATCCAATCCAATCTGGGCATTGTTTGCCCTTACATATATACCATTACCGGCAGTAACAATCTGCTCTAACATTGGTTCATTAAGTTTTGTTATAACGACATTTCCACTACGGTCTTTAAGATAGTCTTTCTGTCCATACAAGACTACCGGAATAGGTGATCCTTGAGAAAGCCCCATTCCAATTGCATGCACAATAATACCTTCTTTGGCTGCATTTTGGGCTGACAAAACCGCATCATCTTCATGATTTTCGCCATCAGTAATAATAATTATTGCTTTATTAGCCTGGCCTGATGGCGTAAACGAACGCATACCAAGATTTATTGCCGCCCCTATTGCTGTACCCTGTTTCGGAACAATTTGCGTACTTATAGAATTCAGAAACAGTTTTGCCGAATTGTAGTCGCTTGTAATAGGCAATTGAGTATATGCATCTCCGGCAAAAACAATCAATCCGATTTTATCATCGTTTAACCGGTCAACTAACCTTGAGATAGCCATTTTTGCCCTTTCCAGTCTATTGGGTTCAATATCTTCGGCCATCATACTATTTGAAACGTCTATAGCGATAATAAGTTCGACTCCTTCTCTTTTAACTGTTTTTAATTTTGAACCAAATTGTGGACGTGCCATTCCTACTATAAAAGAAACTAATGCCAGCATTAAAATCGTAAATTTAAAAATCGGCCTATTTTTGGAAGAAAAAGGCATTAACTCACTTAGAAGTGAAATATTGCCAAATTTGCGCAATGCTTTCCTACGCAATATTCTTGACCATATAAATATTACGATAAAAACAGGAATCAACAATAAACTCCAAAAATACTCAATATTTCCAAATCTGAACATATAAATCGTTTTCTATTTTACGGGATATTTCTAAATACAACACGAAGCAATATACTTATTACAAACAAAATAAAGCCAATAATTGCAAATGGCATAAATTCTTCTGACTTACTACTGAATTCATTGATTTCAATTTTTGATTTTTCCAAGGCATCAATTTCTTCATAAATTTCTTCTAATTTGGCATTATTTGTTGCCCTAAAATATTTTCCACCGGTAATAGCCGATATCTGTGTTAATATTTCTTCATCTATTTTAACTTCCATGTTCTGCAACTGAATACCGTATGGAGTTTGAATAGGATAAGGAGCAGTACCTATTGTTCCAACTCCAATTGTATAAACACGTATGCCAAATGTTTTAGCAATTTCGGCTGCTGTTACGGGAGCAATTTCACCTCTGTTGTTTTCACCGTCGGTAAGTAAAATTATTACACGACTTATTGCATCGCTGTCTTTAATGCGGGCTACGGCAGTTGCCAAGCCATTCCCTATGGCTGTACCATCTTCAATCATCCCACTTTTCAAGTCTTTGAACAAATTAAGTATTACAGTTCTATCAGTAGTAAGTGGACATTGTGTAAAAGCTTCACCGGCAAAAACTACAAGCCCCATTCTGTCGTGTTCGCGGCCTGATATAAATTTCATAGCTACATCTTTTGCTGCCTCCAGTCTGTCGGGTGAAAAATCGCGGGCAAGCATACTACTTGAAATATCGAGTGAAATTACTATGTCAATACCTTCTGTGGTAACACTATCCCAATTTGACGACGATTGCGGTCTGGCCAAAACGGCAATAAAAAAGGATATGGCTAATATCTGGAAGAAAAACACGGTATGCCGTAAATAATGTTTAAATGTTTTAGGTGCTTTAAATATAGATGCTGTTGAAGAAATCTGTATGCTCGCCGTACCTCTTTTATACATGAAAATGTACCACACAATCATGGGTATTATTGCCAACAGCAAATAAAAAAACTCCGGATTTTTATATGTAAGTCCTTCGAACATTATTTAATTATTTAATAATCATTCATCATTGTCTGTACAATTATCATCTTCTTTAACTTTCTTAACTTTTTCTAATTTTGTATCGTTTACAAAAAAGAATGAATTTATAAGTGTCATGTTGTCATCGTCTGCAGATGGTTTATATTTGGCAAATTTTACTAAATCGGACAACGAAAGAATCTGTTTTAAGTTAGATAATGATTTTTCGTTAAGCAAGTTGTCGCGATTAATAAAAATTTGAAGAATTTCATCGGTTGTTTGCTCCATAGCTGGTATTTGGAAACGATTTCCCATATAATTCCTCAATACTTCAGTTATTTCGCTGTAATATTGCTTTATTTTATCTTTTTGCCACAGTTTTTCATTTTTTATGCGTTCCAGTTCGAGTAAAGCAATAATATGAGCCGGTTCTTGTGGTTTTTGTGTTATTATATTTTTCCTCCTTTTTATTGAGTAAAGTACAAGGAACAATATAGCCCCAATCAAAATAATCCCTAAAATATGTGGAATTACTTCCTTTAGTATAACCGGTGCACCATAGGGCATTTTTATATCGGTTGGCCCCATGGTTGTATCAACTTCTATCGAGAAAACATGTAAAGCAACACTGTTACTGGGGATTGAGTCAATTAGTCCATTCATGTTAAATGTAAACCAAAAAGGAGGAATTTGATAGCTTCCACTGTCAAAACTTGTTATTGTAACAACCTGAGTTAGTTTTTGCAATTTTTCGCTTTCAATTTCAAGAGTATCAATGGAAGAACGTCCTAATACCTCTATCAGGTTTTGTATAGTATCAGGAACTTGAGGGAATTCAATTTTTATGTTATCAGGATACTCTATTTCAAGTGTAAGTTTGACCTGGTCTCCAATTAAAATTTGGGTTGAATCAAGGCTTGCTGTTGCTCTTAATTGTTGCGCACTCGCCTGCCCTGAAATTATAAACAACAGGATAAATATTAACCTTGTTTTGATCCTGACCATAATCATTTACTGTTTTAAAACTCTTTTTTTGAAAAGAGCCATTAACGATTTCACATAATCTTCGTTTGTTTTTATTTCAGCATAATCTATTCTACATTTTTTGAAAATGGTATCGAGCTGTGCCGAATGTTTTAACCACCAGTCGGAATAAATTTTCCTGATTTTAGACGAATCACTGTCAACCCATACATACTGGCCTGTTTCGGCATCTTTAAGTTTTAGCATACCAATTGCAGGAAGTTCTTTTTCCCGTTCGTCATATATTCTCAGTGCAACAACGTCGTGTTTATTATTGGCAATTGACAGCGCTAATGACATTTCGTTGTTATTATCCATAAAATCAGATATTATAAAAGCTGTACAACGTTTTTTGATAGCGTTGGTTAAATAGCGAATGGCGCCGGTAATATCAGTTCCTCTATCTTTGGGCCGAAAATCAATAAGTTCACGAATAATTCTTAAAATATGACTTTTACCTTTTTTAGGAGGAATAAATTTTTCAACAGAGTTTGAAAAGAAAATCACTCCTATTTTATCATTGTTTTGAATAGCTGAAAATGACAGGATAGCTGAAATCTCGGTTATGATATTTTTTTTGAATTTTTCAAAAGTCCCAAATTCACGTGAACCACTTACATCAATCAACAACATAACCGTTAATTCTCTTTCTTCTTCAAAAATTTTCACATAAGGGTGGCTATACCTTGCCGTAACATTCCAGTCGATGTTTCTAATATCGTCACCAAACTGGTACTCTCGAACTTCTGAGAATGCCATACCACGCCCTTTGAAAGCGCTGTGATACTCACCGGCAAAAATATTCCGTGAAAGTCCGCGTGTTTTAATTTCAATTTGCCTTACTTTTTTAAATAAATCCGTTGTTTCCATCCAAGGCTCTTCTTTATTTTCGGATTTTCTCCTTAAGTGCTTATGGTACTTCAACCGAATTTAAAATATCGGTAATAATAACTTCCGAGGTAATATTGTTGGCTTCTGCTTCATAGCTCAATCCTATTCGGTGACGTAAAACATCGGCACAAACTGCGCGAACATCCTCAGGAATTACATATCCGCGACGCTTGATAAAAGCAAATGCCTTTGCAGCTTGGGCAAGGCTTATTCCTGCCCTCGGAGAGGCTCCGTATGAAATCATATCTCTGTATTTTGCAAGATTGTATTTTTCCGTTTCTCTTGTAGCAAAAACAATATCGACAATATATTTCTGAATTTTTTCGTCCATGTAAACATCCTTAACCACATCACGCGCTTTTACAATATCTTCCGGTTTAAGAATCGTTAATGTTTCAGGAAATTGTTTGAGCAGATTTTGTTGAATAATTTGTTTTTCTTCTTCCTTGTTTGGATAATTTATTACGACTTTCAACATAAAACGGTCAACTTGGGCTTCCGGCAGCGGATAAGTACCTTCCTGTTCAATAGGATTTTGAGTTGCCATAACTAGAAATGGCTCGTCTAACTTAAAGGTGTTGTCGCCAATAGTTATTTGTCGTTCCTGCATAGCTTCAAGTAAGGCCGATTGTACTTTAGCGGGGGCACGATTAATTTCGTCGGCAAGTATAAAGTTGGCAAAAACCGGTCCTTTTCTAATTATAAATTCTTCCTTTTTCTGGCTGTAAATCATAGTTCCAAGTAAATCGGCAGGCAACAAATCAGGAGTGAATTGAATACGTGCAAATTTTGCACTTATAGTATTTGCCAGCGATTTTATTGCCAACGTCTTTGCCAAGCCGGGAACTCCCTCAAGCAATATATGTCCGTTTGACAAAAGCCCTATCAACAAACTTTCAATCAGATGTTTTTGCCCAATTATTACTTTATTCATTTCCATGTTTACCATGTCAACGAACGAACTTTCTCTCTGTATTCTTTCGTTCAATTCTCTTATATCAACTGACTGGTTCATATTGTTATATATATTTTTTACCTTATTTTAAATTGTTCCTGACGACCCAAAATTTTGAAACACGAATTTAAGCGATTGCAAAAATAAAATTTAATATATTTTGTTAAAATATATTAAGAAACTATTTTGAATTTCACTTAACATAGAAAAACAATTATCAACTGTCAAGGATGCACACCTTTACTGCGAAGCAAAGCAGTCCAAAGATCAATAACTGTAATTATTAATTGCCTGGGCAGGGGGTTGTTCAGATGCAGGTTTTTTATTTTCATAATGAATAGTATAAATGTGAATAAA
>JAITWJ010000086.1 GCA_031285325.1 Bacteroidales bacterium
TCATGTTGCTGATGGTAAATGTAATTCCCGTAAAAATTTATGCGATGTTATCAAATTATATAATTTATTTTAGTATCGCACTTCTCTTGCTGACCGTTGTTTTAAAATTTGCCGGTATTGTACAAGGCAGCGGACGAACACTTAATTTGGGGCCGCTTTCGTTTCAGCCATCGGAAATTGCTAAAATAGCACTCATTATATATTCAGCAAAAATATTAGCTGTAAAACAAAAAACCAGAAAAGATCTGTTTGTCGCATTCAAAAAAATAATGTTTTTCACTGTAATTATTTGTGGACTTATATTTATATCCAATTTTTCTACCGCCTCATTACTTTTTGCTACCATTATAGCAATGATGTTTGTTGGGCGGATACCTATAAAGTATTTAATAATGGTTTTTGCAGCTGGAATTATGTTTGTTATTTTTATTTATTTCACTGCCGATTTTGTTCCTGATTCCCTGTCGAGGGTCCATACTATTAAAGGAAGAATTGAGCGTTTTATTAACAATGACACAAGTAGTGAAACAGGTATTACGCAGGCTGATTATGCAAAACTCGCAATTTACGAAGGTGGTATTTTTGGTAAAGGACCAGGTTATTCCGATGTCAGTAATTATATGGCTGCGGCATACAACGATTTTATTTTCGCAATTATAGTTGAAGAATATGGTTTTATAATAGGAACAGGACTTATGTTTCTTTACCTGATTTTCTTTTTTAGAGGAGTAATTATTGTAAGACGTACTACACGTACTTTCCCTGCATTTCTTGTAACAGGTTTCACAATATTGCTTGTTTTTCAGGCAATGATTAATATTGGAGTTTCAAGCGGAGCATTGCCTGTTACCGGACAGCCATTGCCTTGGATTAGTTTGGGAGGCACATCGCTCATATTTACGTCAATAGCATTTGGGTGTATTTTAAGTGTAAGTCATCAAAATCAAGTAGATAGAGAAATTCAGAAACAACCCGTTCAGGTTAATGTACCTGACGAAGATTATGAAATGGAAAAATAATGAATATTGAACGTGTCATATTAAGTGGAGGCGGAACAGGCGGACATATTTTTCCTGCACTTGCCATAGCAAACGAAATAAGGAATCGTTATCCATCGGCTGAAATATTATTTGTTGGCGCCCTCGGGCGTATGGAAATGGAAAAAATTCCTGTTGCAGGTTATAAAATTATTGGTTTGCCCATAATAGGTTTTCCACGCAATTTTAGTTTAAAGATGATTACATTTTTTATGAAACTGTTTAAAAGCGTTTCACTGGCCCGTAAAATTGTAAATGATTTTAAGCCGCAAGTAGTCATTGGTGTTGGTGGTTATGCCAGTGGGCCACTATTGTGGGTTGCAGCATGTGAAAGAATACCCACTATAATACAGGAACAAAATTCGTATGCAGGGATTACTAATAAAATTTTAGGTAAAAAAGTAAATGCTATTTGTGTAGCCTACAATAAAATGGAACGTTTTTTCCCAGTTGATAAAATAAAATTTACTGGTAATCCGGTACGTGGAAATCTTGTTCAAAACTGGCCTGATACAACCGAAGCGTTTACTTATTTTGGATTAAATGAAACCGATAAGGTTATTTTAATAACAGGAGGAAGCCTTGGTGCTCGTTCAATTAACAACGCGGTTTTAAGAAATATTAATTTAATTACAAAATTAGATATTCAGATTATTTGGCAAACCGGAACTCTGTACTACGATAAAATTACAGAAGAATTGAAAGCAATAAAGTCGCCCAATCTGCAAATACACCGTTTTATTACACGTATGGATTTTGCATATCAGGTTGCCGATGTGGTTATTTCCAGAGCTGGGGCAGGAACAATTTCAGAATTGTGCCTGCTGGGTAAACCGTCTATTTTGGTGCCTTCACCAAATGTTGCCGAAGATCATCAAACAAAAAATGCATTGGCTTTGGTTGAAAAAGAAGCTGTTGTTATAATTCATGATAACGAAATTAATGAGAAATTACTGCCTGAAGCTATTGAACTTATTAACGATGAAATAAAACGGAACAAGCTTTCTGAACAAATTAAAACTATGGCAAAACCAAATGCTACAAAAGATATTGTAAGTGAAGTAGAAAAAATTATGATACATAAATGAATAATTTTCAGAATATTAAAAACGTGTACTTCCTCGGTATTGGAGGAATTGGGATGAGTGCACTTGCACGGTATTTTAAATCTACTGGATGCAATGTGGCCGGATATGACCGTATGCCGACATCATTAACAGATGCAATGCAAAAAGAGGGTATAAATATTCATTTTGAGGATGATATAAGAAATATTCCGAGTAAATGGAATCCAACTGAAACTCTTGTCATTTTTACTCCTGCACTGCCCGATGAAAACAGTGAACTTTCATGGTTCAGGGAGAAATCGATTGGCTTGTTGAAGCGTGCAAAAATATTAGGTATGATTTGTAATGAAAAAAACGGAATTGCTGTTGCAGGAACGCATGGAAAAACCACGGTAAGCACAATGGTAGCAGTTATACTTAATGAAACCAAGATGGGTTGTAGTGCTTTCTTGGGTGGAATATCAAAAAATTTTGAGAATAACCTCCTCCTCCCCAAAGATGATTCGCCATGGATTATTGCTGAGGCCGATGAGTTTGACCGTTCATTTTTGAATCTGCATCCACACATCGCTTTAATAACATCAATTGATGCCGATCATCTTGATATTTATGGAGACTACGAAAAAGTAGTGGAAGCTTTCGAAAAATTTATTTCTCAGATAAAACCTGGCGGTAAGTTGATTGTAAAGAATGGGGTAAATTTAGATGTACAAAAAACACAGGCTGAAATTTATTCCTATTCATTAAACGAAGATACCGATTTTGCCACTATTAACATTGGGTTCGATATAAACAGTGCTTGTTACCGTTTCGACTTGAAAACACCAAATGGAATAATTACCGATTTTAGAATGAATTACCCGGGGCTTGTAAATGTTGAAAATGCAGTTGGAGCTGCTTCCCTGGCGTTTATGGCAGGTGTTCCTGCCACTGATATTAAGGACGGAATTGAAAAATACCTTGGTGTTGAACGCCGTTTCGATATACGTTTTAAAAACGAAAAATACATTTATATCGACGATTATGCGCACCATCCTAAAGAACTCGAAGCAGTAATTAATTCAGTTAAGGCACTTTATCCGAACCGGAAATTGACCGGCATTTTTCAGCCGCATCTATATTCACGTACGCGTGATTTTGCTGCCGATTTTGCAAAAAGCCTTGATTTGCTCGATTTTGTAATACTCCTTCCTATTTATCCAGCACGCGAAGAACCTATAAAAGGGGTTTCATCTGAAATAGTTTTTAACCTGATAAAATTGGAAAATAAAATACTGGCAACATGGGAACAAGCTCTCGAAACATTAGAAAGAGAAGAAACAGAAATTATTTTAACAATGGGCGCAGGTAATATTGATCGTATGGCAGGGCAGATTATTGAAATATTGAAAAATAAAAACTGATGTTTTGGAAACTGATAAATTTGGCCGGTTTACTTTTGATAATTGTATTCTTAATTATCACAGTAGCTTTTACTTCGTTTGAACACAAAGACAACATTTGCAGTAAAATAGAAGTAAATTTTAATCCTAACGATATTATTAAGGTTACTGAGAACGATATTGTAAGAATGGTAAAAGCAGTTGATAATCAGGTTCTGGGGAAATCGCTTACACAAATAAACACTGAAAAAATTGAGAAGGAAATTGAAAAATTGAAAGCTATTAAAAAAGCTGAAGTTTATAAAGTGATGGTTAAAGATAGCACATCATTCAAAGGAATTATTTCTATAAAAGTGAAACACCATGAACCATTCATACGTGTAATGTCGGCAAACGGGAATTATTATATGGATAAGAAAGGTAATAAATTTCCTGTTTCAATAAATTATACAGCTAATGTGCTGACTGTAACCGGAAACATAGAAGATGAGGTTTCGATAAATAAATTAATACCTTTTATAATGTATGTTGAAGATGATGATTTTTGGAAAGCACAGATTCAACAAATACATGTAAAAAGCGACGGAGATGTAATTCTTATACCTTTGGTGGGCGACCAGTTTATTGAATTGGGTAATTTCGATAATTATGAGAAAAAACTAAAGAATGCAAGGGCTTTCTACGAACAAGTTCTATCAAAAAATAACTGGGACAAATACAAAACAGTTAATGTAAAATACGATAATCAGGTAATTGCAAAAAAAAGATAAAAATGGCTTTAAAAAATAATATTTCTGTTGTTATTGACATTGGCACATCTAAAATAGTAGGTCTGGCCGGTCATAAAACTGAAGACGGAAAAATCGCAATAAGTGGCATCTCAAAAATTCCTTCCAGTGGTATTAAAAGAGGATTGGTTTTTAATATCGATGAAGTTGCAGCATCGTTAATTGAGTTGATACATGATTTACAACAACAAACACAGGAAGAAATTACATCGGCAGCTGTTACTTTTGCAGGTCAACATATTAAAACTGAAATTTACAGTTGTTCCCGTTTTACTTCTGAGGAAGGAATTGTAACAGCTTTTGATGTAACCGAATTATACAATGAAGCCCAAAACACAAAAATTGAAAATGACTACAGCATAATACACGTCATACCACAGTGTTACACAATTGATAATGATATAAGGGAGTTGAATCCTGTAGGTATCGCAGGTAAAAAACTCGAAGCCAAATATAAATTGCTTGTAATTCCAGAAGTACACCTTGTTAATCTTCAACGAGTATTCGACCAGGCAGGTATCACAATCGAAAATATTACCCTTTCTCCTATTGCAATTGCCGAAGCAACTATTTCTGACGATGAAAAAGAGATTGGTGCTGTAATGCTTGATATTGGGGCGGGAACAACAAAATTGGCAATTTATTTCGAAAATATTTTGGTGCATATAGCAGTAATCCCGTTCGGAGGGAATGTAATCACACGTGATATTAAGGAAGGATGTTCAATTCTGCCAAAATGGGCTGAGCAACTTAAAATTAAATATGGCGAAGCACTTGGAGATTTGGCCGATGAACAAAAAGTGGTTACCATACCTGGACATAACGGATGGGAACCCAAAGAAATAACATTTAAAAGTCTTGCATTTATTATTCAGGCAAGGCTTGAGGAGATCATAGATAACGTGAATTACCAGATAGGAAAATCAGGGGTAGAAGACCAGTTAGGTTCTGGAATTGTAATATCAGGCGGAACAGCTAATCTGAATAACATTACATCAATGATAAAATTTCGTACAGGGTTGGATGCTCGAAAAGCATTTCCTGTAATTCTGCCAGTGAACCGGAAAAAAGAATTTCAGGATCAAGAACTGCTTAATGCTATAGGCATGTTGAAACTTTCTCTGGAAAAGGAAAGTGTTGTGAAAAATGAAAAGAGAAAGAAAAAGAGAGAAAAAGAAGACAACAAACTTCCTTATTTCCGAAAAATAATACAAGGAGTACTCAATTATATTGACGATGACAGCAATGATTTAGCAATGAATTAATATAAAATAAAATGACCGAAGAATTAGTGAACTTTCAATTTTCAAAAACTTCGTCATCAATTATAAAAGTAATTGGCGTGGGTGGTGGTGGATGTAATGCCGTTAACCATATGTTTGAAGAAGGAATTACAGGTGTTGATTGTATAATTTGTAACACTGATGCTCAGGCATTGGAAGTTAGCCCTATTCCGATTAAAATACAGCTTGGGGTTACATTAACCGAAGGACGTGGTGCAGGGAACCAACCAGACATGGGAGAAGAAGCAGCAAAGGAAAATTACGAGGATCTGAAAAATGTTTTGAAGGACAATACAAAAATGCTGTTCATCGCCGCAGGAATGGGAGGCGGAACCGGTACCGGTGCAGCACCGGTTATTGCACGCCTGGCACGAGAATTGAAAATTCTTACTATTGCCGTTGTTACTGTACCATCTCCAGCAGAGGGTAAAAAACGCTTTGGACAGGCAATGAAAGGGATCGAAAAACTGTCTCAATTTGTAGATAGCATGCTGGTTGTAAGCAACCAGCGGTTACAAAACATATTTGGAGACTTGCCTGCAAGTCAGGCTTTTAAAAAGGCCGACAATATTGTAGCTACTGCCGTAAAAGGTGTTGCCGAAATTATAACAGTACAAGGCAATGTAAATATAGACTATGCCGATGTATTTACAGTTATGCATAACAGTAAAGTATTTATAATGGGTACCGGCTTTGCATCAGGCGAAAGTAGGGCTATAGAGGCAGTAAATCAAGCACTCGAATCGCCATTGCTCGACAGCAATGATATTTACGGTACTAAAAACATTTTACTTAATATAATTTCAGGGAAAGATGAAATACGGATTGGTGAAATAGGAGAAATAATAGAAACACTGCAGGAAAAGGCCGGACAAGATGCCGATATAATATGGGGTAATGGTTACGACGAATCATTGGGCGATAAAATAAGTGTTACAATTCTCGCTACCGGGTTCAAAACCAATCCTAATAAAATTTTGCAACCTAAAATTGAACCTGAAAAATTTCATCTCGAGGAGGAAAAAGCCCAAGAAACGACCATTCAAGATGAAATTGATGAAAAATTAGTTGAATTCGATGAAGAAACATTGGAAGATGATGTTTCTGTTGTAAATGTCGAAAATAAAAGCGATTTAATTTTTGAGCATTCCCCGAAGGTACAATACACTGAAAAATCAATTTTTTCAATAAAAAGAAAATTAGAACAAAAGAAAAAGATTAAAGCAGAAAAACCTGTATCTGAACCTAATATCGATGGCTGGTTTTATAAGAATTTTGGAATAGCAAAATTATTCGAGGATGAAGATAGTTCTATGGAATAATAAACCCTAAGTAAAATTTCTGATTATGAATGAGAAAATGGTAAGTTTTTCATTACCTGAAAAAAAAGAATGTGAAATAAAAGTAGTTGGGGTAGGTGGCGGCGGCGGAAACGCGGTCAATCACATGTTTAAACAAGGCATCAAAGACGTAGATTTTATTATTTGCAATACCGATGCGCAGGCATTGAATGCAAGCCCTGTTCACAAAAAAGTACAACTGGGGGCATCGTTAACCGAAGGTCGTGGAGCCGGCAACAAACCCGAAACAGGCAAACAGGCTGCAATAGAAAATATTGAAGATGTAAAACAGGCTTTGGGTACAAATACGAAAATGGTATTTATTACTGCCGGAATGGGTGGCGGTACAGGTACGGGAGGTGCTCCGGTAATTGCTAAAACATGCAAGGAAGCCGGTTATCTTACCGTTGGAATAGTTACTATTCCTTTCCGTAACGAAGGAAGGCGGCGTATAAAACAGGCATTTGAAGGTATTGAAGAACTTGAAATATACGTTGATGCCTTATTGGTAGTAAATAATGAACGTATTCGTGAAATATTTGGTGATTTTGGTATTTCTGAAGCTTTTTCAAGGGCTGATAACATATTAACCACTGCCGCAAAGGGTATTGCCGAAATTATAACGGTACCGGGTTATATTAATGTTGACTTTGCCGATGTTGAAACAGTAATACGGAAAAGTGGTTTAGCTGTAATGGGAACAGGTATTGCTTCCGGAGAGAAACGTGCTGAGGAAGCTGTGGAGAAAGCACTGAATTCACCGTTATTGAATAATAGCGATATTCGCGGGGCAAAAAATATTCTTCTAAATATTACTTCCGGCGTAAAAGAGGTTACAATGGATGAGATTGGCCGTATTACCGATTTTGTTCAGAACAAGGCCGGTTTTGAAGCCGATTTAATTTGGGGTAATGGACAAGATGAATCGCTTGGCGATAATATTTCTATTACATTAATTGCTACAGGCTTTGGACAAAGTAAAAGCACTAAATTCAATAATCAAAATAATATTGGAAAGGAAGAAAATGAATCTGCAAAAGTATATGTTGAATCGGAACAGCAAATTACAAGAATAATTTCAGACAAGAAACCGGTTGTAAACACATCTCAAAAAATTATTGAGTTTAATATAGCAGAAGAAAAGGAACAGGAAGATGCCGAATTTGAATTGCTTTACCCAAGAACAAGCCGCGAAAGAAATGTTCTTGAGAAAAAGGAAGTAATAATTGACTATTCTACAACCAGCGATGAAGATGTAGATGAATTTGAAAATACACCGGCCTACAAGCGCAGGCAATTGCGTATGAACGACCCTGCGTATGATAAAAATAAAACATCAAGATGCGTTGTTACACGTGAAAACAACATAACAGACAGCAATCAGTATATTCATAAAAGGGTTGATTAACTTTTAAAATACTTTACTATGACAATTTATGAACAAATAAACGAAGACATTAAAGCTGCAATGAAAGCCCGCGAGAAAGACAAACTCGAAGCGCTTAGAAACATTAAAAAGGTAATGATAGAAGCTAAAGCAGCTAAAGGTGCAAATACAGAACTTACCGACGAAGAATCAATAAAGATTATTTCTAAACTGGCTAAACAGGGCTGCGATTCAGCTGATATTTACAAACAACAGGGCAGAGAAGACCTGTATTCTCAAGAAATGAAACAAATTGCCGTTTATGAAATATACCTGCCAAATAAACTTACCGATACTGAATTAACAGCCGCAATAGCCGAAATAATAGAGAAAAACGGGGCAACCTCTTTAAAAGATTTAGGAAAAGTAATGGGTATTGCCAGCAAAGAACTGGCCGGAAAAGCAGACGGGAAGAACATCATGGAAAAAATAAAAAGCATTTTGAAATAGCAAATATTTCCCCTGTATAGTTTTAAGATTCTTGCCGCCTTCATTAAGTTATCAATCATAGCTTTAGAAACAAGCTAAATATTTCTTTTGCATATATTTGTTTATATGTAAATTTATTTTACTTTCGACTTTATTTTACAGCAAAAGGAGAATTATTAACTTGTACTAAACCTGTTATGCCATGAAAAATATTATTTTAATGTTTGTTTTTGCAAGCCTTATCGCTTGCAGTAGTAACGATGAATCGATTGATCCTGCACAGATACCCGACCCTTCGGTTACACTGCCGGATACGCTCCCCTTTATTCCGCGCAAGGATATTCAGTTGAACGAGGAAGAGAAACTGCTGCCGGAAGCCACCAATACATTTGCGTTCAACCTGATCAAGACGGTATATGCGGATGAAACTGTCCGGCAGCCGCACAAAAACATACTGCTTTCCCCGCTGAGCGCCAACCTGGCGCTATCGATGCTGAACAACGGCGCGGCAGGAAAGACGCGGGAAGAAATACAGCAGGCGCTTGGCTATGGCGGCGTTTCGCCCGAAACCATCAATACATATGCACAAAAGCTCATCGACGCTATGCAGACGCTGGACAACCGCGGCGTATTCGAATCGGCCAACTCCATTTGGACGCAGAACGGTTTCCCTGTTCTCGATGCGTTTAAGAAATTAAACCAGCAGTATTACGAAGCCGAAGTGCAGTCTGTAGATTTCAGTAAGCCCTCTGCCCTGTCGCTTATAAACGGCTGGGCAAGCGAAAAAACGCACGGAAAGATCCCAGAAATATTGGAATCTGTCGACCCCGAAACCCGTCTGGCGTTGCTAAATGCGCTTTATTTCAAGGGATACTGGACCACTCCGTTTGATAAAGAGTTGACGGCAGACGCCGCATTCCATGCCTCCGATGGTTCTGAACAGATGGTGCCAACCATGCGGCAAACGGCCATACAACCGTATGTAAAACTTGAAAACAGTGCAGTAACAGAACTTAATTTCGGAAACAGAGCGTTCAGCCTGGTTGTTGTATTACCCGACGAAGGAACGAGTATTTCAACTCTTGTAGAACAAATGGATGCCGGTTGGTGGGCAAAGCTCACACACGAACTGGCAATGAGTGGATGGGAAGTAGATATTACAATTCCACGCTTTAAAATGGAATACGACAGGATGCTGGCTGACGACTTGCAGGCATTGGGTATGAAAGAGATGTTTAACAAAGTAGCGGCAAATTTCTCCGGTATCAGCCCGGCCCCATTGTTTGTTTCCACGGTAAGGCAGAAAACTTTTGCCCGCATGGACGAAGAAGGGATGGAAGCCGCCGCAGTTACTGTTATAGGAATGGTGGGCTCTGCCGGTATAAAATTCGAACATGTTGACTTCAAGGTGAATCGTCCGTTCATGTATTTCATCAAAGAACAGAGCACAGGACTTGTTTCCTTCACCGGAGTTATGAACAGAATTGATAATTAACAGTTGAATATGGGCAATTGTCAACTGTCAATTATCAATTAAGAGAGAGAGGATGCCTGTCGTTGCGAGGGCAACGCCCGAAGCAATCCGGAAACACCAATAAGGTAACGCTGAATTGCCTATTCGCCCCGCTTATCGCAAGCTTGCAGTTCGCAACGACTAAAATGGCCTGAATACCTCCTGCCACAGTGTGGCAAATGGTAAAAAGACAAAAACACCTCTTGCCACAACGAGGCAACAGCCAGAAAGACGAAATTCCCTCTTGCCACAGCGTGGCAAATAGCAAAACGATAAAAGTACCTCCTGCCACAGTGTGGCAAATGGTAAAAAGACAAAAACACTGCTTGCCACAACGTGGCAAGGGGCAAAATGATGAAATTCCCTCTTGCCACAGCGTGGCAAAGGGCAAAAAGATAAATTTACCGGTAACAATAAAATCGAAAACCAGTGAAACGGGCAGAAATCAATCTGCACAACCTGCAAAACGCAGGGCACTTCGAGTTTCACGCCGGTGTTCCGGCGTGAGAGAAACCACCACGAAGCAGTTCATGAAAGAGTATCAAAAAAACTTGTCCGGCAAATTCAAAACAGTTTCTTAATAAAATTTACAGAATCATAAAAAAGTATAAATTTCATGACAGGTTTTGTTATTATTACATTTCATATACATGTTTAGACTATTTTTAGATTATTTTTTTAAAAATATGTTTCAGGTAGCAAAAAAAGATTCATACCGATTGTTGTCCGGTGAAGAAATATCACGGATGGAGGCTCAGGGAAATACATCTTCCGACTGGTCGCTTGTTAGAGTTTTGCACGGCTTTACTCCCGAAAATATTCAAAACAGTAAATTCACAGGGCAAGTGTATCTTAGCAATTTTAACAGAACAGTTAAAATGTATGGAGGAGTAACCTTAAATGCCGGCATATATAATGCATGGATTCATAATTGTGCAGTTGGAAAAAATGTATTAATACATAATGTTCACGGTTACATAGCAAATTATATTATTGAAGACGATGTTGTGGTTAACAATGTAAACATTATAGCTGTTGAAGGAGAAACCACATTTGGCAACGGTACTTTGGTTGAAGTAATTAATGAAGGCGGCGGCCGTAAAATTCCAATATACGATCAGCTTTCAGCGCATTTGGCATACATTATGGTTTTTTACCGCCATCGGCCAAAATTAGTTTCTTTACTGGTTGAAATGGTTGAAAAATATACAATGCTTGTAAAAGGCAATATGGGAATAATTGGCAGGGGTTCAATGATAACCAATTCCGATTCAATTCTAAACATTAAAATTGGTACCGCAGCAAAAATAGATGGTGCAAAAAAACTGAGCAATGGAAGTATTAACAGTACCATTGAAGCGCCTGTTGTAATTGGCGAAGGTGTAATTATGAGCGATTTTATTGTTTGTTCTGGAACACAAATAACCGATGCAACGCTGGTTTCAAACTGTTTCATAGGCCAGGGTTGTGTGCTCGGCAAACATTATTCGGCAGTAAACTCGCTGTTTTTTGCCAATTGTCATGGTTTTCACGGCGAAGCGTGTTCAATTTTTGCAGGCCCATACACGGTAACCCATCATAAATCAACTTTGTTAATTGCCGGAATGTATTCATTTCTGAACGCAGGGAGTGGTTCTAACCAAAGTAATCATTTATATAAACTCGGCCCCATACATCAGGGAATTATGGAACGCGGCGCTAAAACAACAAGCGATTCGTACATACTTTGGCCATCGAGGATTGGCGCATTTACCTTAGTAATGGGACGCCACTACAAACACAGCGATACCACTGATTTCCCTTTTTCGTACCTTATTGAAAATAACGATAAAAGCGTTCTTGTACCTGCAGTAAACCTGAAAAGTATAGGTACTGTACGCGATTCGCAAAAATGGCCTAAACGCGATAACAGAAAAGATTCTAACCTGCTCGATCTTATTAATTTTAATTTGTTGAGCCCATACACCATTCAAAAAATGATAAATGGGCAGGAAAAATTACAGAGTATAAAAGAATTTTCAAAAGAAAAGAGAAAATGGTATGAATTTGAAAAAATGGTAATTGAAAAAAACGCACTCGAACGCGGTATGTACCTTTATGAAATGGCTATTTGGAAATTCTTGGGAAATTCGCTTATAACCCGCTTACAAAAAAAGGAATACAAAAATAATTATGAAATTCGCGAAACCCTGAAAAGTGATAATTTATTTGGCAAAGGCAACTGGGTTGATATTGCAGGTTTGCTTTGCCCGTTTGAAGCGCTCAATCAACTGCTTAAATCTATAGAAAATGGTGAAACAGTTACGCTCGAAGACATTAATTCGTCATTAACAGGGCTATATAAAAACTATTATAATTATGAATGGACATGGGCAATTGATGTACTTGAAAAATTCACAGGAAAAATATTGGCTGAATTTACTGCAGATGACGTAATAGCAGTTGTTGAAAAATGGAAAGAAAGTGTATTGAGTATAGACAGGCTTTTATATGAAGATGCCAGGAAAGAGTTTTCAATGTCAATAAAAACAGGTTTTGGAATTGATGGGCAAAATGGTGCGCTTGAACTTGATTTCATCAACGTGAGAGGAGAATTTGAAAAAAATGAAACAGTTAATGCAATAAAACTGCACATGCAAGTAAAAGAAGAATTAGGCAATGAGTTAATTTCCCGTATGAAAAAAACTATTGAATCAAATATAAACTTTGAATTACATACCCTGAACAAAACTAAAAACAGTATTGAAAAATGTGTGGAATAGTCGGATATATTGGATACAGAGAAGCTTACCCAATCTTAATAAACGGGTTAAAACACCTTGAATACCGCGGTTACGATTCTGCAGGAGTAGCGTTGTTTAACGACACTCTGAAGGTTTACAAGCAAAAAGGTAAAGTATCTGATTTGGAACAGTTAGCTAAACTGAAAGATACTTCAGGGAATATTGGAATTGGTCATACCCGTTGGGCAACACATGGCGAACCCAGCGATATAAACGCGCATCCGCAGGTTTCAATGAATGGTATATTTTCAGTGGTTCACAACGGAATTATTGAAAATTATGCAAAGCTGAAAGACGATTTAATTGAAAATGGTTTTACATTCAATAGCGAAACCGACACTGAAGTACTGGCCAATTTGATAGAGTATTTTTATAATCAGGACGAAAAAATTTCGGCCGAAACAGCCGTTCAGTTTGCTCTTACAAAAGTTATCGGCGCTTACGGTATTGCCGTTTTATGTAACCGCGAAAAAGATAAAATAATTGCAGCCAGAAAAGGTAGTCCGCTTGTTATTGGTTTGGGTAACGGCGAACATTTTATTGCCAGCGATGCCATGCCAATCGCCGAATTTACAAGTAAGGTGGTTTATCTTAATGATGAGGAAGTAGCATCAATACAGCGAGATAGTTTCAAGTTGAGCAATATTCATAATATGCCGGTTCCGCTTACCGTAACCAACCTCAATTTGGAAATAGGCAAACTCGATAAAGGCGATTTCGAACATTTTATGCTAAAGGAAATTTTTGAACAACCCAAAACTGTAGAAGAAACTTTTCGCGGCAGGCTGAAACCCGAATATTCTGAAATTGTATTGGGTGGATTAATGAATATTTTCCCGAAAATAATCGATGCTGAGCGTATTGTAATTATAGGTTGTGGTACATCGTGGCATGCCGCCTTGATTGGTGAATATATACTTGAAGAATATGCTCAAATTCCCGTTGAAGTTGAATATGCTTCAGAATTTAGATACAGAAAACCTGTTTTATCGAAAAAAGATGTCGTTATTGCTATAAGCCAAAGCGGCGAAACTGCCGATACTTTGGCAGCCCTTCATTTAGCAAAGCAAAAAGGCGCTATGGTACTGGGAATATGTAATGTAGTGGGTTCTTCCATTGCCCGCGAAACTGATGCCGGTGTTTATACCCACGCAGGCATTGAAATCGGAGTGGCGTCAACAAAAGCTTTTACCGCGCAAGTTGCGGTTTTAACAATGTTTGCATTGAAACTTGCACGTGAAAAACAAAAGATTGATGACAATGAGTACAGAGAACTTGTAAATGAACTGGCCTCAATTCCGGAAAAGGAACGTTTGATACTTCAAAACAATGACGCTGTTAAACAAATTGCCGAAAAATATAAAGATTCAATAAATGCCCTTTATCTCGGACGTGGCTACCTTTTCCCTGTAGCCTTAGAGGGAGCTCTTAAACTAAAGGAAATTTCGTATATACATGCTGAAGGTTATGCAGCCGGCGAAATGAAACATGGTCCTATTGCCCTTGTTGACAATAATTTGCCTGTTATAGTTGTTGCGCCTCACGATGGTTATTACGAAAAAATTGTGAGTAATATTCAAGAAGTAAAAGCTCGAAAAGGAAATATTATTGCAATTATTACCGAAGGCGATACAGGATTGAAAAAGATGACCAGCGACTGTATTGAAATTCCCCGATCGCACCCTGCGGTTGCGCCATTACTGGCTGTTTTACCACTTCAGTTACTGGCATATCACATAGCAGTGTTGCGCGGATGTAATGTTGATCAACCACGAAACTTGGCTAAATCAGTAACCGTAGAGTAGATTTTATTCCCATAAACCATATATTTGTAAAAAAGATTTAAATTGAAATTATGAAAGCATATGTTTTTCCCGGCCAGGGAGCACAATATCCCGGAATGGGAAAAGATTTATACGAAAATTCTATTGAGGCGAAAGTATTATTCGATAAAGCGAACGAAATATTGGGCTTCAATATAACCGACATTATGTTTAATGGTACAGTCGATGATTTAAAACAAACCAAAGTAACACAACCTGCAATTTTCTTACACTCTGTTTTATTGGCAAAAACAGTGAACGATTTTGTCCCAGACATGGTAGCCGGCCATTCTTTAGGTGAATTTTCGGCGTTGGTTGCCAACAAAACACTGACTTTTGAAGATGGGTTGAAACTTGTTTTTAAACGTGCCATGGCTATGCAGAAGGCATGTAAAATTGCTCCGTCAACAATGGCTGCAATTGTTGGTTTAGACGATAAAACCGTTGAAGAAGTTTGCGCATCTGTAAACGAAGTAGTTGTTCCTGCAAATTATAACTGTCCGGGGCAACTTGTTATTTCGGGTTCCGAAACCGGTATTGAAAAAGCCTGCATTCTGCTTACCGAAAAAGGAGCAAAACGGGCTTTGAAATTAGTAGTAGGAGGTGCTTTCCATTCACCGTTCATGGAACCTGCCCGCGAAGAACTTGCTGCAGCTATTGAGGCAACAAATTTCAGCAAACCGGCATGTCCCGTTTATCAAAATGTAAATGCCAAACCTGTTTCCGACCCGAAAGAAATAAAGGAAAACCTTATTGCACAGCTTACGGCACCGGTTAAATGGACACAAATTGTGAAAAACATGATTACTGATGGCGCTTTATCGTTTACAGAGATTGGTCCGGGTAAAGTTTTACAGGGCTTAATAAAAAAGATTGACAAGTCAGCCGAAACATCGGGTATTGAAAACTTTGCAGGCTAACATTCCTCGCGTAAAATTTAAATCACGGCCAAAATAAATAGCAATGACAGTGGAATATGCCGTTGCCAGGTTTGTTTGTGTTCAATTTTATTGAAAATTAAGAAACTGTTTTGAATTTACCGGATAAGTTTCTTCTTGACCCCTTTCCATTAACTGTTTCGCTATTAACGGTTGACAGTTATATAGCGCGCCGTCACTGCGAGGTACGAAGCAGTCCAGAACAATTGACAGTTGACAACCATTACTAATCTACTAATTGTCCATTATCAATTGTTTTTCTACGTTTTCCTGAAATTCAAAACAGTTTCTGAATAAAAAGAATCAGTAACGTAAAATTAAAACGATTAGTAAAAGTTTATTCAATTTAATAAATTAACTTGTTCGGCAATTTTATATAAAGAATAATGGTAAAAAAGAAGAAAAAAAAGGCTGAATTTAAAAAAGGAAAATCAAACGCAACATTCAACAAAAAGAAACTGAAAAATGCAATCCTTTCTATTTTGTATAAAGAACCTGCAAAAACAGTAAACTACAAACAGATTTCAACGTTGCTGGGAATCGGAGATTTTGAATCACAAAAGCTTATAAACACAGTTTTACAGGAACTGACAGACGATGAATATCTCGACAATATTTCGCGGGGGAGATACAGGCTGAAAGCTAAAACAGGTACAGTTAGCGGAATTGTTGAATTACAGCCACAGGGTTACGCCTATATTAATAGCGACGAAACAGAACGTCCGATTTTAGTGTCATCCAAAAACCTCAAACATGCCATGAATGGCGATAAAGTAAGGTTACATGTTTATGCAAGTCGCAAAAAACACAACCTTGAAGGCGAAGTTATTGAAGTTATCGAACGTGCAAAATCAGTTTTTGTAGGAACGGTTCAGGTTTCACAAAATTTCGCGTTCCTTATTACATCCGGAAAGGTCGGCTTTGATATTTTTATACAGCGGGGCAAACTAAATGGCGTCAAAAATGGACAAAAAGCCATTGCCGAAATTGAGGAATGGCCTGACCATGTTCGCAGTCCGTTTGGTAAAATTATAGAAGTATTGGGAGACACAGGCGATAACGATGCCGAAATGCATGCTATACTGGCAGAATACGATCTTCCGCATAAATTTCCAAAAGATGTAGATAAGGCAGCAGAAAAGATACCACTTGAAATTAGTGAAGAAGAATACAAGATACGCCGCGATATGCGAAATATTATCACATTTACCATCGATCCTGCTGATGCTAAAGATTTTGACGATGCATTATCTCTAAGGAAACTTGATAATGGGAACTGGGAAGTGGGTGTCCATATTGCCGATGTAACACATTACGTTACGCCAAATTCAATAATTGAAACTGAGGCTCAGGAACGGGCAACTTCGGTTTACCTTGTCGATAGGGTTATACCAATGCTTCCGGAACGGCTTTCAAATGGTGTTTGTTCGCTAAGTCCAAATGAAGACAAACTTTGTTTTTCGGCTGTTTTTGAACTCGACAACAATGCACAACTACAAAACGAATGGTTTGGCAAAACCGTAATACATTCTGACAACCGCTTTACATACGAAGAGGCACAGGAAATAATCGAAACCAAATCGGGCAAACTGGCCTGCGAAATTTTAACATTAAACGAGCTGGCTACAAAACTTCGCGAACAGCGTTTCAAAAATGGGTCAATTGCTTTCGACCGTGTTGAAGTAAAATTTAACATCGACGAAAAAGGGAAACCGCTTTCTGTATATTTTAAGGAAGCGAAAGATTCCAATAAACTAATTGAAGAATTTATGCTGTTAACAAACAAACAAGTGGCTGTAAAAATTGGTGATCCTGAAAAGAATAAAACGCCAAAAACTTTTGTTTACAGGGTTCATGATAAACCAAACTCAGATAAACTAATTTCACTTAACACTTTTATCCAGCGTTTTGGCTATGGAATACAACTTTCAACCCCTGCATCCATTGCCGGTTCAATAAATAATCTGCTCAACACAGTAAAAGGTAAAAAAGAGCAAAATGTTGTGGAAACATTAGCAATACGATCAATGGCAAAGGCCGAGTACTCAACCCGCAATATAGGACATTACGGTTTGGGATTCAATTATTATACGCATTTTACCTCGCCTATTCGCCGTTACCCCGATATGATGACACACCGGCTACTCGAAAAATATCTCAACGGAGGACGCTCTGTAAACGAACAGAAATTTGAAATTATTTGCCGGCATTCTTCTGATATGGAAACCCGTGCCGCCAACGCCGAAAGGGCTTCTATGAAATACAAACAGGTTGAATTCATGCAAGATTATATAGGAGAAATATATCCAGGCGTAATTTCCGGAATTACCGAATGGGGAATTTATGTGGAATTAGAAAATAAAATTGAAGGTATGGTACCCATTCATGAACTCGATGATGATTTTTACATTTTCGACGAAAAAAATTATGCGCTTGTTGGACGGCATAAACATAAAATATATCAGTTGGGCGACGATGTAATGGTAAAAATATGGCGTGCAAACCTTGAACGAAAACAACTCGATTTTCTGCTTGTAAAAAAGGAACATGGAATAGATATCGAATATAAAAAAACAAGAAAAGTACGTAACAGATAACCGATAAAAAAGAACAGCCCCACAATACTATTTGGTATCAACGAGGCTGTTCGGTCATGAAAAAGAAAATTTGTCAAACGTATAGACACACAAAAGTAATTAAAAAATGAAACAAACCAAAAATTGCCTTTACTGTTAAAACAGGAAAAAGTGTTTCAAGTGTCTTTATAATTTCATTAAATATCTGTTAAAAACTGTAATTGTTCGGATCAGGGCCGGTCCTTTTGGATTTATCAAGACTGTCTATTTTTTTCATGTCTTCATCGTTGATTTCAAAATCGAAAATATCGGCATTCGTACAAATCCGCTCAGGATCTGACGATTTAGGTATGGTTACAACCCCTTTTTGAATGTCCCAACGGAGCACAATCTGCACAGGCGTTTTACCGTATTTTACTGCCATAGACTTAAGCAGCGGAATACGATTGACTTCTCCTCTCATTATTGGGCTCCAAGCTTCTGGCTGAATATTTTTTGCCTTACAATATTCTAACAACTCAGGTTGTATCAGTTCAGGATGAAATTCAAACTGATTCACTGCCGGTATTATTTTACATTCCGGTAAAAATTCATCAAGTTGGTTAATTAAAAAATTACTGATACCAATGGCTTTAATTTTGCCTTTCCCATACAATTCTTCCATTGCTTTCCATGTCTCAACCGATTCTTTCCCTTTGGGCCAGTGTATTAGATAAAGATCGATATAGTCTGACTGCAATTTCTCAAGACTTTCATTAAATGCTCTTAACGTGTTTTTATAACCTTGGTCGTCATTCCAAATTTTTGTTGTCAGAAATATTTCTTCCCTGGGAATACCACTACGTTTTATTGCATATCCAATGCTTTTTTCGTTTAAATACATAGTAGCAGTGTCTATACTTCTATATCCACACTCAAAAGCGTAAAGTACAGAATTTTCAGCTTCCTTTCCCTCCTGCAATTCAAAAACACCTAATCCAAACCAAGGCATTTCTACACCATTGTTCAATCTTACCTTCGAAAAAATATCCATTGCCTCATATTTATTTGAAAATGTTCAAGTTTAAAAAATTATAAATAAGTCATCCTTAAACATAAGGGACATTTATTTACTGAATTGAAAAGTAATAATATTTTTTTGAAAAAAATAGTTGTATAATTAAGAAATTTTAGTAATATTTGAGTTAATTTAATATTCCGTGCAAAGTCGGTTAATATAAGGGAATGTTACTTAAGCATAAAATTTAAATTATAAAGTAAACAATTTGCCTATGAAACACGAATAATAAAAAAACAAACTAAAAAAGCCGTTATCGCGGCTTTGTAAAAAAAAACTTTTTCAATTTTTAACTAAATCATCGCAAATTTATGAAAAAAAAGTATTTGGGTAAATTCTGTGTACCACACAGTATTTTAAGAATGTTACTTGCTTTGAGGCTCACAGCTTTTTTTGTGCTTAGTTCTGTTATGGTAACTTATGC
>JAITWJ010000118.1 GCA_031285325.1 Bacteroidales bacterium
ATATAACAAATTATAAATAATCCTAATTTTCTGTTTTTGTTTAATAAACGAAGCAAAAATAAACATTCGTTTAAATCAAAAAACCGGCAGATGCATTTATAACAGATTTTAATAAGAAACTGTTTTAAATTTACCTGACAAGTTTTTTTTTGAGCCCCATTAACTGCTTCACGATAGTTTCCCTATTCGGGGAAAGTATCTTTTCGACCTCGGAACATGTTTCCTCACTTAGGGAAAGTACTTCCTGCCTGTCAAAATTCATATTCAAAACAGTTTTTAAATATTAGAGAATTGTTGTAGAAAATTTAGTTCGTGCAGCGATGCATCCAAAAAACAAATATTTTACAGAAAAGATTAAACTTTAAATTAGATGAAAAATGCACAGGAAAAATATAATTAACGCTTCAAATTCGTAATTTTGCGTTTGTAAGTTTAAATTCTGAGAAGTTTAAAAATGAAAATTTCAAAATATTCACAGTTGGGATTATTGATCGTAGTTTCTTTATCGGTACTTATTTGGGGGATAAATTACCTTAAGGGTAACGATATTTTTAAAAATAATGACTACTACCATGCTATTTATGATAATATTGACGGACTTTCGGAATCGAATGAAGTAATTTTAAACGGTTATCGGGTAGGACATGTAAAAGAAATTCGTTTCACAGACGACAACAGCAGAAAACTTTTAGTAACATTATTAATCGATGCATCATTAAAGATTCCGGTAAATTCGTCTGCCAATATTGTTAGTAGCGACATAATGGGAACCCGTTCAATAAAACTGGTTTTAAGTGAAGAAAAAGAAATTTATACTTCAAACGATACTATTCCGGGAATTGTTGAAGGCGACTTGCTTGAACAGGTGAGTATGCATATTTTACCAATCAAAAATAAAGCTGAACAATTATTGGGAACTATCGATTCGGCAATAACAATTATTACAGCAACTTTTAACGAAGATGCCCGTGCAAACATTGGCGGTACTATAGAAGATTTGAGAAAAATATCAGCAAACTTAAACGAAATAGTTTCGTACAACAAGGAAAATATTCAGCATGTTATATTAAATGCCGACCATTTAGCTGCAACTTTGGGAAACAACACCGAAGATCTTGAGAAAACTATTAAAAATCTGTCAGCATTCAGCGACACACTTTCACAACTATCGGTTACTCCATTGTTAAGTAACCTTACCGGTGCATCGAATCAAATTCTTTCAACCATCGAAAAAATTAACAGCAGTAACAGTTCTGCCGGTTTGTTGTTGAACGACAACCAACTTTATATTTCACTAAACGATATGTCGCAAAATTTGGGGTCGCTCATAAAAAATATTGAAACCAATCCTAAAAGATACCTAAGTTTTTCTGCTTTCGATTTTAGTAAGGAAGTAAATATAACAACCGGAGGAGAGGTCGTTTCAGATAAAGTAAGATTTAAAGTAAGCCTGATTTCAACCAAAAACCCGATGCCGCTGAATTCTCCACTTTTCGAAGGACTTGGCGAAGTGGAAGAATATTCATCAGGTGGTGGTACTTACACTTATTTCGTTGGAAACAGTAGTTCTTACAATGAAATATTAAAATTACACAATCAGGCAAAAAAAGTATATGCAGATGCTGCCATCGTAGCTTTTAAAAATGGACGCCTCATAAAGCTTGAAAAAGCGATGAAATTGACCCGTTAGTAAACCCTACTTATTAAGCAATTTACAAATAATCAACTCCTATAGTTGCCATGTTTACATGCCCTTATACATCAATGCTTTAGCTGCAATACACTTATTTACAATGTGTTACTGTTTTTTGAAAAATTATTAATTTTAATTATCTGAAACAGAAAACGATATAGTTTAACTGTAAAAATCAATAGTAAAATATTTTTTTTATACATTTTTTTTCACAAATTTTGTTTGCGAAAATTATCCGAAGAATCATTTTTTAAGATCCTGTTAAACTCAATTTTAGATGAATAATGAACATAAGACTGCTTGGGAGAAATGCCTTAGCGTTATAAAAGACAACGTACCTGCCAGTAGTTTTAAAACTTGGTTTGAGCCTATAGTACCGGTAAAACTTGAAAATAGAGTACTTACGATACAAGTACCCAGTGCATTTTTTTACGAGTATCTCGAAGAACAGTTTATTGATATTCTCAGAAAAACTTTACAAATGGTTTTAGGAATAGGAGCAAAACTCGAATATAACGTTGTTATGAGTAGTGCCGAAGTCAAAGGTAACGCTCCGTTCACAGTGAGTTATCCCACCAACAATAACAGTAAAATTACGAACAAGTCTATTAATATCCCCTTACTTGTTGAAGATAAAGCATTCATAAAAAATCCGTTTGTTATTCCCGGCATACAAAAACTTCAAATCGATCCACAGCTAAAACTGCATAATACCTTTGAGAATTTTGTTGAAGGCGACTGTAACCGGCTTGCCAGAAGCGCAGGGTTTGCTGTAGCTAAAAAACCAGGAGGAACAGCTTTTAACCCTTTAATGATTTATGGAAATTCCGGTCTTGGCAAAACACATCTTGCTCAAGCTATTGGTATTGAGGTGAAAGAGAATTTCCCTGATAAAGTTGTTTTGTATGTGAATGCAAATAAATTTCAGACACAATTTACCGAAGCTACACGCAATAATACCCGCAACGATTTTCTGAATTTCTATCAAATGATTGATGTTCTTATTTTAGACGATGTTCATGAGTTTGCCGGAAAAGAAAAAACACAGGAAACTTTTTTCCATATTTTCAACCATTTACATCAGATGGAAAAACAATTGATACTTACATCGGATAAGCCGCCAATTGAACTGAAAGGAATGGAACAAAGATTACTCTCAAGATTTAAATGGGGGCTCACTGCCGACCTGCAAATACCAGACTTTGAAACTAGAATGAAAATTCTACGTAACAAAGTTTATAAAGATGGAATTTCGCTAACCGATGAAGTCTTGGAGTACATTGCCTCTCATGTAACCAATAATGTACGAGAGCTTGAAGGTGCATTGATTTCGTTGCTTGCCCAGTCGATGCTGAATAAAATGGAAATAACTATAGAACTTGCAGCCAGTCTGATAAATAAACTCGTAAAAAACTCGAAATGTGAACTTTCAATCGAATATATTTCGAAAGTGGTTTGCGATTACTTCAATATGTCTGCCGATGTATTACAAACCAAAACCAGAAGACGCGAAATAGTGCAAGCCAGGCAAATTGCCATGTATTTTTCAAAAAGCCTTACAAAATTTTCACTGGCAAACATTGGTGCCCAAATAGGAAACAAAGACCACGCTACTGTTTTACATGCCTGTAAAACAGTGAATAATTTAATAGATACTGATAAAAGTTTCCGTACGTATGTGGAAGAGATTGGTAAAAAATTAGAAATGTAACAAAAGAATGCAAATAATGGTTCCTTCGTCTGTTCATTTGTTATTCTTATACCATGGACAATTTCTGTTTTAGTAATTTTTTCTAAGCTAATTTCTGGTAATTGTTGGAAGTTTAGTTTTTAATGAAAACTTTAGCAAGTCGAGTAAGATTGTTATTTTTATTATTGCTGTTAAGTTTATATATTGTGGCTTGATGGAAGACTCATATAAAACAATAGAAATGCCAAGCGAGGGAATTTTTAAAGATAAGGGCAGTAAATTTTATGCTTTCGCCTGGCCTGTTATCAGTGAAGAAGAAATCAAGAAAATAATTACTTCTCTTAAAAAAGAACACCACAGTGCACGCCATCACTGTTATGCGTGGAAACTTGGTGTCGATGACACCAGATTTAGAACCAATGACGACGGAGAACCCTCGTCAACTGCAGGGAGGCCTATACTTGGACAATTACAAAGTTTCAATGTTACAAACACATTGGTGGTGGTTGTCCGATATTTCGGCGGAACACTATTGGGGACAAGCGGTTTGATAAATGCATACAAAACAGCTGCTGCCGAAGCTTTGAAAAATGCAAATATTATTACTAAAAATATTGAACAACAACTCATTATAAATTTTGGATACAACATATTAAACGAAGTAATGGACATTATTAAACAGAAAACCTTGAATGTTATTAAAACCAGTTTTGGGGAAAACTGTTCAATTATTTTATCAGTCAGAAATTCTGAAGTTCAAAAAATTACAGAAACATTCAACAAAATTTACAGTATTAAAATTGAACCTGTATAATCTTCATTTAAACATTTTGTTAATAAATCTGTAATAAAAAAATTAATATAAATTGCAGTACACAATTCAAACAGTGTATATTTAAAGCATGATTAAACAGAATATTTTTGGAATATTTTCAATTAAAGAAGTCATTAACCTTCATGAAAAATTTATTCTCTGTTCCCCGCATTTTTTAAGAAACACACTACCCCAGGAAAATAATATTCGAAAATACATACAAGGCAATCTTTTTATATTAACAACTAAGAAGAATAATATATGAAAAAAGATTTAATCTCAATTACAGATTATTCGAAAGAAGAATATCTGAAAATCATGAAACTGGCTGCCGAATTTGAAAAGAATCCAAACCAGGATATATTAAAAGGGAAAGTTATTGCCTCCCTTTTTTTTGAACCTTCAACACGTACCCGATTAAGTTTCGAAACAGCAATAAACAGACTTGGCGGTCGCGTAATTGGTTTTGTTGACCCAGACAGTTCGAGTACCACAAAAGGAGAAACATTACACGATACCATTAAAATGGTAAGTGCCTATGCCGACCTAATTGTCATACGCCATCCACTTGAAGGAACTGCCCGATATGCTGCCGAAATTTCGCCTGTTCCCGTAATAAATGCTGGTGATGGAGCAAACCAACATCCAACGCAAACTCTACTTGATATGTATTCTATACTAAAAACACAGGGTACACTCGACAATATGAATATTTTTATGGTAGGCGACCTGAAATATGGAAGAACTGTACATTCTCTGATTCAGGCAATGTCGGAATTTAAAAATCCGATTTTTAACTTTATTGCACCTCCAGAATTACAAATGCCAAAGGTTTATAAATTATTCCTAAAAGAAAAAGGTATCAGATTTTTCGAACATACCGAATTTACTGAAATAATCAGCGAAGCCGACATTATTTATATGACCCGTGTTCAGAAAGAACGCTTTTTCGATTCTATTGAATACGAAAAGGTAAAAAACATGTATATACTTAGGAATTATATGCTGAAATTTACCAAGCCTAATGTAAAAATACTTCATCCGCTTCCAAGAGTAAATGAAATACATCCAGATGTTGACTCGAACGAAAAAGCATATTATTTCCAGCAGGCAAAAAACGGAGTTTTTACTCGTCAAGCTATAATCGCCCACACAATGGGCTTAAAATAATAATTAAATCAATTTCAACCTGTGTAATTGAAAAATAATGAAAGACGATTTGAAAAAAAGACTGAAAATGAACGTAAGCGCAATAAAAGAAGGAACAGTAATAGATCATATCCCCGTAAAAAATCTTTTTAAGGTAATTTCAATTTTAAGGTTAGATAAAATTGAAAATCAAATAACCTTTGGCACTAACCTTGACAGTGGAAAATTGGGAAAAAAAGCCATTATAAAACTATCTGACAAATTTTTTGAAGACGATGAGATCAATAAGATAGCTCTGATTGCACCACATGTAAAACTGAATATCATAAAAGATTACGAAGTTTTGGAAAAACGTATTGTTGAAATCCCTGATGTTATTGTGGGTATTGTTAAATGTTTCAATCCGCGGTGTATAACCAACCATGAAACAATTTCTACACATTTTAAAGTTATTTCAAAAGAACCTCTGGAATTAAAATGCAAATACTGTGAAAAAATTACTTCGGAAGAACAAATAAAAATGATTTAGCCAAAATTGAACAAAAAAGTAGAATAGAAACAATCAAATATACACAAGTTAGGAGTTTTTTATATATTTGCATCGCTCAAGCCCGGATGGCGGAATTGGTAGACGTGCTAGTTTCAGGGACTAGTGTTCGTAAGGACGTGCAGGTTCGAGTCCTGTTCCGGGCACATATAAATCTGTTACTGTTTCTTGTTAAATAATTTAGTGCGTTTTTTTAGTTTGGGTATCAATTGACTGATTTATCAGTAAACACACAAATTTAAGCCATTAAATTTTAGTTATTCTTATTTTTCTGCCTTTTTGTCATAAGTGTTTTGAAAAAATTTTGTAATTACATTTTACTGTGTCATAAATTACATAAACGTACTTAAAATAAGTGATGGCACAATCATTGCTATTTCAGTTACTGTTTGAAACAAATAAAAATAACTTAATATATAAAAAAATGGGAAAAATAATTGGAATAGACTTAGGGACTACAAATTCATGTGTGGCAGTTATGGAAGGTAACGAACCGGCAGTTATTCCCAATAGTGAAGGGAAACGCACAACTCCGTCAATTGTCGCTTTTGTTGAAAACGGTGAACGTAAAGTTGGCGATCCTGCAAAACGCCAAGCAATTACAAATCCCCAAAAAACAGTGTCTTCTATTAAACGATTTATGGGTGAAACTTTCGACAGGGTTAATAAAGAAGTTGAGCGTGTACCTTATTCTGTTGTAAAAGGTGATAATAATACTCCACGCGTACAGATTGACGACAGAAAGTATTCTCCTCAGGAAATTTCGGCCATGGTTCTTCAAAAAATGAAAAAAACAGCTGAAGATTATCTTGGCCAGGAAATAAGTGAAGCCGTAATTACAGTTCCGGCATACTTTAACGATGCCCAGCGGCAGGCTACCAAAGAAGCCGGTGAAATAGCAGGGTTAACCGTGCGCCGTATAATAAATGAACCTACTGCCGCTGCGTTAGCTTATGGTTTAGACAAAATGCACAAGGATATGAAAATTGCCGTATTCGACCTTGGCGGCGGAACTTTCGATATTTCAATACTTGAACTTGGCGATGGCGTATTTGAAGTAAAATCTACCGATGGAGATACTCATCTTGGTGGCGACGATTTCGATCAGGTTATTATAGATTGGTTAGCAGGTGAATTTAAAAAAGATGAAGGTATTGACCTGAAACGCGACCCTATGGCTTTACAACGTTTGAAAGAGGCTGCTGAAAAAGCAAAAATTGAACTTTCCAGCTCATCGCAAACTGAAATTAATTTGCCTTATATAATGCCGGTTGACGGTATTCCAAAACATCTTGTTAAAACATTGACACGTGCCAAATTTGAACAACTTGCCGATTTGTTGATTAATGCAACTATTGAACCTTGCCGTAAAGCGTTAAAAAATGCAGGATTAACTGCCAACGAAATAAACGAGGTAATTTTGGTGGGCGGTTCAACTCGTATTCCAGCAATTCAAGATAAAGTTAAAGATTTCTTTGGTAAAAGTCCCTCAAAGGGAGTTAACACCGATGAAGTGGTTGCCGTTGGTGCTGCAATACAAGGAGGCGTTTTAACAGGCGAGGTAAAAGATGTATTGCTTTTGGATGTTACCCCGCTTTCATTGGGTATTGAAACCATGGGTGGTGTAATGACGAAGCTAATTGAAGCAAATACAACCATCCCTACCAAGAAATCAGAAACTTTTACTACAGCCGCAGATAATCAGCCTTCAGTAGAAATTCACGTTTTGCAGGGAGAACGCCCCATTGCTTCTGGAAATAAAACTATTGGAAGATTCCATCTTGATGGAATTCCGCCGGCGCCGCGTAGTGTCCCTCAAATTGAAGTTACTTTTGATATTGATGCAAATGGTATTTTGCACGTAAATGCAAAAGACAAGGCTACAGGAAAGTCACAATCAATTCGTATTGAAGCTTCTTCCGGCCTTTCAGAAGATGAAATTAAACGTATGAAAGCCGAAGCCGAAGCAAATGCCGAAGTTGACAAAAAAACCAAGGAAAAGGTCGATAAAATTAACCAGGCCGACAGTTTGATTTTCCAGACTGAAAAACAAATGCAAGAATTTGGAGATAAGATTCCTGCTGATAAAAAACAACCTATTGGGAGCGCATTGGCAAAATTGAAAGAAGCGCATAAAAATCAGGATTTATCTGCCATTGATAGTGCTATGACTGAATTGAACGCAGTATTCCAAGCAGCATCGCAAGAAATGTATAATGCAAGCCAAACACAAGGAGGACAACCACAAGGTGATGCCGGACAACAGGCCAATCAAGGTGGAAACAGTAATCCTTCGGATGAGGTAACTGATGTAGATTTTGAGGAAGTGAAGTAAGAAGCGATTAGAGATAATCAATGCTAATTATAAAAGTGCTGTAAACGAATGGGTTACAGCACTTTTTGATTTTATACAGCTTGTTGTTTGTGCTTGTTTTCTATTGTTTTTTATCACACATTTGTACCATATTTGTATCGGAACTTAATTGAAGTCAGAGTGGAATGGAACTTATGAGTACTTGCGACTACTTATAGACACTTAAATGGCGATAAAGATAATGATGAATAGAATCGAGAAAGAATGCGAAGTTTGTGGCAAGCCGTTTGTTTATCAAATCAAAAAAGGGAAAGAATATGTAAGGGGTGGGTAGTGTGAAATCCGAATAAAAGCTGTTGATGTAGCCTTCACCTCGCATAATTTGAGTATCTTTGCCAAAAGTTGACAATTCAACGAATGAAAGTCTAAAACAAAGGAATTATGCTGTTTGCGAATAAAATAAAGCAATTACGAGAAGAACAAAATCTGCTACAACGTCAATTGGCTGCTGCATTAGAAATTGATACGCCAATGTATAGCAAGATTGAGCGAGGTGATCGCCGGGCAAAACGAGAACAAATCTCATTGCTAGCAAAAGAGCTACATGCAGACCCTGAAGAACTGCTAATTCTCTGGCTCGCCGACCAAGTTGTTGCAGTTGTGGAAAACGATAAAGAAATATCGGATAAGGTGTTGGATATGGCAAAACAGAATATAAGTAAAAAATAAGTTTATGATACCAGATTTTCAAACAATAATGCTTCCGCTTTTAAAACAGATATGTGACGGAAAAGACTACAAGTTGGATATAGTAGTTGATTTATTGGCAAAAGAGTTC
>JAITWJ010000123.1 GCA_031285325.1 Bacteroidales bacterium
CAATTATTAATTATGAATTGTCAACTGTCAATTAATTACGTATCTTCGCAGGGTTTTTCATGGAGAAACATTTATTATTTGGTTAGCGTTGGTGTCCGGGTACATGGTTTCCGGCGCCGTCGCTATTTTTTTTGCACAACTCTCTGCGCAAGCAATTATTGTAAACTGTGAATTATTAATGGTTTTTTTCTAACTTGCGCCTCACTAAATATGGAAACATTTGAAAAATGCGGTAAAATATCTGTTGATTGGATTAAACGTAATAGCTGTTTTTTCGCTTGTTGCATCATATATTTCCTCTTACATTCCGCCTGACAGGTGGTGGTTCCCTGTTTTCTTATGCTTTGCTTACCCTTTTATATTGGTGTTTAATTTCATTTTTATTGTATTCTGGTTGTTTGTAAAGCCCAAATACATGGTTTTATCGTTGGCTGTAATTTTATTGGGATTTGGTTTTTTAACCCGTTATGTACAGTTTAAAGGAAAAACTACCGATAAAGAAGGAGTAAAAATACTGTCGTTTAACGTACAGCACTTTCAAGGCAACGAAAAAACAAATCCGGTTAACTCTTCGGCAGAAGTTGTAGATTTTCTGGAAGAACAGAATACAGATATTATATGCCTTCAGGAAGTACGGTTAAACAGGAATAACATTTTTAACCTGCGGAGAACGGTCGATAAATTAAAAAATATAAACCATTATCAGTATGCGCGGTCGAGTACTTCGTATGGCCTGGTTACCATGACCCGCTATCCAATTGTTTTTATGGACGAAATTCGTTTCGAGGATACAAGAAATATGGCTATTTACACCGATGTTATTATTAAAACAGATACAGTGCGTATTTTTAATGTACATCTTCAATCGTACTTAATCGACCCGAAAAGTTACTCTGTAATGGATTCGCTTGATTTAAGAAATGAAAAAGCCATAACAGAACTTCGCGAGATAACCGGAAAAATTAAAACCGCTTCCGAAATGAGAGCTGAACAGGTACGTAAAATTCGTGAATATATTGATAAATCGCCTTATAAAATTGTGGTCTGCGGCGATTTTAACGACACTCCCTATTCATATTCCTACCAAAAAATTAAGGGGAGGCTAAAAGATGCTTTTGTTGAATCGGGTAGGGGCGTAGGACATACCTACACAGGAAAAATACCATCGTTCCGTATTGATTATATTTTACACAGCAAGGATTTCGATTCATTTAATTTCAAAACAATCGGTTTTAGAGTGTCCGACCATTTGCCAATTTCGTGTACACTTACAAACAAAAAAGATATATAAATATTCGGGAATCAAAATTCCAATCGGGGTTAAACGGAAAGTATTTCGGTAGCTGCTATTTTATCTTTCTTCAATTGCTCAATCAAAGCGTGCGCTCCGTTAAATCTTTGTTCGTTACGAATTTTATCGACAAAAAATAATGTAATTTCTTTGTTGTAAATGTTTTCTTCAAAATCGAATATATTCACCTCGATACTTCTGTTATCGGCATTCTGGTTAAATGTTGGGCATGTGCCAATATTGAGCATGCCGTTGAATTTTTTTCCATCAACCTTAATATTTACAGCATATACGCCATGATTGGGAATTAATTTATTAACATCAGATGCTTTTATATTTGCAGTAGGAAACCCAATTTTCCGGCCAATTTTCCGGCCTTTAACAACTTTGCCCTGTAAAGAGAAATGGTATCCTAAATACCTGTTTGCAATTTTAATATTCCCTTCCTGTAATTCGTGTCTTATAAGTGTTGAATTTATGTAAATATCGTTTATTAAGAATGGTTCGAGTTTTTCAATTTTAAAATTGAGTTTTTCAGAACTTTGTTGAAGGTATTCTAAGCAACCTTCACGATTTTTACCAAATTTATGATCATAACCTACTACAAGGCAGTGTGTTTTCATTTTATCGACCAGAATTTGTTTTATAAACTCGCTGTATGTAAGTTCCGAAAATTTTTTGGTAAAGGGGAGAACCACTAAATAATCGATACCGAGTTCTGCAAAAAGTTGTTTTTTTTCATCGAGAGTAGTTAACAGGCGCAGGTTGGTTTCGTTTGGGGAAGTAACAAGGCGCGGATGCTGATAAAACGTGAAAACTACAGTTTCTCCACCGTATATTTTTGCATATTCTTTCAACCGGTCAATTACAACGCGGTGCCCAAGATGTATTCCATCAAACGTACCTATAGTTACTATCGGGTTTACGGCATTAAAATTATTTAAATTGCTGTATATTTTCACATAATTCAATTTCAAGATAAGCGAACATATATTTTTTAAACGAAATACACATTATAAAAGCGGTAAAAACCTAAATAAAGATGTAAAACTTTAAAATATGTTATTTTCAGCATATCTTCGTTCCTTGTAAATTCAAAAATATTAATTTTACGAAATTTAATTTATTCACAGTATGAAATTATTCGGTTGTTTTGGTATTGCATTTTTATCGTTGTTGTTGATAAATGGTTGTGAAAAAAACAGTCAGTTTACAGTTAATGGGAGAATAAGCCATGCCGAGGGTAAAACCATTTATTTGGAAGAATTGCTTTTAAATTCAACAAAACATGTCGATTCAGTTAAAATCAATAAAAATGGTGAATATGAGTTAAAAGGATTTACCACCGTTCCTGCTTTTTATTTATTGAAATTGAACGATTTGAAATTTATTACTGTTCTGATAGATTCAGCAGAAAATGTTACTGTGAATGCTGATTTTACAAATTTTTCCAATGATTATTTTATTGATGGCTCGCATGGTTCGGCGCTGGTTAAAGAATTGAATTTGCGATTGGCATCTACACGACATAAACTTGACTCCTTAAACTCGTTGAATAACTTGTATCTGAATAATCCGGATTACGAGCAACAAAAAAAGTTGTGGGAAACTGAATATCAACAAGTTTTACAGGACCAAATTGAATATTCAAAACAGTTTGTAACCAATAACCCGTTTTCAATGGCCAGCATTATTGCATTGTTCCAGAAATTTGACGATCAGAATTTTATAATCAATGATTTGCAGACCATGCGTACTGCTGCATCGGCTTTGAACTCTATTTATCCGCAATCGGAGCATGTAAAAGTTCTTTATGCCCATACGCTCGAATATTTGAAAAGCCAATCTAATGCAAATGCACGACAATTAATTCAAGAACATGGCGCAAATAGCCCTGATATTACTTTACCTGACATAAACGGAAATTTGATTTCACTTTCATCACTAAGAGGTAAAGTTGTTTTATTGCAGTTCTGGGCTTCTGTCGATCAGGGATCAAGAACAATGAATCCTGTTTTGGTTGAGGCATATGAAAAATACAAAAGTAAAGGTTTTGAGATTTATCAGGTAAGTTTGGACAATAATCGAATTGAATGGGTAGATGCTATTGATAAAGATGAACTTAGCTGGATAAATGTCGGCGATATGGAAGGTAGTACGTTAGCTGTTAGTCATTATAATATACAGGAAATACCGTATAATTACTTGCTTAACACAGATGGTACTATCGTTGCTCAGAATCTTAACGGGCCGGCTTTAGATCGTACACTCTCACATATTCTTAAGTAAAAATCTAAAGTTGCCTGAAAAAAGTAAAATATATTTTGTTTCAGATGTACATCTTGGTGCATTGATGCTAAAAAACAAACGTGAACATGAAATTCGTTTTGCCAATTGGCTTGATTTTATTAGTAACGACGTTTCCGAATTGTATTTGTTAGGCGATATTTTCGATTTTTGGTATGAATATAAAAACGTTGTTCCTAAAGGATTCACACGTATTTTGGGAAAGATTGCAAATCTTACAGACAGAGGTATTGCTGTGCATTTTTTTACCGGTAACCACGATGCGTGGGTGTACGACTATTTACCGTTTGAAACAGGAGTAATTCTACATCGTCATGAATATATTACAGACATTCTTGGGAAAAAGTTTTTTCTTGCACATGGCGATGAGCATGATGTATCGTACAAAGGTTATCATTTAGTGAAAAAAATATTTTTGAATAAAACACTGCAATGGTTTTATTCATGCCTGCATCCAAATTTTGCATTTCACTTGGCTTACAAATGGTCTAAATCAAGTCGTTTAGCAAGAAATGAGATAGAAGAAGAATTTAAGATTAAGAATGAAGGAATGTATAAATTTGCTGAGTGTTATTTATCTAAAGACTGCATAGATTATTTTATATTTGGACATCGGCACCGTATGGCAAATGAGAAAATAGGCAGTAGTTCTAATTTCGTTCTGCTTGGCGACTGGATAAAATATAATTCATATGGCGTTTTCGATGGAAATAATTTTGAATTAAAAATTTTTAGTGAGTCTATATTGTAAAGAAGTTAAATAAATTATGACGAAAAAAATCTATACCTGCATTACTGGAACAGGAAGTTATATTCCTCCTGTAATTATTAAAAACAGCCATTTCTTAGGAAATGATTTTTTCGAACTTTCCTCAAAGGAAAGATTTGATAAATCTAACGATGAAATAATTCAAAAATTCCAGGAAATAACCAATATTGAAGAAAGGCGATATGTCGCAAACGATCAACTTACATCTGATATTGCTGCTTATGCCATTAAAGACGCCTGCCAAACGGCTGGCATAATGGAAGAAAGCCTCGAATTTATAATTGTAGCCCATAATGTTGGTGACATATCCGACCAAAATAGGCACATAGATATTTTGCCGGCATTGGCAAATAAGGCTAAAATGAAACTACATATCAAAAACCCGTACTGTGTTTGTCATGATGTTATTTCAGGTTGTCCCGGCTGGACTCAGGCCATGATTGTTGCCGATGCATACATTAAAAGCGGCTTTATGAAGCGTGGTGTTGTGGTTGGAGCTGATGTACTTTCACGCGTTTCCGATCCTCACGATCGCGATTCTATGATTTATGCTGATGGTGCTGGGGCAACTATAGTTGAAGCTGTTGAAAGTGATAAACCCATAGGTATTATTTCGCATGTAAGCCGTTCAGATTCATTCATGTATTCTAACCTTTTAACGTTTGGAGAATCGAGTAACCCTGATTTTGGCAGCGACGAACTATTTATTAAAATGTCTGGGCATAAATTATACGTTTACGCTATTAGTACGGTTCCGAGTGTTGTTAAAGAAAGTATTGAAAAAGCAGGTCTATTTTTAAGTGACATAAAGAAAATATTTATACACCAAGCCAACGAAAAAATGGATAATGCCATTTTAAACGGACTTTTTAAACTCTATCGCGAGAAACATATCCCTAAATCGATTATGCCAATGAGTATCCGTAAGCTTGGAAATTCTTCAACTGCAACGGTGCCAACTTTACTTGATTTAGTTTTAAAAGGGAAAATTGAAAATCATGAAGTAAATCATGACGATCATATAATATTTTGTTCTGTTGGAGCTGGTATGAATATTAATTCTATAGTTTACAAGTGGTAAACTATTATCAATTTTAAAAATAGTTATACTTACTGCATTGTCAAAAAAAATAAGTTTTCTGCTTTGTAGATTATCTCTATTATGAATTACCACGAATCATAAATTAATCGCATAATTGCAAAAACTGCTACCGTAAGCATGTAATAATAATTTGACGGGGTATTTTTGGGACATAATTACTGTCTTATAATTTATATTATGTTAAATAAAATGGTGTAAATAAAAAGAGGAGCTAAAGGCTCCTCTTTAATAATATAATTATCAATTATTCTAATATTTCAAGAATAGCATTGTATTTATCCATATCCTTTAATCGGTAATACAAATTCTTTAAAGACTCAAGTGCAGTTTCGTCGTCAGGTTTAATTTCTCTGCATCTTTCCATATAAGGCAAGGATTTTTTCCACCAATCATCAGCTTTTTTAACTTCTTCTTCATACCTTGCAGTTTCAGTTGGCGGAATATTATTTGCCAAATTAATCTGATTAATTCCCTTATTGTAATACAATACACCCAAATTGAAGTTTGCATCAAAAAAATCAGAATCAACAGATAATGCTTTCTCATACATTCCTATTGCATCTTCTTCTCTTTCAAGTTGTTCATATAACCCCCCCTGTGCAAAATAGTAAATAGGGTTACTAGGATCTTTCGAAATTGCCAGTTCCAAATATTTCATCGCATCTTCAGGTTGTTTCATATCAAGATATATTTGAATTAAACTGGTTAAAACCGCATTATCTTCAGGATATTTTTCAAACCCTTCCTTTAACACATCGAGTGCTTTTAATGTATCACTGGCAGTTTTTTTACTTTCGTATGTAGCAGCAATTAATGTGTAAGTATTTCCTTTATCATAACCATATTCAGCAGCTTCGGTAAAATATTCTATGGCATTATCAAAATTTTCGGCATTATATGCAGCCAAACCTGCATTGAAAATAATTACTGTATCAACATAATCCTGATTATCACCTTTAATTAAAGGCGACTCGTTTATTTCCATAATCATTTCAAATGATTTTTGAGCAAGTTCAAAATCACTGTCACTAAAAGCTTGGCTTGCCTGACTGAGAAGATCGTTTGTGAGCAACGTCAATTTCAGTTTAATACTTCTTTCTGAACTTTTTTTTGTGTCTAATTCAATTGCCTTTTTATACGAATTATATGCCTCTGTCAAAGGATCTTTTATAATATTCTTATCATTTGAACGGAAAATTGCCTGAAGAATATCTCCTCTTGCTTCCCATGTTTTAGGCACTGAATGTGTTTTAGCTGCTTTGGGATTCGACGTGTCGACGGCTTCATTAATGGCTTGTAACGCCTGGTCTAAATTCCCCGCATTTTTAAAGTTTTGGGCAGATGTAACTGCACTTTTCTGGGCAAAAATTGCCGAAAATGCAAATACAAAAGTTAATAACATTATAGTTCTTTTCATGTCAATTAATAGATTTTTAATTTTTTACAAATATATTATTAAATACATCACAAAATTATATTTTTCATTCAAATGTTTCTTTTTTATCTAAATTATAATCATCGAATTCTTCATCTTCTATAGCAACTGTTGATTCTTCTCTTTTCACTCTTGCCACAGATGCTATCTGATCATCATTTTTCAGATTAATCAATTTTACCCCTTGAGTTGCACGTCCTAACAGAGAAATTAATGAAACATCCAATCTAATAATTAATCCGTTTTGAGTAATTATCATAAGGTCTGTTAAATCTGTTACATTTTTAATGGCTATCAAATTCCCCGTTTTCTCAGTAATATTTATTGTTTTTACGCCTTTACCACCACGGTTTGTTATTCTGTAGTCTTCAATTTTTGAACGCTTACCATATCCATTCTTCGAAATTACTAGAATATCTTCATTTTCAGCATCGACACATATCATACCAATTACTTCATCCGATTCGCTTCCAAGTGTAATTCCTCTGACGCCTGATGCCGTCCTTCCCATCGGACGTACATTTCCTTCGTTAAAACGAATAGCTTTCCCTGAAAGAACTGCCATCACAATTTCACTCTTACCGTTGGTTAGTCTCGCCTCAATCAACCGGTCTCCTTCCTTAATCGTAATGGCATTAACTCCATTTTGGCGTGGATGCGAATAAGCTTCGAGGGTTGTTTTCTTTATAACACCTTTTTTAGTGGCAAGAATAATGTAATTGTTATTTATGAATTCTTTGTCGGAAAGTGTTTTAATTTTTATTATAGCCAAAATTTTATCATCATGTTCAATATTCAGAATATTTTGGATAGCCCTTCCTTTTGATGTTCTTGTGCCTTCAGGAATTTGATATACTTTCATCCAATAACATTTTCCTTTTTCCGTGAAAAGAAGTAGAGTGTTATGCATTGAAGCAATAAATATATGTTCAAGAAAATCTTCGTCGCGTGTAGTGCTTCCTTTTGAGCCTATCCCTCCCCTGCCCTGTGTTCTGAATTCGGTGAGAGGAGTACGTTTTATATATCCGAGATGTGATATGGTTATTACCATATCTTCATCTGCATAAAAATCTTCCGGATTAAATTCCTCTGCATTAGGTTCAAGTTCGGTTCTGCGTGCATCGCCGAACTTATTTTTTATTTCGATAAGTTCTTCCTTAATTATTTCCATTCTCAAATGAAAATCAGCAAGCACTCTATTAAAATATTCAATTTGCTGCATAATTCCATCAAATTCTTTACGCAGTTTATCTTGTTCGAGGCCGGTTAATTGTCGTAAACGCATATCAACAATTGCTCTTGCCTGAATTTCAGTTAACCCGAAACGTTCTGTCAGTTTTCCTCTTGCTTCGTCTGGTGTTGAAGAGGAACGAATAATTGAGATTACCTCGTCTATGTTATCGCTTGCAATTATTAATCCTTCCAAAATATGAACTCTTTTTTCTGCCTGTTCAAGTTCAAACCGTGTTCGCCGTGTAACAACATCATGCCTATGATCAACAAAGTGCCTGATTAAGTCTTTTATATTTAATAATTTAGGCCTGCCGTTAACTAACGCAATATTGTTAACGTTAAATGTTGTTTGAAGAGATGTGTATTTATATAATTTATTAAGGACAACATTGCTCATAGCATCACGTTTCAGATCGTAAACTACGCGCATCCCTTCCCTTCCCGATTCATCGTTAACGTTTGAGATTCCTTCTATTTTCTTTTCATTTATCAGATCGGCTGTTTTTTGTATCATTTCGGCACGGTTAACCTGATAGGGAATCTCTGTAACAACAATTCTTTCGTGGCCATTCTCGTTTTCAATATGAGCTTTGCCTCTGATTACAATCCGTCCTCTTCCGGTTTCGTATGATTCTTGAACTCCTTGATAACCATATATAATACCTCCGGTTGGAAAATCTGGTGCTTTTATTATGTCAATAATTTCCTGAATTGAAATATCGTTATTTTCGATGTACGATATTGTAGCATTAATAGTATCAAGAATATTATGAGGTGGCATATTAGTAGCCATACCTACGGCAATACCTGAAGCTCCGTTAACAATTAACTGAGGAATCCTTGTTGGGAAAACAGTTGGTTCTACGAGTGATTCATCGAAATTTGGCTGAAAATCAACTGTATTTTTATCTAAATCTGCTAAAGTTTCTTCAGCTATTTTAGACATTCTTGCTTCAGTATATCGCATTGCAGCAGGACTATCTCCGTCAACCGAACCAAAATTACCCTGTCCGTCAACTAAAGGATAGCGCATAGACCATTCTTGTGCCATACGAACCATTGTGAAATATACCGACGAGTCTCCATGAGGATGAAATTTCCCTAATACTTCACCAACAATTCTTGCTGATTTTTTATATGGGCGGTTGGACATAATTCCCAACTCACTCATTCCGAATAATACCCTGCGGTGCACAGGTTTAAACCCGTCCCTAACATCGGGAAGGGCACGTGAAACAATAACCGACATTGAATAATCAATGTAAGCAGATTTCATCTGTTCCTCAATGTTTATTCTGATAATTTTTTCACCTTCAGTCATCTATAACTCCTTTTTTAAAAATCTTATTTTTGAGAACGGTAAAGGTAAAATAAATACTTTGTATTAAAGGATTTTCATTATTCATTTAACCCTAAAGTAATGCAAAGATATCAACAAATTAACTGTCAATTATTCAGTATAGCATTGTATTGTTTCATAACTTATGTCATTATTCACTTGTTTTATGATCTAATTTCCATTAATTTGGTGTTTTAACTTATTTCGGAACAATTATTGTTCATTATATTGAAATTTTTAGTAAACATCTATGGATTCACAATTTTCACCAAGGATAAAGGATATTATTGGATACAGCCGCGAAGAGGCTATCCGTCTGGGAAACGATTATATTGGCCAAGAACACTTATTTCTTGGGATTCTTAGGGATGGAGAAGGTATTGCAACTGATATTTTAGCCAATTTAGGCGTCAATTTGGCAGAATTAAAACAACTTCTTGAAAATAAAATAAGAACTGATAAGGAAATTAATCAGGAAGCAGACATTATAATGCTAAAGCCGGCTGAAAAATCATTAAAACTGATTTACCTTGAAGCACGATCATTTAAAAGTCCAACTATTAACAGCGGTCATTTGCTTTTGGCAATTCTGAAAGACAACGAAAACATAGTAACTCAGTTATTAGTTGAATATGATGTAAATTACCATACAGTTAAGTCGCAGCTACAGAATTACCATGGGCCTTCAGCAAAATCTGATTTGGAAAGCGAAAGTGACGACGACGATACAAGCAGCACTTTTTATAAAAATACTGGCTCTTCAGCAAAAAAAGGAGCCTCGTCGAAATCTGAAACACCGGTACTCGACAATTTTGGTACAGATATAACAAAACTTGCCGAGGAAAACAGTCTGGATCCAATTGTAGGCCGTGAAAAAGAAATAGAAAGATTAGCTCAAATTTTAAGCAGGCGAAAAAAAAATAACCCGATTTTGATTGGAGAACCCGGAGTTGGAAAATCAGCTATTGCCGAAGGGTTAGCATTGAGAATTGTAAGTAAAAAAGTTTCCCGTATTTTGTTTGACAAACGTGTTGTTAGCTTAGACATTGCTTCAATAGTAGCTGGCACAAAATATCGGGGACAATTTGAAGAGAGAATGAAAGCCATTTTAAATGAGTTGGCAAAAGTAAATAATGTAATTCTCTTTATTGACGAAATTCATACTATTGTTGGCGCTGGTGGGGCAACTGGTTCACTCGATGCGGCAAACATGCTGAAACCGGCATTAGCTCGGGGTGATATTCAATGTATTGGTGCAACTACACTAAATGAATACCGTCAACAAATTGAAAAAGACGGAGCGCTCGAACGCAGATTTCAAAAAGTAATGGTTGAACCGACGAGTGTCGAAGAAACCATAGAAATTCTTAATAATATTAAGTCGAGATATGAAGACCATCACAATGTTTTTTATACTAAAGAGGCGTTGGAAGCTTGCGCAAGGTTAACATCCAGATATATCTCAGATAGATATTTGCCCGACAAAGCTATTGATGCATTAGATGAAGCCGGATCAATGGTTCACATTTCGAATATAAATGTTCCTGATAATATTTTAGAACTTGAAGAAAAAATAGAAAAAATCAAAAAGGAAAAAATATCGGCTGTAAAAAGTCAGAATTTTGAATTGGCTGCCGATTTCAGGGATAAAGAAAAAAATATGTTTCAATTGCTTGATACAGCAAAAGAAGTATGGGAAAAAGAATTAGCAAGCAACAGGGAGATTGTTAACGAACAAAAAATTGCTGAAGTTGTAGCTATGATGTCGGGGGTGCCTGTTACCCGTATTGCCCAGGCCGAAGGGAAACGGTTAATGAATATGGAAACAGAAATAAAAGGGAAAGTTATTGGACAGGAAGAAGCCATTCAAAAAATTGTTAAGGCAATTCAACGGAACCGTGCAGGATTAAAAGATCCAAACCGCCCAATTGGTTCCTTCGTTTTTTTGGGGCCAACAGGTGTAGGGAAAACACATCTTGCTAAAATTTTGGCATTACATTTATTTGATAGTGTTGATTCGTTGATTCGGGTTGATATGAGCGAGTATATGGAAAAATTTTCAGTTTCGAGAATTGTTGGTGCTCCTCCCGGATATGTCGGATACGAAGAAGGAGGCCAATTAACCGAAAAGGTTCGCAGAAAACCATATTCAGTTGTTTTATTGGATGAAATTGAAAAAGCACATCCCGATATTTTCCACATTCTTTTACAGTTACTCGACGAGGGGCGATTAACCGACAGTTTGGGGAGAAATGTTGATTTTAGAAATACGATAATTATAATGACATCGAATATTGGCTCGCGGCAATTAAAAGATTTTGGAAGGGGAATCGGTTTTGCTACCAATCAAACTGCAGAACAGAAAAATGAACATGCGAAGCAAGTGATCCAGAAAGCGCTCAAGCAGACCTTCGCTCCCGAATTCCTTAATAGAATTGACGATGTTATTACTTTTAATACTTTAGACAAAAAACATATTCATGAAATAATTGACATCGAAATAAATGATTTATACAAGCGAATTGAAGCATTAAATTATAAATTAAAAATATCTTCTGCTGCTAAAAACTTCATTGCAGAAAAAGGCTTTGACTCGCAGTTTGGCGCCAGACCATTAAAACGCGCCATTCAGAAGTATTTAGAAGACGAAATGGCCGAAATAATTATAAAGGCGTCAATTACCGAAGGCGATACCATATCTGTTGGTTTTGATAAAAAGCATGATAAACTGACAATGAGATTATTAAAGAATTAAATAAACGCCTGCAGCAATGCCGGTTATTTAAATTTTTGTTAGTGGAATAACTTTGAAAGCGGATATATGTAAATCCGCTTTTTTATTTGCTCAAACAAAATGTATAACTGTAATTCCGATTTGCAAAAAATGTAGTTTATTTATACAGGTATTAAAGACTCACAATACTCTTTATTGACCACAACATCGCGTTGGGCTTTTTTATCGTTAAAGTTGCGGGATATGTTGTTGACAATATCAGTGTAGTTATCTTTAATCATACCATCCTTATCTTTCCATCGGTGGTAGAATGGTTTTACAGAGATGCAATTCTCGTGTTCAAATATGGTGTTGAGCAACGTCCTGTCTGAATTGCCGCACGAATGTCCCATAATGTATATTTGATATGGAGCCGAATCTATAAAGGCTCGCAAATTGCGATAGTTGTCGCTTTCGAGATAGCGATGATGCTTGATATTCTTCAAATATTCGTTGTCATACAGGTCAGTTATTTTTTTGTAATGTTCGTCCATATCGTCACCATAACCGAAGATGATTGAATCGGGATCACTCAATTTTCCGTGAAGATGAATTAATTCACAATTCTGCCCAACTTCCGTCATTCCATACAACCTCTCGGCAGTATGGGTGTAATTTAAGTTAAGGAATAGAGTTCGGTTAGGGGAAAGGTAATCGTTGAATTTTCCTTGCCTTATTTTGTCTTCTATTCTTAAATGCCGCACTTCCTTTTCTGTTTTAACTATATAAGCCTCGTAATCATCTTCAATCTCTTTATTAATCTCCTCCGCAATCATCCCACCCGGCAAAACCGTCTCTTGAAATGCAATATCATCCAAAAATAATTCTTTTCCTCCATTGGAAATATCCCTGATGTTTATCAATTCATAGATTTTCTCTTCAATCTGTCTATTATGGAAATTGGCTGTTATTTTTCTTTCTTGACCTTTCAGATAGTCTATTAATTTATTTCTGATAATTTCAAGATCTTTATTCAATTTTTTTACCGACTCATTCCTGTTTTCAGCTTTCAGACAGCTCTTTAGAAACTCGTAATACTCATTTTCAATATCGAGCCATTTTTCCAGATTTGATGCTTTTTTTGAAATACGTTTCCCAAAATCGTTCTTAAAAGATAAACGGAACTTTAAATCAGACCATTGATTCTCCTCAGTAATTAACTTTTTCAGATCATCATATGACTTGATTTGTTGTGCCTTTATGAAAAAATGATCAGGATTTATGCCATGAGTACAGTAATGCTCTTCCCCATTTTCCCAATCAAATTTAACAAAATCATCCTCAAAAGGCTTGACTATATAGCGAGAAAATTCTTTTGCAAAATTCTTCCAATAATCATTCATAAAATCTTGATAACCTGTCTTCAGGCCGTGCGCCAGGTCGAAACCATTTCCAATGAGTATAATTCTATTCATATTGTACTATTTGCAGGTAATCATTACAACATCGGAAATAAAATAATTCATAATAATTTCTACAATTTATTTAAACGATGCCTTTATCTGTGCTATGGCATTATCAATTGCAGTTATCATTTCTTTTTCTTTTGTTGAACCTGAACTGTAAGCTCCCTTGCACGATGCGATGGGTTTCCCTGTCATATAATCAACGAAGTTAATACCAACAACAGATTCTTCATTGTTTTGAGACGCAAAAAACCGTACAATTAAAAGTTGCTGCCTCTGAGTATCGGAAAGCTGGCCTACTTGTCCATTACCTATTACCTGTAATCTTGTAGCCGACAGGGCGTCATATACTTTAACTTCCATATCCATTAACGCTGCTGAACCACTATAACTTATTACATCGGTAATTATAGCATAATTGTATCCTGTAAGATTTGCCGAATTTGAAACCATCGCTCGTTTAGTAACTCCACACCCCGAAAGGCAAAGAGTATAACAAACTATACAAACAAAAAATATTTTTCTCATATTCATATACCTTTATTTTTAAAATATTATTAGTGAAATTTGCTCGGGTTTTAGGATTACTGTTTCACATGGTATCCGAAAATATATATTTATAAAGCATAAAAAATAATCTCCACAGAGTATTTTTTAGTACAATCAACTAAACTACTTATTTTCAGTGTTTATTGCGGAGAGACAGGGATTCGAACCCTGGGTACCCGCGAGGGTACAACGGTTTTCGAGACCGCCCCGATCGACCACTCCGGCATCTCTCCCAATAGAGTACAAACATATAATTTTATCACAAACAAAATATAAAAGTTTTTAATTTGCAGTAAAACTGTTACACAAAGGTAAAAGAACAAATTCTAATAATTATTTGATCTTAATTCTCTTATCCAAACCTAACCGTGTATTTATGATTGTATTTTAAAATATCAATTAAGTGTTCATTGCACCACAAACGCTAATAACCTGTCCACTAACATACGAAGAAAGATCAGAAGCAAGAAATACAGCAACACCTGCAACATCGTTTGGGGTTCCGCCTCGTTTTAACGGAATCGATTCTTCCCATGCTTTACGGGCATCTTCCGGTATCTTGGCAGTCATTTCTGTAATAATAAAACCAGGCGCTATTGCATTTGATCTAATGCCACGAGAACCAAGTTCGTGGGCTATCGACTTGGTAAAGCCAATTATTCCCGCTTTAGATGCAGAATAGTTAGATTGACCGGCATTTCCGCTAACACCAACAACCGAACTTAAATTTATTATCGAACCTGAACGTTGTTTCAGCATTATTTTTTGTACGGCTTTTGTGAAATTGAATACTGACTTAAGATTAACATTAATTACTGTATCCCACTGGCTTTCAGTCATTCGCATCAACAAAGCATCTTTTGTAATTCCCGCATTATTTACCAAAACATCAATTTTGTCAAAATCGCTTACAATCTCATTTACAATCCTGTCGGTGTCGTCAAACTTGCTGGCATCCGATGCATAACCTTTGGCTTGTACTCCAAACGATTTTAGTTCAGTTTCGGTAGCTTTCATGTTTTCATCTTCAAATAAATCGGTGAATGCTACATTACATCCTTCCTGTGCAAATTTAATGGCAATTGCTTTTCCAATACCGCGTGAAGCACCTGTTACAATTGCTATTTTCCCATCAAGTAGTCTCATTTAATTTAATTTTTAGTTGTGCAAATATAACTTTTTCATGTGTTTTATACCAACTCAATATAAAATGAATTTGATAACTTTGTTTTTAAAATAAAAATAATGAAAACGCCACCGTGTATCAAGCCAGGTTCAAAAATACGTATTGTTTCGCCGGCCGGAAAAGTTGACGAAAAATATATAATTCCTGCCGTGAAATGGCTACAAAATAATGGTTATCAAACAATATTGGGTAAAAATATTTTCGCCCGGCACTACCAGTTTGCAGGAACCGACAGCCAGCGCCTTTATGATTTACAGACCGCCATTGACGATCAGGAAACAGCAGTTATAATTTGTTCACGTGGTGGTTATGGAACTGTGCGCATTATAGATAAACTAAACTTTAGCGCTTTACATAGTCATCCTAAGTGGATAGTTGGTTTCAGCGATATAACAATACTTCATGCTTGCCTGAACAAGTTTGGCCTTACAACTGTTCATGGTGCAATGCCACGGTATTTTTTCGAAGATGGGGAACCAACTGAAAATTTACGGTCGCTTATGCAAATTCTTACTACCGGAAAAATTTCATATTACTTTGAAAATGTCAAACAAAACCGGACAGGAAAAGTAAACGGCGAACTTATTGGAGGAAACTTATCAATAATATCAAGTCTGCATGGTACAAAATACGAAATTGAGACTGACGGGAAGATTCTTTTTCTTGAAGATACATCTGAATACCTTTACCACATAGACCGTATGATTTATCAGCTAAAATTGGCCGGAAAACTTGATAATCTGGCAGGTTTAATAATTGGCGATTTTACTAATATTAAAGATAATGAATCGCCATTCGGCAAAACAATACACGAAATAATTGACGAGGCAGTACAAGACCATAGTTTCCCTGTTGCTTACGGGTTTGCAGCCGGACACGGTGAAAAAAATTTAGCTCTTACTTTTGGTGGGAAATGGGAACTAAATGTTTCCGGTAAACAATCAGAACTTAAACTTTTATAAAAGAATTTAAAATTAACCGCACAACAGTAAAAAATGGTTTCACAAAGAGATACAGGTGAAGTTGCCGAAAAAATAGCTGAACGGCATTTATTGAAATTGGGATATAAAATACTTGATAAGAACTGGTATTATGGGCATTACGAACTTGATATTGTTGCCCGCGACGGTAATGAACTGGTTATTGTTGAAGTAAAATCAAGAACGGGACTTTGTTACGAACATCCATCTGAAGCCGTTACCGATGCAAAAATAAGGCGTATTGTAAACGCTGCCGATGCATATATAATAGAAAAAGATCTGGACTTGGAAACCCGTTTCGATGTAATAACTATAATCTTTTCTAACCAAAGTTTTGAACTTGAGCATTTCAAAGATGCTTATTATCCCACAATTTAAATTCAATTTTATACATTAAAACACTAATATGATACATAAATTCGCATTAAAAGAAGACTATATTGAACTTTCAAAAATTTTGAAATTACTTAGAATTGCCGAAACAGGTGGCCATGCAAAAATTTTAATAGAGCAAGGCAAAGTTATGCGAAACGGCATTCAAGAATTCCGAAAGCGGGCAAAATTGGTTGCAGGCGATAAAATAGAAATTATGGGCGAAACCATACTTATTGTTAATAATTGAAAAATTGTATCGAATAAACACTATAATTAATTTTGTTTCTTTTCGATACATTGAATATTTTATTACATGAGACTATTATTTAGTCAGTCTTGGCTAATCGACACTTCCATCATATTTAATATTTCTGTTCTCAAGATATTCCTGTGCTTTCACAGCAATTCTTTCGTAGTTTTCCCTTTGTCGTCCTCCATGTCAATTCGGCGGGCTCCCCTCTTTTTATTCGATGATGTTTTACATATCCGTTTAATCTATACCAAGTCCGTGCAAATATGCCCGCATATTCTTCGATAAGAAAAGATTCATCTATAAAACCTTTTACTGCCAAAAACGATATTTTTTCCAAATCGACACAAAGCCTGTCTGCAATAGCTTTTTCTTCGTCATCCCACTTGTTGAAATCGGGCTTGACTTTGTAAATTGCAAACATTTTATGCCAATACGGACGCAAATCTTTCATTTCGTCATATATCTTAAGCAGAGTTGCCGAATTAAGTTGTGTGTTTATGTTACGCAATTGTTCTTTTGCAACCGAAAGTTGAGTATATGCCACAAATAGCATGAACAGGGCTCCCGCTACCCCTACAATAGTTGAAATGTAGTATAAATTTTCAAGCATGGTGATAATATTAACGATTGTTTTTTGTTTTTCACATATTTTAAGAGTTTATAAAACTATTAAAACAAATCAATGAAATCCGCGAAAAGATAAAATATTTCCTGACAAAATATTTTTCATGATTTGTTTTACATTGTTAATTTTTAAAACGAACAACACTTTTTTACACTAATATTCTTAATTACAGATATATGTGATTCATGTTAAACCAATTAAATCTAAATATATTTCTGCAAAAGAAAAATCACCGTAAACACTTGATTTACGGTGATTCTAACAAGTTTTCCGATTGGTTCAGTGGAGCTGGCGGGAGTCGAACCCGCGTCCAAACAAGGAAGCAACAAACTTTCTACATGCTTAGTCCCGACTTGTTTTTCGTGCACCGGCTGGATCAGGGCCACCGACCGGTACCTTATCTCTTTTATTTTCACAGAAACCACAGAGCAGAATTTCTGTTAGCCCCGATTTACTTGCACCGCCTTGTCGGGTAGCTTCGTGGCAACAGCACCCGGGCGATGTCTTGTTCCAAAACCTTGTTTCGGAATTAAGCGTGAAAACCTACTTTATTCAGTTACGCAGCAAGAGCGTAATTATTTTCGCCAATTATATTTTGGTCATTATTTTAAAGGGTCAAAAACCAAAACCCTGCATGCTTACCTGCCTCTTCTACTCGCTGTCAAAGCCAGTCAGCCCCAATAAAAGCCTGTTTCTATTAAAACATTTCGCAAATTTAATAAAAAACAGAAACTATTTTCATACATTACCAAATTTGTATATGGTTTTTTCGTTATACAAATCACCTGGTTTTAGCAAGGTTGAGGGAAAATTATCGTGATTAACAGAATCAGGATAATGCTGGGTTTCAAGCGCAAGCGCCGAATACCGCCCAAATTTTTTTACTCCATCGATGGTTAATTCCGGAATCCAGTGTCCGGTGTAAAGCTGTATTCCGGGTTGAGTTGTGTAAACATCTATTTTTCTGCCCGAATGAGTATCCTTTAAACAACCTGCAAATTTCAATTCACCTGTTTCGTTATCTAAAACAAAATTATCGTCATATCCGATTGTCAGTTTGTAGAAGTCATTGCCTATTCTTTTAAATGACGTAAAATCGTAAGGAGTATTTTTAACTGATAAAATTTTCCCTGTAGGTATTTGTTCTACCATCTCTGTCATTTTTGTGGCGGCAAGCATCAATTCATGTTTTAAAATATTATCTTCCCCTGTGTTTAAATTAAAATATGAATGGTTTGTAAGATTTACAGCAGTAGTTTTATCGGTTTCTGCAAAATATTCAATACTCAGTTCATTTTCGTTGTTAAGTGAATAAATACAGGTAATATTTAAATTTCCGGGGTAATTTTCTTCCATATCATGACTTAAATATGTAAGTTTCACTCCTGTATGTTTTTCGTCTTGAAAAGATTCGGCATCCCATAAAATTTTATCAAAGCCGGTTAAGCCACCATGTAGATGATTTGGTCCATCGTTAATGGCTAACTGATATGTTTTACCTTCAATTTTAATATGCCCCTTAGCGATACGGTTCCCAAAACGGCCAATCAAACAACCAAAAAAAGGATAATTTTTCAGGTATTCATTACTTAAATAATGTTCGAGTTTATCGAAACCACAGACAATATTTTCAACAACACCATTTTTATCCTGCGTTTCGATACGTGTAATAATTCCCCCATAATTGGTAATTTTTACAGTAATATTATTATCGTTTTGTAATGTAAAAATTATAGCTTCTCTGCCATCGGGCATAAATCCAAAAACTTCTGATGATATTTTCATTGTATAAAAGTTTTATTTATTGTACAAAGATGCAAATTTTGAAAACACCAATATAAACAATTATTTCAAATATACCCGTTGTACACAAAAAGGCAAGGAACAGGTTTATTTTAGGAAAATAAGAGGTATTGGAAAAGTTTTAAAAATTTATTTTTATAATTTTCACAAATTTTATTTGCAATATCAAATAAAATTTTTATTTTTAACTGCGTTATTCTACAATTAATATTTAATATTGTTAAATACGTTAAACTATGAATAATACCTTGAACGTTTTTAATTTCCCAAGAAGCGGCATTGAGGTTTGCTCCTGATGAAAAAGGCAGGAGCTAAATAAACACAATACCAAACGTATTGAAAATGTTTTTTTTTTAAATAATTTATATCACTAATTTAAAAATATATAAAAATGTACAAAATTATAATCAAAATAGCAGTGCTGTGTATTATGTTATTTGCGTTGCTTTTAACAGTTAACAGCTGTAAGGAATC
>JAITWJ010000054.1 GCA_031285325.1 Bacteroidales bacterium
AAGCAATTCGACTATTTTTTGGAAATCAACTTTGAAGAAAAGGAAAGCAAGGATGCCAAAGCACTGTTTGAAAGAAGTTCTTCCCCGAAGCGAATATGCGATGAACTTTCCCTAATGTACGATACACCGATAATTCCCGGCCGCACATTGCTGTTTTTGGATGAAATACAATCCTGTATCCCGGCCATTTCTTCGCTGCGCTTTTTTTATGAGAATTATCCCGAATTACACGTAATTGCCGCCGGATCGCTGTTGGAATTTGCATTGGAAAAACTCCCCTCTTTTGGGGTTGGCCGTATTCGTTCTTTGTTCCTGTATCCTTTTTCGTATGATGAATACTTGCGGGCAATGGGATTTGAAATGCTTGCCGATGCCTTGCAAAAAGCATCTCCTGAAAAACCGTTTTCCGAAGCCCTTCACAATAGATGCATACAGCAGTTGATACGTTTTATGCTTATCGGCGGAATGCCCGAAGTGGTGGCCACATACGCGGGTGGCGGTTCATTGCTTGAATGTCAATCGGTTTTGGATGATTTGACGCTTTCTCTGTACGATGATTTTTCCAAATATAAAGAACGAGTGCCGGAATCGCGTTTACGTGAAATATTTTCATCCGTGATTCATCAAACAGGCGGTAAATTCACTTATTCCAAAGCATCGCAGGATTCCAACCATAAGCAAATCAAGGAAGGCATGGAATTATTGGAACTTGCCGGTGTCGTTTATCCCGTAACGCACACATCGGCTAACGGACTGCCTTTGGCTGCCGAAATGAACACCAAACACCGCAAATACTTAATCTTCGACACCGGGATATTACAGCGTTTCTTGCGGCTGGATTTAGGCCAACTGCTTACTGCCGAAAGTTTGAAACAGGTAAACAAAGGCGCTTTGGCGGAATTGTTCGTGGGTTTGGAATTACTGAAAGCAGCGCCAAGCAACAGTCCGATACTGCTACACTATTGGCAACGGGAAAAACGGGGTAGTATCGCCGAAGTCGATTACGTGGTGCAATGCAATGCCGATATTGTTCCGGTCGAAGTAAAATCGGGTACGAAAGGTTCCATGCAAAGCATGTTTCAGTTTTTGTCCGAAAAGAAATATGCATACGGCATCCGTTGTTCTATGGAAAACTTCGGAACATACCAGAATGTAAAAGTATATCCGCTATATGCGGTGTCACGGATTGGAAAATAAAAGACGGAAATTATGAGAGATTCTCTTTTTAAAAATTACAAGTGGTTCGTTGTCGGGCTTTGGGCGGTAATGACACTGACGGTTTTTTCTCAATTCATCGCTGTTTGTCCAAAATTAAAATCAATTTTTTAAATTCAATACATAAACCCTTTGTTTTCATATAATAATAATTTATCTATCTCGCTCTGTTTGTTTCCTCTTCAATGCCTGTTGATTTATTGCGAGCCGCTCTTACTGTGGCAGAACCAAAATTATAACGGAGTGTTAAATTGACATTACGGCTATCATTTTCAAGAAGCGTTGAGTTATTTACATTTTCATATTTGGCGGATATTTTCTCATTGTATGTATATAATATATCGTTGACGGTAAGCGACAAAGCCAGTTTATTTTTCAAAAGCGTTTGCCTGAGGCCTACAGAAAGATTCCCCATTGGCTCTAACAAAAAATACCCCATACGCATTCCTAACATGTACACCCCCGTTATTTCGGCCGATAAGGTTGGCATAATGGTAATATTGTTATTCAATTGTAAAACTAACGAACTTCCTTTATTGGTAAACTCGCCCGATACCTCGTTTGAGGTATTTATTTGATATGCGCTTTGGGCGACAAGATTTGCAGTCCAGAATTTTGCTATCTGCCTGCGGTAATTTACCATTGCATTAATATTTTGGCTTTTGCCAAAATTACGGTAAATCATACCGTAACGTTCAGCTGTTGCATCATAAACAGGTGTCAACATTATCAAATCAGTAGTGTTGCTGTATCCAATAATTGCCATCAGATTTTGAGCAAGTGAAAACGACAACTGAACATTATGCGTATATGCAGGAGTAAGGTCAGGATTTCCTGCTGTAAACGAATATGCGTCAATCATTATTTCAAATGGATTCAATTGTCTGTAACTTGGACGACTTAGCCTGCGACTATATGATAAACCTAATGTTTGTTTTTCAGATGCCTGCCAGTTAACAAAAAGCGTTGGGAAAAGGTTGAAATACGATGTATCGTTCACTTCTCCCGTCGTCATCTGTTTACCTTCCGACCATGTATATTCGCCGCGTAAGCCTGCCTGCAGGCTAAACTTGCCCAGCTGTTGACTAAAATTTATATAAGCGGCGTCTATCTGCTCGGTATAAACAAAGCGGTTTGTATGGTCAGCGTCAACCTGCCAATCGTTACCTGCAAATACGTCAAATTTCAGGTCGTTGTCTGTTTGGGTCTGGCTTATTTTAGTTCCCGTCTCCAACTTGGCATTTTCCCAAAGTGGTTGAACGTAGTCTAATTTTGCAGAATAAACGTCTATGGTTTGCGGATTACTGTTGCGCAGTTGTTCAACATCTCCCACAGCCGTACCATTCGTATCATAATAAATGTTTTTGTTTTGCTGGAAAGGGTCGGAGCCGAAACGCGCGTAATCCAAATCAAAATTCAGTTGCTGTCCGGGTTTGTTAAATGCAGCCTGATAATTCATATTTATCTGAATACCGTCTCTGTTGCCGACTGAAATACTGTTAGATGTCGAATAGTTTATTCCCTGATATGTTGGCGATATATTGGTAATACCATTTGCATCATGTTTCCCTCCACCTGAATAGTAGGTGTTAACAATAACGCCAAGTGTGTTTTTTGGATTAATAAAATAATCGATCCCTGCCCTTAGCGTATTGCGTAAATCAGCTTTGACACTCTTATATATTGAATTCTGGTCTAAAGTTATTTCACCGGCAGTAGTTTGCATAACATTGGTTTGAGTAATTTTTTCCCAACTATTACTGCGGTTGACAGAATAATTACCAAACAGGTTAAATTTCTCTCGGCGCCAGTTAAGATTTATACCTGCATTTTCCCTGTCCACCTGTCCTTGCCAATATCCTGCGGTTACTGTTCCATTCACGCCGAACTGTAAGCCTTTCTTGGTGCGAATATCTATGATTCCGCCACTACCGGCAGCATCATATCGTGACGATGGATTGGTTATAACTTCTATCCTGTCAATTTCGCCACCCTGCATAGAGTTAAGGAATGCCTGCAACTGCTCGCCACTCATACGCGATGGACGTCCATCAATCCAAACTTCAACATTATTGCCCAATACCGATATGTCGCCCTGGTTATTAACAAGTACACCGGGAGTGTTCTGTAAAATATTGACAGCATTGCGACCGGTGCTCTGAATATTACCACTAACGTTTACAATATACCGGTCAGGACGGGTTACAATCAGCGGGCGGGCGGCGCTTACAATCACTTCGTCCAAACGATTGGCGCTTTCGGTAAGTATGATATCACCCAAATCGCTCTGCATAGGAACATTCACATTACGAAACGCCCTGTTATAGCCGATAAACGACACCTGTAAAATGTAATTGCCTGCAACCATATTATTGATAACGAATTTTCCATTATCGTTTGTAATTACGCTGGTTACTGCGCTTGAGTCGGTACGCAATAGAGTGGCGGTTACATAAGGAATTGCAGAACCGTCAATTCCGTTCTTTACGATTCCACTTAATTGATTTTGTGCTGTTACTGTTAACATGCACAAACTAAAAATTGTAACTAAAAACTTTCTCATAAATAATTATTTGTTTCTAACCCGTTGTACAAAAAAACACAACCTTTCCGGTTTGTTTTAGTAATCTAATGTGGCCTTGCAGGCGGTGAATGTCAATTCTTTTACGTTTCATCTTTTTGCGATTTTATTTTTATTGGTAAAACTTTCTTTTTGGTGTTTGCCGAACTTCGGGCGGGACTGAATCGCATGATTTGGTGTTTGCCGAACTTCGGGCGGGAGTAAAATCCTCGTTTTTATATTATGTTTATAAATGTACAACTGGTTTGTTTCTAATAAATTTATATGATGTATCGTACATTTTACCTGACCATACCCCCGAAATCACCGTTTTGAAGTTTCTCTGATATTTTTGGAAACTGTTTTCAAGACATATAATCATTATGAGATAAAAACTCTTGTGCCATTCCATAAATCTTCCCGCGATTTTATCCAAAGAATAATATTTGATGTAATATGTACATTTTCAAAGAAGATCGCATCGCAAATATAGTATATCATCATAACGTTTATCATCTTCTGCGAAGAATGTTTTCATATTATTTATTTGGGTTCGACTATATTTTTATAACTTGCCACTGTTTATCAGCGAGGTTGGTTGTAATTATTATAACTTATGTCTTGGAAACCATAAAATTACGATGTAATACTTAACCGGTCTGCCGATATTCACAATATTATAACACAATCTGTAAACTCAAAACAGTTTCTTAATTAGAATAAATATTATGCAACAGGTAAATCTTACTGATAAAATTTATTTTTTAGGCTTTAACGACCGCCGTACTCATCTTTTTGAGAATATTTGGCCTATTCCGCACGGAATTTCATATAATTCATACTTAATTGTTGACGATAAAATAACGTTGATCGATACAGTTGAACGTTCATTTATTGATGAATACATCGACAATATTGAAGCCATTATTGGGAATCGTGCTATTGATTACTTAATAGTAAACCACATGGAACCCGACCATTCGGGGGCTTTAAAAGCAATAATTCAGAAATATCCCGATATTACCTTGGTTGGAAACAAAAAAACTTTCGGTTTTGTGGAAAGCTATTGCGTAAATCCAAAAAATACACTCGAAATTTACGACGGTTATGTACTTGAACTTGGAAAACACAGGCTGCAGTTTCAAACTATACCTATGGTACATTGGCCTGAAACAATGATAACATACGAAGAAACCAACAAAATACTTTTCGCGGGCGATGCTTTTGGCAGTTATGGAACCCTCGATGGCGGAATTTTCGATGATGAGATAAATCTCGATTTCTACGAAGTTGAAGTAATGCGCTATTTTACCAACATTGTTGGGAAATATTGTCAGCATACGCAACGCGCCATACAAAAACTGACTCCGTTAGAAATTAAAATGATTGCAGCAACCCACGGTCCGATATGGCGTACCGATCTTAATTGGGTGCTTTCCCGCTACAATAAATGGAGTTCATACGATTTGGAAACAGGAGTAGTTATAGTTTACGGATCAATGTACGGAAAAACACAGGAAATGGCAGAAGTTATTGCACGCCGTTTAGCCGAGCGCGGTATAAAAAATATTCGCGTTTGCGATGTATCCAAAACACACCTGTCGTATATTATCAATTACATTTTTAAATATAATGGATTTATCGTAGGAAGTCCGGCATATAACAATGAGCTTTTCCCAAATGTTGAAATATTGCTTTCTACTATCGAGCACATGGCGCCTAAAAATCATTATCTCGGACTTTTTGGCAACTGCTCATGGAATGGCGGTGGTGTGAAAAACCTTAAAACCTTTGCCGAAAACATAAAATGGGAACAGGTTTACAATCCGGTTGAGGAAAAAGGCGCACTAAAACCAAACACTAAAGAAGAACTTATAAAACTGGCCGATGCAATGGCCGATAAACTGTTATCGGAATAATTATATTTGCCCGTTGTACATTTAGCGACAGATTAATTTTTTTTTGTTCATGTTTTTTTGAAATACCGCAGCTTTAAAATGAAAAATATTAAACGTTATTACACACTGTGTGCCGAGCCGGGCGATGTTTACAATGCGCTTACAAACCAGCAGATGCTTGAAATATGGACTGGTGAAAATGCACTGATGGAACCGGTGCCTGATACTGAATTTTCGTTGTGGAATGGCGCAATTACAGGAATGAATATTGAATTTGAAAAAAACAAAAAAATAGTACAGCAATGGTATTTTGAGGATCAGAATGAAGCATCAGTGGTTACTTTATTACTGCATCCGTACAAAAAAGGTACAAGCGTTGAATTAAACCATACGAATATTCCCGATGAGGCTTTTGAGAATATTTCAACCGGATGGGATGAAGATTATTTCGACGCGCTTAAAGAACTTTTTATTTAGCATGTTTTTATTACGCAGATTTCCGCAGTTTTATAAAAATATACAAAGTTTTTTCTAAAATATTTCAGAAAATATTAACTTTTAACCTATTTGTTTATTTTTGCGGAGTGTTTAAAAAAATATAAAAATTAACTATGGCTTCAACAGCAGATTTTAGAAACGGGATGTGTATGATATTTAAAGACGAAATTTATACCATCGTACAATTTCAGCATGTAAAACCAGGTAAAGGCCCTGCTTTTGTGCGTACCAAACTTAAAAATGTTAAAACAGGAAAGGTAATTGATAATACATTTTCTGCCGGTGTAAAAGTTGATGAAGTCAGGGTAGAGATGCGCCAGTATCAGTATTTATATAAAGACGAAATGGGATTCAATTTTATGAATATTGAATCTTTTGAACAAATTTCGTTACCCGATACAATGATTGAGAATTCGGATCTGATGAAAGAAGGCCAGATTCTGGAAATACAGTTTCATGCCGACACCGAAACTCCATTAACAGCAGAAATGCCCGCATTTGTAGAACTTAAGGTAATTCAAACTATTGAAGGTGAAAAAGGGAATACTGCAAGTTCAACTGCGTTAAAACCTGCAACCCTCGAAACAGGAGCCGAAATTATGGTGCCCATGTTTATTGGCGAAGGAGAACTTTTAAAAGTTGATACACGCGACAGATCGTACAGCGAAAGAATAAGGCTTTAAAACCTCAGTCTCGTCGTTTTAGGAATATTCGTGGTTTATAATTTGAAGTGATGAGTACATGTTGTAGTACGACTGAATTGTTTCATTGATTGTATTGGCAAATTCTTCGTCTCCGGCCGAGCGTACCGCAAGTTCGATTTTTTGCATATAAAAAAGATCTCTTTGAATTTCTTCAATAACACTTTGTTCCGCAATGTGTTCTGTTTTAAGTGAGGAAATATAACTAAGTTCATCATCGTAGGCGTAAAACGTTTTTTGTGCTATGGTTATGCCTTTTTCAAATGCACCTGCAGCGAAATAGCTTTCCATAATATCTAATGCAAAGTATTCGTACTGTACTATTTCGTTTGGTACCAGTTCGTTGCATCGATCTAAAACCACTATTGCCGAGTCGTTTTTCCCTTCCTCTATAAGGGTTCTGGCCAGTCTGTTGAAACTATTTCGTATATTGGTCATCATACGGGCGTTGTTTTCATCGATATAAATACAGGTGTCATTCATGTTCCCATATTCAAAATTGTTCATAAGGTTGTCATACATAATGTCGGATGCTACCGAACCAAACGACAATATTTGCGGGTTGCTTTCTTTTTTAATAGGAACCAACCGGTATGCAAATCCTTCGAGCTGAAAATAATCCTGAAGATTTAAATATTTATCACTCCCTACAGTAATTGCCCAGTAAATTGGCCGTTCCCAGTTGTTTGTGGCAAGTAGGTCAAGTACTATCATTTCATCCTTTGTAATGTACGAACGGTCAGATAAATCAATGGTTATGGCATCTACTATTTTATCGTAGTCTTCGGGCTGAACAACTTTGTTTCTTATAACAGCTTCCTTGTCAACAGCAAACGACAGTATTTTTTTAGGGATGTAAGCTGCATTTTCGGCCTGCTGTAATTTGGTAGCAGGATTATCGTTGGCAATAAAACTTACGGCTTCTTGTAAATCTACTGTTTCTCTTGCAATTCTTGTGTCGTCGAACAAGTAAACCAAATCGCGAGTTCCTTGCCTGTATTTATTTATGTCCATAGAGAAAGGCAAAGGGTCGGAATCATAAGCTTTCCGTTTCATTTGATCTATATACCAGTCGGCTTGCAGGTAACTTAAGTTACAAACGCGAACGTCGGTTCTAACACCTTCCACGTCTTGATTGTACCAAAGCGGAAAAGTATCGTTGTCGCCGTTGGTAAAAATTATTGCATCAGGTTTAACGCTTTTCAGATAGTTTGCACCGAGATCTCTTACAGTGTAACGGCCTGAACGATCATGATCATCAAAGTTCTGGACAAACATTATTCCAGGAACCAATACCAGCGTAAAAATTCCGGTTATAATTGCTGAACCGGTTTCAGGCAAGTATTTTTTTAAATATTCGGAAACAGTTATTACCCCCAGACCAATCCAAATGGCAAAAGCATAAAATGAACCTGCATAGGCATAGTCGCGTTCGCGTGGTTGATGCGGGTACTGGTTGAGATAGATTACAATTGCAATACCTGTCATAAAAAACAGAAAAAACACCAGCCACAAGCTTTTCTTTCCCTCGATTCCTTTTTTATATTGATATAAAATTCCAAGCAACCCAAGTATTAGTGGCAGGAAATAATAAGTATTTCTACCCTTATTGTTTGCAAAATGTGCCGGAAGATTACTTTGGTTGCCAAGCCGCCATTCGTCGATAAAATTTATACCACTTAACCAGTTTCCGTTTAAAATACCGCCGTGTCCCTGAATATCGTTCTGGCGGCCTGCAAAGTTCCACATGAAATAGCGAAAATACATATATCCCACCTGGTAACTAAGAAAGAAGCGAATATTTTCGATAAAAGTTGGTTTTGTAATAGTTTCGGTTTGTCCATTTCCGTTTTGTACCTGAATACGCACACCTTTTATTTCCCCCCATTTCTGATAATCTTGAATGTGTATTTCGTCATTACTACTGTACATTCTTGGGAATATGGTTGTAAACCGTTCGTCGTAATTAGCTTTTAATTTTTTACCTATTTCAACATATTTACCATCTATTTGCGAGTAAATGGGTTTTCCTTCAAAGAAACGGTTATTAGAATCATAGGGGGCAGAAAAGTACTGCCCGTAAAGCAATGGGCGATCGCCATATTGTTCACGGTTTAAGTAACTTAACAATGTGAATATATCGTTGGGACTGTTTTGATCCATTGGCGGTTTTGCTGTTGAGCGGATAATAATCATGGCAAAAGATGAATATCCCAATAAAATTACGGCAATTACAATGATGACCGTGTTCCAGAATACTTTGTTCCTTTTTATGGTATAGAATATACCGTACACAATTACAGCAATTAATACAGCAATATAAAACAAAAAACCTGAATGATAAGGCATTCCTAAAGAGTTCACAAAAAGCAGTTCGAACCACGAACCAACCGTTATAACTCCTGGAATAATACCATATACAATTCCTCCTAAAACAATGATTGAAAATATTAATGTATAAAAAATCCCTTTACGTGTAACGTCATATTTTTTGAAATAATACACAAAAACTATAGCAGGTATGGCCAAAAGATTCAGCAAATGAACACCTATTGAAAGCCCAATTATGTAAGAAATAAGAATTAGCCAGCGGTTTGAATAAGGCTGTCCGGCAACATTTTCCCATTTCAAGATTGCCCAAAAAACAATAGCAGTAAGCAGCGATGATGTTGCATAAACTTCGCCTTCGACAGCCGAGAACCAAAATGTGTCGGAAAAAGCATAGGCCAGTGCACCAATAAAACCACTTGCAATAATTATAAAAATCTGACCTGTTGAAGGCTCTGTTTCAATTTTTACCAGTTTTTTTGCCAAGTGTGTTATGGTCCAAAAAAGGAACATAATTGTAAACCCGCTTACCAGCGCCGACATTATATTTACCATTTTGGCAGCACTGTTTGCATCACCAAAAAGTGTGAAGAAACGGCCTGCAAGCATAAAAAACGGCGCACCTGGCGGGTGTCCAACCTGCATTTTAAATGCGGATGTTATAAATTCGCTACAATCCCAAAAACTTGCAGTTGGTTCAATTGTAAACAGGTAAACAACCGAGGCGATTACAAAACTTAACCACCCAAACGCATTGTTAAACAGTGTGTATTTCTTCATCTTATATTATTTTCTTCCACAGTAACACAACAGCTGCGAAAATAGTTGTTTTGAAACAATAAAGAATTACTTTATTTCGGTTTTATTCCCAAACAATTAAATAAAAACTGTTGTTAACTTACGAGAATGCAATGTATAGCATTACTTTTTAAAACGAAACCCCTTTAAACAATTTTAACCTAAAGGACTTTCGTACAACAATAAAAAATCTTACAGGGAATTATTGGTTATGATGTTTCCTGCAAATACAAAAATATTTTATTTACTATTCTTTCCGGTTCACGTATTCCATTGCCCTGTCTAACATGGCTGAGTCGTCAAGTAATACTATCCCTCCGTCAGGGCCTGGCTCTACATGAATTCCTACTGCTGTTCCTTTTGAGTAATTAGAACCTCCGAAATAATTCCTGACGGTTTCTTCGCTTACCGAGAATTCTTGCGCTATTTTTTTGATCGCCCCGTCAGGTAAACTGTCTTTAATTTTACGTAATTCGTTGAATGTTATTTTACGTTCCATAATATTTTAATTTTATTGATTAATATACCGAATAAGTTCATGTAAATTTATAATTATAATTTAGATAATTTGAATTTATGTCAATTGATTTATTTTTGCTGTAAATTTTAATAGGCAAATTGTTATACTACGATATTGTAAAGAATTGTATTACAGCGAAAAATTGTTGTGCATATTGTTGTTGTGAAAAAACATTTAAGTATTTATTAACATTTTTTAATACAAGAGGGCTAATTTTTAATTACATTGTCGTAAACTGTTTGGAATATAGCCGAACGTATATTTAAGTCGGATATCTTCTGGTTTTCGCGTGTCGGGTAAATTCTGTTCGACATAAAAATATAAACCAATCCGTAATCTGGATCGGCCCATGCAAATGTACCAGTAAAACCGGCATGGCCGAAACTGTTTTTCCCTGCGCTTATTGCAGGATAAGTAGTTCTTAAACTGTTTCCTGTGTTGTTGAGGTATGGTTTGTCGAAACCAAGCCCCCGCCTGTTATTGTTCTCAGGAAATTGAACACTTATAAATTCATTAACCGTTTTCTCTGAAATATATCTTTTTCCCCCGTATAACCCCTTTTGCAGATACATTTGGAATAGCTTGGCTAAATCGTTAGTTGTTCCAAAAAGCCCAGCATTCCCTGAAATTCCACCCATCATTGCCGCATTTTCATCGTGTACGAAACCATGGATTACTTCTTTCCTGAAATTATCATCCCGTTCTGTGGGTAAAATATATTCGAGCGGATAAGAATTATAAGGATTATAAGTTATTGAATATGCGCCCATTTTGTGATAAAACGTTTTTTTTATATAATCCTCATAATTTTCGCCTGTTAATCGCGAAATTATTTCAGGGAACAGGATAAAACCAAGATCGGAATATTCGTATTTTTTTTGCGGACGCAGTTTCGAATCACGAATAGTATCATACATTACTTTTATAAAACTACTGTTCATATATAAATTTTGCGAAACACGTATATTGAAATTATCATAAGGGTAATTTTTAAAAATTTGCGTATTTAAAGTTTTGTCGGAGTTTAAAGCCATGCTCCACATATTTATGAAAGTTGGTAATTGTGCCTGATGTGTGAGTACCTCTTTAATGGTTATATTTTGTTTGTTTGAATTTTTAAAATCGGGCCAATATTTACTGAATAAATCGTCGGTTTTAATTTTATTTTCGTCGACCAACTTCATTAACGCCGGCAGAGGCCCGGTAACTTTTGTGAGCGACGCCCAATCGTATAGATTCCCTTTTTCAACAGGTACACTGTCTTCATAAGTTTGAAACCCATAACATTTGTGAAAAAAAACTTTTCCGTCTTTGGCAACTAAAACCTGGCATCCGGGATAAGCTCCGGCATTTATTCCAAGCATGGCTATTGAGTCTATTTTTTGCTTAAGGATTTCCGAATTAATTCCAATTTCTTCCGGAATAGTGTACGACAGGCAATTGTTCTTTTCCAACAACAGGCCATCGCCGGCTTTAAAATTCATATCAACTGAAACCGGAAGTTTCCCATTTGCTTCAAAGGCGCCAAATATTAACTGCGCAGCCAGCTCCTGTGTTAGAGGAAGGTTCTGATAGGCCATAATCAGCCCTGTTGATTGTCTAATGTTTTCAAAATATTTCAGTGCATAAGCATTCCCCAAAAAAACTGTAACAGTGTTATTCCTTTTAATGATCTCGGAAACAGTTTTTCGCTGTATGTCGGTTGTTCCGTATTTTCCGGCCGGATAATTATTTATACCATAAACGCCAAGTATTATAAGGTTGTAGTTTTGAAGTTTAGCAAGCATATTGACTAATTCAGGTTCTGAGGCTGTTTTGCTTATAGAAAAATGGTCAATATTAGAATAATTATCAAGCATTTTCTGAAAATGATTAACGTTGGTAGTATCAATTACAACCGAAGCAATTTTAAGCGAATCAAGGTTTTCGACAGGTAAAATATTATCAGTATTGTTTAAAACAGTAAACGAACTTTTGATGAGGTTTCTTACAGTTAATTCGTAATATGGTGAATTGAGTTTTTTTGACAGTTCGTTAATATTAGCAGGCTTGTACGTATTTAAGTTTGCCCATCTTTTAGCTGCAAGTATTTTTCTGCATTTTACTTCAATTTCATACAGTGAAATTTCTCCTTTTTCAACAGCATTTTTAATTGATTTTACAGCTTTCCTTATATCAGGCACAAATTCAACCAAATCGTTGCCTGCCAGTAATGCTTTTAGTTCGGTGTTTCCTTCTTTTCTTATTACTCCCTGCATATTTATGGCGTCGGTTACCACCAATCCGGAAAAACCTATCTCTTTTTTAAGGTAGTTTGTAACAATGTTTGAGGAAAGCGACGAGGGTGTACCTGAATTATCAATTGAAGGGACGTTAAGATGCGCAGTCATAATACCTGAGATTCCTTTTTGGGCAAGTTGTCTGAAAGGCAATGTTTCAATTGAGTCTAATCTGGCTTTTGAATGGTTAAGTACAGGTAATGTTTTATGCGAATCGACATGAGTGTCGCCATGTCCTGGGAAATGTTTTGCAACAGGAATTACTCCGGCATCCTGCATGCCTTTGGCTGTAAACCATGCTTTTTCGGTAACATTAACAGGATCTTCGCCGAACGATCTGAAATTAATTACAGGGTTGGCAGGGTTAGTGTTTACATCGGCTACAGGAGCAAAATTCATTTGTATTCCCATTAATTTTAGCTGTTGCCCAAAATCGACCCCCATTTGGTAAATAAGTGCTGTATCGTGTATTGCCCCAATAGCCTGCGCCGAAGGGTATTCTAATATACTGTCGATTCGCATGGCAGGGCCCCATTCACCATCAATAGCAACTAACAGCGGTATTTTTGAATTTTCCTGAAAGCTGTTTATCCATTCGGTTGTTTTAACAGGTGTTCCCTGCATAACCAGAATGCCGCCGGGACTAAAATTTTTTATTTGTTCCAGCAATTTTAATCTCGACGCTTCATCTTGTTTCGGATATGCTGTTAACATCATCAATTGAGCAATTTTCTCTTCCAGTGACATTTCCCTCATTTGTGTATCAACCCAGGGATCGTTGAGAAATTTCAAAAAAGGCGGTTCCGAAGCGCAAATTTCATTCAGACAGATTAAAAATGAAATTGAAATTGTAAGGATTATGTTTTTCATACTAATAACCTGTTGTATATTTAGAGAATGTAATAATAGTGTTATTTTTGAAAAAATAAAAGCCATGAATATTTTAACGTGATAGACATTGTTACTTCCGGCAATATTTTTTTCTAAGTTTATATGTAATAATTTTCGGATTATACCCGTATTTTCAATAACATAAATAAGATAACAGAAATGAAAATTTATATGGCAGTATATTTTATATTTATTTTTTTTACGACTGTACTCGATTGTTCAGCCCAAACCGATAAATTAACAATAAAAACTGGCGCTGAAAGATTTGATGTTTATTTGCCCGAAATAAAAGACAAAAAAATAGGGTTGGTTGTTAATAATACTTCAATAGTTGAGCAGGAACACCTGGTTGATTTTCTTCTGCGGCAGAAAATCGACATAGTCAGGATTTTTGCTCCAGAGCATGGTTATCGTGGCGAAGCCGCTGCCGGTGAAAAAATTGATGACGGCAATGATCAAACAACAGGTATTCAGGTAATTTCGTTATATGGCGAATTACGGAAACCAACACCGGAACAATTAATCGGGCTTGATGTTGTTGTTTTTGATATTCAGGATGTTGGCTGTCGTTTTTATACTTATATATCAACCTTGCATTTTGTTATTGAAGCTTGTGCCGAAAATAATATTCCGTTAATTATTCTCGACAGGCCTAATCCAAATGGCGACTATGTTGCAGGGCCGGTTCTTAAGCCCGAATTCAGGTCGTTTGTGGGAATGGATCCTATTCCGGTAGTGCATGGTTGCACGGTTGGTGAACTTGCAAGAATGATTAACGGAGAATTATGGACAAAAGCATTGACAAAGTGTAACCTGACTGTAATTCCTGTGTTAAATTATACGCATTTAACGTCATACCGGCTACCGGTAAAGCCATCGCCAAACCTTCCTGATTATTTATCGGTTAGACTGTACCCATCGCTTTGTTTTTTCGAGGCTACAAGCATAAGTGTTGGCCGCGGTACCGAGTTCCCTTTTCAGGTGCTTGGAGGTTTAAATCCCGAGTTTGGCAATTTTCAGTTTACTCCTTTTGATATGCCAGGAATAGTAATGAATCCTTTGCATGAAGGGCAAACATGTTTTGGAATCGATTTGAGGAATTTGACTGAAATACCAATATTTACATTGAAGTTCTTTCTCGACTTTTATAGGAAATTTGAAAAAATTGAATACTTTGTAACCAACGAAAATTGGTTGAATTTACTCGCCGGAACCGACGAAATTCTAAAACAAATTAAAGATGGTAAAACGGAACATGAAATTGAACAAAGTTGGCAACCGGAGTTGACAAGGTATAAGAATATTAGAAAGAAGTACTTATTGTATCCTGATTTTGAATAGAAAATATTATGAATCCATACATGGTAATTGGGATTGTTCTTGGTTATTTCTCAATTCTAATAATTATATCGCATTTTACATCGCGTGAGGCAGATACACATATTTTTTTTACGGCTAATCGTAAATCTCCATGGTATTTGGTGGCTTTTGGTATGGTTGGTGCAACACTTTCAGGTGTAACTTTTATTTCTGTTCCGGGCGAAGTTGGAAATTCGGCTTTCGCTTATCTTCAGTTTGTTTTTGGAAATATTGTCGGCTACGGGATTATTGCTGGTATTTTACTTCCAATGTATTACAAATTGAATTTGATTTCAATATATACTTTTCTTCAAAACCGTTTTGGAGAATACGGCTATAAAACCGGCTCATTCTTCTTTTTGATTTCGAAATTAACAGGGGCAGCCTTAAGGTTATACATTGTAGCAGTTGTTCTCCAAATTGCTTTTTTCGATGCGTTTAATATTCCTTTCTCTATTACAGTTATTGTAACTATTGCCTTAATTTGGATTTACACTTACAGAGGAGGAATAAAAACTATTGTTTGGACAGATACACTTCAAACGTTTTTTTTAGTTAGCGCAGTAGTTTTTTCAATGATATCGATAAGCAGGAATTTGGGCTGGGATTCAGGTAATATCTTGAAAGAAATTTTTAACAGTTCTTATTCAAAAATATTTGTATGGGAATGGTATTCGAGTAACAACTTTTTTAAACAGTTTTTTGCCGGAATTTTCACAACCATTGCTATTAATGGCCTCGACCAGGATATGATGCAAAAAAACCTTACGTGTAAAAACCTTAAAGAAGCCCAAAAAAATATGCTTGTTTTTAGCCTTTCATTCTTGGTTATGATTGTTTTATTTCTGAGTTTAGGTGTGTTATTGTACGAATATGCAATAAAAACAGGAATTGTAATCCCTGAAAAAACTGATGATTTTTATCCTCTTCTGGCTTTAAATTATTTAGGATTTCCGATAAGTATTGCTTTTTTAATCGGAATTACTGCAGCAACATACTCAAGCGCCGATTCTGCCTTGACTGCTCTTACAACTTCGTTCTGCATTGATTTTATAAAAATTGAAAAATTTGAAGAAAGGAAAAGAAAAAGAATTAAAAAACAGGTACACCTGCTTTTTTCATTGCTGTTGATATTAACCATACTTTTATTCCGCATCATAAACAACGAAAGTATTGTGATTGCCGTATTTCGCGTTGCAGGATATACATACGGGCCTATTTTAGGGCTTTTTATTTTCGGAATGTATTCAAAAAGGCAGGTAAAATATATGTGGATACCTTTTATTGGAACAATTGCACCAATATTGTGCTATTTTATTTCTAAATATTCAGAAATACTTTTTAATGGATATAAATTTGGATTCGAACTTTTAATATTAAACAGTTTAATAGTATTTGCAGGGTTATTTATTATTTCAAAAAAACATGTTGCGTGTAATAAATTATTATAATAAATGTTAATTCATGTAGAATTAATTTTCTACATTTGTATAGCAAGGGAAATCCATTTTTATAAAACTTTTTGAAAACGGATGAAATATATATTTCATATAATGTTGGCAGCGCTAATTGTTTTTTCATTTGTTTCATGTGAAGACGATAAATATTTTACTGCGTCCGATGCAATGCTGCAGTTTTCGAAAGATACGCTGACTTTCGATACAATATTCACATCAATTGGTTCTACAACAAGGCATTTTGCTGTTTATAACCCTTATGATGAAAATATTCTTATTTCGAGAATACGCATGATGAATGCCAACAATTCAAATTTTAGACTTAACGTAAACGGAATTTCAGGTAACGAAATTTATGATGTTGAAATTCCCGCCAAAGACAGTATGGTCGTTTTTGTTGAAGTAACTATAAACCCAAACGGGCAAGATTCACCAATGGTTGTGAAAAATTCCATAGAGTTTACAACTAATTATAATATTCAAAATGTAAACCTTGTTGCTTACGGACAGGATTTTAAACTGATTAAAGGTGAAATTATTAAAACCACAACATGGACATCGGGGAAACCGTATTTGGTTTATGATTATGTTAAGATCGACAGCGCTTCGACATTAACTATTGAACCGGGAACAAAAATTTATTTCCACAAAGATGCCGGAATGTATGTAAAAGGCTCTGTTATTGCCAATGGTACATTTGAAAAACCAATTTCATTTTTGTCTGACCGGCTTGAAGATGCGTATGAAAATATTCCCGATCAATGGAATGGAATAGTTTTATTTTCGGGCAGTAACGACAATATTTTCAATTTTGTAACCATTAGAAATGCAAATATCGGCCTACAGGTTGGCAATATCGAAAATGAGGGTTCGGCAACAGTCAGTATAACAAATTCGCGTATCGAGAACATGGGTTATGCCGGTTTGTTTGCTCTAAAGTCGAAAATTTACGCTCATAACGATGTAATTGTTAATTGCGGATTATATGCAGTTGCTCTGCTTGTAGGCGGCGAATATGAATTTTATCACACAACCATTGCCAATTATTTACAAAATATGCGTTCAACAGCTTCGCTTGTAATATCGAACGCATTAAATGTTTCTAACTCAAGCGGTGGCAGTAAATTATATGTAAACGATTTAAGCAAAGCTACTTTCGGAAATTGTATAATATATGGCAGTAATATTACAGAAGTAGAACTCGCTAAAAATTCAGAAAAAGAGTTCAATTATTTTTTCGATCATTGTATTCTTAAAGTACCTGAAACATTTAACACTTCAAATAAAAAATATTATAAAAAAGTTTGGAAGAGCGTTAATTATGATCCTTTATTTATCAATCCATACGAAAAATATAACTACACGTTGGATTCACTGTCACCAGCAAGAAATATTGGAAATTTGGAATACGCCAAGATTGCCCGGTTTGATATAACCAACAATTCTCGTTTTACTGATGAAGGTCCCGATTTGGGAGCTTACGAAATGACTGTAAAAAAGGATAAATGAATACGAAATTTCTTTTTTTATGCCTGTTATTTCTGTGTGTTTCTTTTTTTTCGTTTTCTCAGGAGCAGAAACGTGAATTTTCAATAATGTTTTACAATGTTGAAAATTTATTTGATACAGTTGATAATCCGCTGACTTTAGATGAAGAATTCACACCTCGTGGTACAAGGTATTGGACTAATAAACGTTTAAACGAAAAATTACTTGCTGTTTCTAAGGTAATTATGAATGCATCTGGATTTTTCCCTCCCGATGTAGTTGGTTTGTGCGAAATTGAAAACAGGTTTGTACTTGAGCGCCTCATTAAAGGTACGCCGTTAAAAAAATACTCCTATAAAATTATACACAAAGAATCGCCCGATAGTAGAGGAATTGATGTTGCTTTGTTGTATAACTCAGAAAGAATTTATCCGCTCAATTATAATTTCTACAGCATAAAAAATGGCGATTCGTTGATAAATACAAGAGAAATACTTTATTTTTCCGGTATTGTTGATCAAAAAGACACCTTGCATTTTTTTGTAAACCACTGGACATCGCGTTATGGCGGTTTGCTTGAAACAAAACAGAATAGAGCTTTTGCTGCCCGTACCTTACGAGCGAGTGTGGACTCATTATTTAAAGATAATAAAAATTCTAAAATTGTAATACTTGGTGATTTTAACGATCAACCCACCGATATAAGCCTAAAGAATGAACTGATGGTTTTGGAACCAACAGTAAATTTTAAGAATAATCAGCTGTATAATTTAAGCCAGTTTTGGGTTGGTAAAGAGCCGGGCACTCTTAAATTCCAGTCGCAATGGTCGGTATTCGACCAGATAATTGTTTCAGGCGCGTTGCTTGGCGGAAATTCAGGCTTGTTAACAAAACACGAGAATGCAAAAATAATCAACCTGCCTTTTTTGTTGGAAAAAGATGAAAGGCACGGCGGAATTAAACCAAACAGAACATACAATGGTTTTTCATACAAAGGAGGTTTTAGCGATCATTTGCCTGTTATGCTGAAATTGTATTCTGTGCCTTAGTTTTTCTTTTCTATCCCAAATTCTTTTGCTTTTTTCAGCATAAGAGAATAAGCATCTTCAAAATTATTATGAATTTCACCCTCAAGGATGGCTTCTTTAATTGCGTCTTTAATCAATCCGACTTCTCTGCAGGGAGGCAAATTGAATGTTTCCATAATCAGTCCGCCTGAAACGGGCGGCTGAAAATTACGTATGGCATCTTTAGTTTCAATTTCCTTGAGTTTTTGTCTTACAATTTTGAAATTTCCGAGATAACTATTTACCTTCGACTGGTTTTTGGAAGTGATATCAGCTTCGCAAAGTATCATTAAATCGTCAATATCATTACCGGCATCAAACAAAAGTCTTCGTATGGCTGAGTCGGTAATTTCTTCTTCCGACAAAACAATTGGCCGCATATGTAAAAGCACCATTTTCTGGACAAATTTCATTTTCTCGTTCATTGGCATTTTCATGCGGCCGAAAATTTTAGGTATCATTTTCATTCCTGCGAAATTGTGTGAATGAAAAGTCCAGCCTTGGCCTTCAATAAATTTTTTTGTTGAAGGTTTTGCAATGTCGTGTAAAAGCGCCGACCACCGCAGCCAAAGATTATCGGTGTTGGGCGCTATGCGGTCGATAACTTCCAGCGTGTGCCGGAAGTTATCTTTATGGGTTATGCCATTAACGGTTTCTATTCCTTTCAAATGAGAAAGTTCCGGAAAGATAATCTCAAGAAGGCCTGTTTCTTCGAGAATATGAAATCCGGAAGAAGGTTTTGGTGCCATTATGATTTTATTTAACTCATCTATAATTCTTTCTTCCGATACAATTTTAATCCGGTTTTTATTTGCAGCAATTGCCTGTAATGTTTTCAATTCAATTTCAAATCCAAGTTGTGTTGAAAACCTTATGGCACGCATCATACGCAACGGATCATCAGAAAATGTGAGCGATGGATTCAAAGGGGTTCGGATTATTTTTTTACTGATATCCTCAATTCCGTTAAACGGATCGACAAGTTGTCCGAAGTTTGCAGCATTTAAACCCAGTGCCATGGCATTTATTGTAAAATCGCGACGGTTCTGGTCATCTTCAAGCGTTCCGTTTTCTACCGAAGGTTTTCTGGAATTTATTTGGTACGACTCTTTCCGTGCTCCAACAAACTCAATTTCGAAAGTTTTATATTTCAACATGGCAGTGCCGAAATTTTTGAAAACGTTTACTCTTGGTTCGGGGTTTAAATTTTTTGCAACTGCTTTTGCAAGTTCAATTCCGCTTCCCAATGTTACCACATCAATATCTTTAGACGGGCGGTTCAAAAAAATATCGCGAACATAACCGCCAATAACGAACGATTCCTGCTGCATTTCGTCGCTTACTTTCGAAATTATGTCAAATATTTTAAGATTCAGTTTTTTATGCATTACCTATATCAAAAATTGTAACAAAATTACAACTATTTCGGATAAATGAAGTTTTTACTTAAGCTATATACTCGATGATGATTAAAAAAATAAAGGTTGAAGTAATAAAAAACCGTTTTTAATTTCAGAAAACAGTGAAAAAACGATTGGTAACTGATAATTACTCCCCCGCCCCCTAAAGGGGGAACAGTTGGGCGGTAAAGTCCCCTTCAGGGGATTCAGGGGTTAGTAACTGTCAATTGTAAACTGTCCATTGTCAATTTTCCCCGCCACCGTCGCTCCGCGCAGGCCTGCATGGCACTTTCTATATGTATAGAAACCTCCGCGCAGGGATGCATGGTACTTTCTAAATGTATAGAAACCTCCACACAGGGATGCACGGCACTTTCTATATATTTAGAAACCCCTGCACAGGGCTGTTTGGGGGTTTCGCAAGTTTGCGAAAGCACAAATGTGCGCACGTTTGTCAAAAATACTGTCTTTACAGGCACGAAACAGACAAAATATACCCAAATTGCGCCTGCGGGAGTGTTCAAAGTAACAGTCGGGCACACAGTGAAGCACGATTCGCTGTCTGCACAGCCCGCGCAACCTGCGCCAAAATTGCACACCACTCGCCCCCCCATATCTTTGCCCACGGACAAGGCCAAAACCATACCCGGTCAATACCCGGTCAATACCAAGTCCAAGTGAAACATAAAAAATTGATAATTGACAACGGGTTGCTTCGTCATCGAACCGCGAGCTTGCGAAGCGGAAAGCAATCCGGAGTGTTGCTG
>JAITWJ010000062.1 GCA_031285325.1 Bacteroidales bacterium
TCAACAAGATGGCGGAAGCGGTTGGACTATACGAAGTATTGTGGCGTCCGGAGGAAATCGGCATAACCATAGCATCTCAAATGATTGAACCTCTTGAAAAAGGTCTTAAAGAGTTAGAAACTCATCCCGATAAGTATAAGGCGTATAACCCACCCAATGGCTGGGGGAATTATGAAGTATTTGTTAGTTTCTGCAAATCGGTTTTACAGAAATGTCGTGAATTCCCTGATGCTGTCGTTGAAGCCTCACGATAAATAGCATAATATGAACAACAACACCAAAATATCTATCCGTTTTTTCGACGACCGCGAAGTTCGTGCCGTTTGGGATGAAGAAAACGCCAAATGGTGGTTTTCGGTTTTGGATATTGTCGCTGTTCTTACCGACCAAGACGACTATACCAAAGCAAGAAACTATTGGAAATACCTCAAAGCCAAACTGAAAAAAGAAAATAGTGAGTTGGTTAGTGCCACTACCCAACTGAAACTTCTTGCAAGCGACGGCAAACGCTATCTAACCGATATGCTTGACTATAACGGCATCATTGCTCTTGGCAAACAATTCCCCGGCAAAAAGGCAAATCGTTTTATTGAGTGGTTCACCTTTAGCGATGAAAGCATAGACGGTAAAAGCAAAACGAAAGCGTATGCTTTGTTTGAAAGTTCGTTTATTGATAGTATAGAGGTGGGAACAAGCAAAGGTTTACAACAAATACATGGTTACCTGTTTGGTGGCTTATATGATTTTGCAGGGCAAATCAGACAAAAGAATATCTCGAAAGGTGGTTTTCAGTTTGCAGTATCACACTTTCTGGGTGGCACGCTGAAGCAAATCCAAGAAATGCCCGAAACCACTTTCGATGAAATTGTCGATAAGTATATAGAGATGAACATCGCCCATCCATTTATGGAAGGCAACGGCAGAAGCACACGCATTTGGCTTGATTTGATGTTGAAACGTTCTCTGAAACGCTGTGTGGATTGGAGTAGAATCAACAAAAACGACTATCTCAATGCTATGCGAATAAGCCCTGTGGACAGTACAAACATTAAAACTTTGATTGAAGGTGCATTAACCGACAAAATTAATGACCGGGAAATGTTCATGAAAGGTATTGATTACTCGTATTATTATGAGGAAAATGAGTAGCATCTATCAGAACCACGGCGATAATCTAACCGATAATAATCGTTTTATTTGTACCATATTTGCGACACAAATATATAAAATACTGATATTCAAATATGATTTGTTTTGAGGAAGTGGAATAATTTTAATGCCGTATAATTTGATTTTTTTTACAGGAATCAATTTATTCTTACTTTTGTCATCAAATTTCGAAAATCACAACAATAATGGCACAGGAAGATATTTTCAAAAAATTAATTGCACACTGTAAAGAATACGGTTATGTTTTTCAATCGAGTGAAATTTACGATGGACTCGGCGCCGTTTACGATTATGGGCAATATGGAGTTGAACTGAAAAACAACATAAAAAAATACTGGTGGGACAGCATGGTTATGCTTAATGAAAATGTAGTTGGTATTGATTCAGCGATATTTATGCACCCAACCATCTGGAAAGCATCGGGCCATGTAGATGCATTTAACGATCCGCTTATTGATAACAAAGATTCGAAAAAACGTTACCGTGCTGATGTGTTGATTGAAGAACAATTAGCCAAAATAGAAGATAAAATCAGTAAGGAATTAGAAAAAGCAAAAAAACGGTTTGGCGATGCTTTTGATGAAAAGCAATTCAGGGAAACCAACCAGAGGGTATTAGAAAATCAGAAAAATTGGGATAATTTGCACAACCGTTTTGCAAAAGCTTTGAACGATGGAAATCTTGATGAATTACGGCAAATTATAGTTGACGAGGAAATTGCCTGCCCCATTTCAGGAACGCGCAATTGGACTGACGTACGCCAATTTAACCTGATGTTTGCTACCGAAATGGGTTCAACGTCCGATGGCGCGCTTAAAGTTTATCTGCGGCCGGAAACAGCTCAGGGAATTTTCGTGAATTACCTGAATGTACAAAAAACAGGGCGTATGAAAATTCCGTTCGGAATTGCTCAAATAGGAAAAGCTTTCAGAAACGAAATTGTAGCCCGCCAGTTCATTTTCCGTATGCGTGAATTTGAACAAATGGAAATGCAGTTTTTTGTAAAACCCGGCACCGAACTGGACTGGTTCGAAACATGGAAAAACATTCGTATGAAATGGCACCGCTCGCTTGGTTTTGGCGACGACAACTATCGTTTTCATGTACACGAAAAATTGGCACACTATGCCAACGCCGCCGTAGATGTTGAATATAAATTTCCATTCGGATTTAAGGAAGTCGAAGGAATTCATTCACGCACTGATTTCGACCTTTCGCAGCACGAAAAATATTCAGGAAAAAAAATCCGCTATTTCGACTCGGAAATGAACGAATCATACGTTCCTTTTGTAGTAGAAACTTCAATTGGCGTTGACCGTATGTTTTTACAGATAATGTCGGCCTCGTACTGCGAAGAACAACTTGAAAACGACATGCGCGTAGTTCTGAAAATACCGCCGGTATTAGCTCCTGTAAAACTTGCCGTTATGCCGTTGGTAAAAAAAGATGGACTGCCTGAAATTGCACGCCGAATTATAGATGAACTTAAGTTTGATTTCAACTGTCAGTACGATGAAAAAGATTCTATCGGGAAACGTTACCGCCGTCAGGATGCTATTGGAACGCCTTTCTGTGTTACAGTTGATACCCAAACCTTAGACGATAATACCATAACAATACGCTACCGTGATACCATGAAACAGGAAAGGGTTACAATTACTGAAATTGGAAAAATAATAAGACAGCAGGTTAGTTTCAAAAATTTATTCGCCAACATCTAATAGCCCTTACTTTAAAGACAAATTATAATCATATTCGATTGTGGCGCTGCAACCCGTATCGCTCGAAGACATAAAAGCAAATGATGATACTGACACTGGAAAAATTCGCAGCAAGTACAGATATACCACCTAAGAACTGAAAATATCGAAACGCACGCTTTACAGCAAAATAAAGTAATACGGCATTGGTGATTGAAAATTTATTACGTGAGAAAAAAAATTGAAATAATATAACTGTTTATCAAAAAATATAATTACATTCACCACCATTAACTAAACTTTATATAAACAAATGACATTGTTGCAACGGAGATATGTATGTGATTAGTTCATATCATCGTTTCGATTTATAATTATACAACTTTATAAGAATCGGGCATACCCATCCCTGTGAATTGATTTAACAACAT
>JAITWJ010000101.1 GCA_031285325.1 Bacteroidales bacterium
ATACACCCAAATGCTATAATACCTGTAAAATTCAACAAACACACTGTTGACACAAAAATAATTACCAATATACTGGCTTTTTTTATGTTCTATTTCTTCATTTTTGCATTTAGCACTATAATTTTTACTTTTTTTGAACCCGACATTGAAACTTCAATAGGAGCTGTTGCCTCAAGTCTTGGTAACATAGGCCCCGGATTAGGGAAAGTTGGCCCGACTGAAAATTTTGCACATGTTGCACCTGCAGGCAAGTGGTTTCTATCTTTTTTGATGCTGCTTGGAAGATTAGAATTTTTTACCATACTCGTACTGTTTTCTCCTTCATTCTGGAAAAATCAATAAACTGTTTTGAATTTACTGAACAAGTTTTTCGAGGCCTTCACCTGTTCGCATACCGCCAGTCTAACGGCGTACATTTGTATTTGGAACGGAACCATCGGCTGAATATACCCACCCTGCCAAACCCCGCCGCCTGCGCAATGCGCCCCACCTGCCAGTCGGTTTCGCGGAGTAGCGGCTCTGCAACAGCACACACGAAAGCGTCCGTCCATTCGAGAAACCCCGCGCCGGTGAGTGTCGCCAGCGTAGTTTCGAGCGGCCGCACGCCCACGCCCAGCATCGCGGCATAGGTTGTAGCGGGACACTTGCCGTGCGCAATCACCAGCGAGGCGAACAGGTTGATAAAATCGTTCTCCGTGGGGCTTGCCTCAACGGTGTACGCAAACTCGTAGTGCATTTTGGTGCGCGAATCATGTTTCACGGTGCGCTCTACGGTTACTTTGAACATTCCCGCTGGCGGAATTTGGGTATATTTTGTCTGTTCCATACCTGCAAATATAGTATTTTTAACAAACGTGCGCATAATTGTGCTTTCCGATGATTGGGATTTAACAATCGTGCGCATGTTTGTGCTTTCCGAGAGTTGGGATTTAGCAATTGTGCGCATGTTTGTGCTTTCCAGGAGTTGGGATTTAACAATCGTGCACATGTTTGTGCTTTCCGAGAGCTGGGATTTAACAATCGTGCGCACGTTTGTGTTTTCATCAAATGATTTTATAGGATTAAAATTCCAACAGGCCTTTGCCTTCGCGTAAAATTCTAATTTCATCACCAGAGCAGTCAACTATGGTTGACGGGACTAATTCACCATAACCACCATCAATAACAACATCAGCTATATCTTTGAATTTTTCATATATCAATTCAGGATCGGTAGTATATTCAAGAATTTTATCTTCGTCGCGTATTGACGTTGAAAGTATGGGATTTCCCAACCTGGCAACAATTTCACAAATAATATTGTTGTTGGGAACCCTTATTCCAATGGTTTTTTTCTTGCCTTTGAAGTATCTCGGCACATTATTGTTTACTTCGAGAATAAAAGTAAAAGGACCTGGTAAGTTTTTCTTCATAATCCTAAAAACAGAATTAGGAATTGGCTTTGTATAATCCGACAAATGGCTTAAATCGCTGCATATAAATGAAAAATTAGCCTTTTCAATTTTAATTCCTTTATAATGGGCTATTTTTTCAACTGCTTTAATGTTAGTTATATCGCAACCCAATCCGTAAACTGTATCAGTAGGATAAACAATTAACCCTCCATTATGAAGTACCTGAACCACTTTGTTAATTATCTGTGAGTTTGGATTTTCATTGAATAATTTTACTAACATAAGTGTATATAATTAATGTGAATCATTATAAAAAAAGTCAAATAAATAAAAGCGTTAGTTATTTTTTCCATTGTTAATAAACATAATTCTTAAAACTACTTATTTCGTAATTTAGCGGCGTAAAATTATAACTTTCGGGGCATTTAAGAACACAAAATAAGGTTTTATATGACACACACTTTGATAGAAACTGCCGATGGCTCAAAAACAATATTTATCCCTGAAATAAATGAACCATACCATTCAGTAAACGGTGCAATTACAGAATCGGAATATGTATTTGTTAACAGAGGTTTTGTATTTCATAAAAAAAAAGACCCCGTAATTTTTGAAGTTGGTTTTGGTACCGGGTTAAACGCATTATTGACAGCTATAAATGCTGAAAAAAATAATCGCCAAACAATGTATTATACTATCGAAAAATATCCAATCTCCAACGAAACCGTAAAAACACTTGCTTATGGAGATATTATATCAAATAATGCAAGTTATATTTATGAAAAAATACATTCATGCGAATGGGAAAAAACAATTAAAATTTCACCACACTTTTACATACATAAAATAAATGCAGACTTGGTTAATTTTTCTGTTAATACAACAACAATTTTCGACATTATTTATTTCGATGCATTCGGTCCCGATAAACAACCTGAAATGTGGACACCTGAAATTTTTCAAAAAATTTACACTAACTGCTCACCGGGAGCATTGTTTGTAACTTACAGTGCTAAAGGAGAAATAAGAAGACAACTTGCGAATATCGGTTTTGAAATTGAACGTTTACAGGGACCTCCGGGGAAGAAACATATGCTTAGGGGAATAAAAAAACATCCGGCAACTAATTATCTAAAAACTATGCTATTTTTGTAAATCAATTTTTTGAATAAAAAACAAATGGCTGAAATAGAAATTAACGGTATTCCTGTTGTATTATTATTCAATCGGAAGTTACAGTTGTTATTTCTGAAGTTTTATTCAACATTTATGAGGTATGAATTTAATTAAATCTTTTAATATTTAAACAATTATGAAAAACAAATTAATTTATTTTATGTTGATCTTATTCACTGTATCGGCATGTAATCAGACTGGGGTCAAAAAAAATGTAAAGTTAGAAACGGCGGTCGATTCGGCAAGTTATGCAATTGGTGTTTTGGTCGGAACAAACAACAAACAGCAAGTTGATATGGTTCCTGGAGGCAAAGAACTTAACCTTGAAATAATATCAGCAGCTTTTCGCAAAGCAACAGTCGGTGAAGAAACAGTTATGACACCAGAAGAAGCAAACGGCATTATAAGTACATTTATTGAATCTGCAGGTGCAAAAGAAGCTCAAATAAATTTAGAAGAAGGGAATGCTTATCTTGAAAATAATAAAGGGCGTTCAGGTGTACAAGTTACTTCAAGTGGCCTTCAATATGAAATAATTACCGAAGGAACCGGTGCAAAACCAGGCCCCGAAGACCAGGTACAGGTTCATTATCATGGAACTTTAATTGACGGCACTGTATTTGACAGTTCAGTTGACCGAGGCGAACCGGCTACATTTCAAGTAAATGCAGTAATTGAAGGTTGGACAGAAGCTCTTCAGTTAATGCCGGTTGGTTCGAAATGGAAAATATATATCCCTTCAAGCCTTGGTTACGGAGAAAACGGCGCAGGTGGACTAATAGGCCCAAACAGTGCTTTGATATTCGAAGTTGAGTTGCTCGACATTGTACAATAAATAACTTTGTAATTCATTAAATATGCAGGTAAAAGGGAAAATACAACAAATTCTGAAACTCGAATCTGGAGTAAGCCAGGCAGGAAAAGAATGGAAAAAACAAGAATTTGTAATTGAAACAATTGAGCAGTTCCCGCGCAAAATTTGTTTCACCCTGTTTAACGATAAATCTTCTCTTATAAACGGCATTTCAAATGGCGATGAAATTGAAGTTTATTTCAATATTGAATCGAGAGAATTTAACGGAAAATGGTTTCATAACATTAATGCATGGAAAATTGACAAACTCGAAACATCAAATTCCCTACAACCACAGCCTCCGTTAAACTTAAACGACATTCCACCTGAATTTGCTGAGGATAACGTTAATGATTTACCTTTTTAGAAAAACATAATTTCGATTTAACAAGGCTGTCAAAATAAGACAGCCTTTTATTTTGAAATTTTATTGAGTAAAACCAAATTGAATTGACTTTTGTTTGATAAAAATGAATACATTTATAACATGTAAAAAATTTCACAGAAAAATGAAAAAAACAACAGTTGTATTTTTTCTGGTATTTACTGCAGCAATAGCCAATTCACAAATTATAGAACCGGTTAAATGGTCTTTCGATTCGAAACAAAACGGAAAAGAAATAGAGCTTAATTTTAATGCTACCATCGACGAGGGATGGTATATATATGACACGTATTTTCCTGACAGCAATACTATTGCCACTGAAATTGTTTTTGAAGATTCAACCCTTTTCGTATCTGTAGAAGAACTTTTAAAAGAACCACAGCCCGCTGAAAAGTTTGACAGTATAATTCAAACTAACGTCAGATATTTTAGTAATAAAGTTACGTTAACAAAAAAAATTCAACTGTTAACTGATAATCCAGTAGTTATAAGAGGACATGTTTTGTATATGGGCTGTAACAACGAAATTTGCTTGGCGCCAAACGAAGTACAATTTTTGTTTAGTTTTAACCATGAGGAAGATAAGGCCATTGAAGAGATAGAGTCAGATAATGCTGTTTCTTATGCTCCATCATCTTCAACGGGGCAAACATTATTAGTTTTTATTTTAATGTCTGTTCTTGCGGGATTTGCAGCCATTTTAACCCCCTGTGTTTTACCAATGATTCCGATGACAGTATCATTTTTCATGCATAAAAGTGAGAATCGCGGGAAAATGATCCGTAACGGAGTTTTATTTGGATTCTATATTACTCTTATTTTCACCTCTCTGGGGGCTCTTTTTTCCTTTGGAATTTTTAGGCCAGATATCGGTAGTATTTTGAGTACTCACTGGATTCCAAACCTTCTATTTTTCGTATTTTTCATCGTTTTTTCAATGTCTTTATTAGGTAAATTCAATATGGTTTTACCAAGCAGCCTGATAAACAAAGTTGATGCAAAAGCAGATAAAGGCGGAATATTCGGCATATTTTTTATGGCACTTACTACGGTAATTGTCTCTTTTTCGTGTACGAGTCCATTTGTTGGAGTAATAATCATAGAAGCTGTTCAGGGTGGGTATATACGCCCATTAATAGGTATGTTCTTTTGGGGATTGTCTTTTGCAGCTCCGTTTACACTGCTTGCTGTTTTTCCTTCGATATTAAACAAACTGCCCAAATCTGGTGCCTGGTTGAACACGGTAAAAGTTGTATCTGCTTTTGTAATTATGGCTTTGGGATTAAAATTTCTAACTAATATAGATCAGGTTTACAAATTGGATATTGTAAACCGCGAAAACTATTTGTCGATATGGATTGCCATTTTCTTTTTACTCGGCTTGTATCTACTTGGTAAAATTAAATTCCATAACGACAGTAATTCCTCTTACATTGGTGTAGGCCGATTATTTTTGTCGATAGCTGTTTTTTCATTTGTTATTTATTTGTTTACCGGTTTATTAGGAAATCCGCTTACTTCAATTTCATCGTTAATACCGCCGGCAAACAAACGGACAGTTTTTTTATCGCAAAATACAAACACAGGTTTTGCAGGGGGCAATACGGATGAACTTTGCAGTCAGGCAAAATACGCCGACAAATTGCATTTGCCTCATGGATTATCAGGTTATTTCGACCTTGAAGAAGGAATGGCTTGTGCAAAAAAACAGGGAAAACCCGCCTTAATAGTTTTTAAAGGTCATATTTGTGCCAATTGTAAAAAAATGGAAAATAAGGTTTGGGCAGATCCTGAGGTTTTGAGAATTTTATCGGAAAAATATGTAATTATTGGACTTTATACCGACGACAGAACAACATTGCCTGAAAATGAATGGATA
>JAITWJ010000121.1 GCA_031285325.1 Bacteroidales bacterium
TAAAAAACAGTGAAACTATTGAAAAAATTTTTGGGTTTTTCATATTATAAAGCTTTAAAATTGTTATAAAATATGCATAAAAATTTAAAAACTATTTTTCAAAAAGGACATTTTCAATACATTGAATACTGATTTTATTTATATGCTCCCGCCTTTTTTATCGGGAGCATATATAAGTGCCACTTCTCGGGAAATAAATAAAAACCATAGTAAAGATTTAAGTTTAATTTCAAGTAAAAATGAATTTTGCAATATACAAGAAAAATATCAGATTCCAACATTTTTTTGTATTTTCTTAAAATAAACCGTGATTTTGATTTTTTCATTGCATAAAAGGGTTTATACTAATTCGATATTTTAAAGATGTTTCGTCTTATAGTTTCCCGATAAGTTTTATTACAGAGTCAACAATTCCTTTAGTATCAATTTTACACTCTCTGTATAAATCATCAAGGGTTCCGTGTTCAATGAATTTATCTGGCACACCCAGTATTTTTACACTTTTGGCATAGTTATTTAAAGCAATAAATTCAAGTATGGCGCTTCCAAAACCACCATGCAATACGCCATCTTCAACGGTTACTATAATATCGAATTTCTCAATTACTTCGAGCAAAATATTTTCGTCGAGCGGTTTAACAAAACGCATGTCGTAATGTGCTGCCGATATACCTTTCTGTTCAAGACTTTTAACGGCACGCTGAGCAAAAATGCCTGATTTTCCAATTGTAAGTATGGCAACATCGGTTCCTTCTTTCAATTTTCTTCCGGTACCGATTTCAATTTTCTCGAAAGGTTGTTTCCAGTCTGGTTTTATACCATAACCTCGCGGATAACGAATTGAAAACGGCTGTTTTATTTCGTCGAGTTGTGCTGTGTACATAAGGTTACGAAGTTCAATTTCGTCCATCGGGGCAGAAACAATCATGTTCGGTATAGAACGCATATAGGCCAAATCGAAAACGCCATGGTGAGTGGGGCCATCTTCACCAACCAGGCCTCCGCGGTCGAGGCAAAAAACCACATGCAGCTTTTGCAGGGCAACATCGTGAATTATCTGATCGTATGCACGCTGCATAAACGTTGAATAAATATTACAAAAGGGAACCATTCCCTGTGTGGCAAGCCCGGCCGAAAAAGTAACTGCATGTTGTTCTGCAATTCCAACATCGAATGCACGGTCAGGCATTTTTTCTATCATAATATTCATTGAACTGCCCGATGGCATAGCGGGTGTAATTCCAACAATTTTTTCATTAAGCATAGCAAGTTCAACCAGTGTTTCACCAAAAACATCTTGGAATTTAGATGTTTTACCAACTGAACAATCGCACGGAAAAATTTCGCCGGTTATCTTGTCAAATACACCGGGTGCATGATATTTTGTCTGATATATTTCAGCTTTTTCAAATCCTTTCCCTTTTGTAGTAATAAGGTGCAGCAGTTTTGGGCCTGAAATGGCTTTCATGTCGTTTAAAACGTTGGTAAGATAAACAACATCGTGGCCATCAATCGGGCCAAAATACCTGAAATCAAAAGCTTCGAAAAGATTATTCTCTTTCAGCATTATATTTTTCAAGGCATGTTGGTTTTTCTGAATAAATTTACGTGTTCTAAGCCCGAACCCATCCAGTTTCCCTAAACCTTCCCAAATGCTCTTTTTAAAACGGTTGTATGACTGTGATTTTGAAATATTCAGCAAGTACTGGCTAAATCCGCCAATTATCGGGTCTATGGCCATATTATTGTCGTTCAAAATAACAAGTATATCCGATTTTTGTGCGCCCACGTTGTTGAGCGCCTCGAAGGCCATTCCACCGGTCATCGCACCATCGCCAATTATAGCTATAATTTTGCGGTCATTTTCTTTTTTCAGTTTCGAGGCAATTTCCATTCCCAATGCTGCTGAAATGGAAGTTGAAGAATGTCCAACACCAAATGCATCGTATTCGCTTTCTTCGCGTTTGGGAAATCCGCTTATTCCTTTAAATTTTCGGTTTGTAATGAATTTATCGCGCCTGCATGTTAAAATTTTATGCCCGTAAGCTTGGTGCCCAACATCCCATATCAATAAATCGTACGGCGTATTGTAAACGTAATGTAATGCTACAGTGAGTTCAACTACACCCAAACTGGCCCCTAAATGCCCTGGGTTGGCCGATAAAATATCAATAATATAATTTCGAAGATCATTACAAACCTCAGGAAGTTCGTCGGGTGATAGTTTTCTTAAATCATCCGGACTGTTAATTTTCTCCAAAAGAAACTCTGTGTTTTTTACATCCATTTTATGCAGAAAAATAATTCGCAAAGATAAAAACAAATAATCAACTATTAATTATTCAAAAGCAAACCAAAATAATCTTGTTATCGGTTACAAAAGAACTAATTTTACAAAAAAATAAAACTGACTGAACAAATAAATGTCTATGTTCAGTGTATTTAGCTATTAAAAGGTAAAAAACACATGATGGTTTATGTTGCATTTCACAGGGCAGGAGAAATAATTTCCAACGATAAGATGTATATTCCTTTACAGGTTGGAAAGAAAAACAACAATACCGAACTAAACATGCCGGACGATGCCACAGGCAATAATATTTCTGATAAAAACGGCATTTACAGTGAGTTGACAGGATGGTACTGGATTTGGAAAAACACTAAACACGATTATGTTGGAACTTCGCATTACAGAAGGTATTTTACAATTGAAAAACCATCGCCAATACACAAAATTGGCGAATTTTTCCTTTTTTTAGCCGGCCAAAAATTAAAAAGACACGGATTGTTTTTCGTGCATTCAGTAAGGCGTTGGCACTATAAAATATTAACGGAGCAACAAGCTGAAAGTTTTATGCAACAATATGATGCTGTTCTTCCTGTTAAAAAAAAATTCCCATATACCGTTTACGAACAATACAAACGCCGGCACAATGAAAGAGACATAATAATTGTTCGGCAAATAATCAGCGAACTGCAACCCGATTATCTTGAAGCATTCGATAATACTTTTGCTTCAAAAGAAATGTATTCGTTTAATATGTTCATTTTTAAATGGAAATTTTTTGATGAATACATGAACTGGCTGTTTGGAATTTTATTCGAACTTGAAAAAAGATCGGAAATAAACTTTGACGATAATTACCAAAAACGTGTGTGTGCTTTTATGGCCGAAAGATTGCAAACCGTGTGGATAAATAAGAATAACCTAAAGGTAAAGGAATTATTTGTACTTTACTTTAAAAAACATAAAAAGGAACACCTTAAAGGTATTCGTTCAAATTTAAATAATGATTGATAATTCAAACATTTGTGCCATTGCCACCACACCTGGAACAGGAGCTATTGCTGTTGTTCGCGTATCTGGAAACGATGCCTTTTCGATTGTTGATAAAATATTTGTTCCCTCTGCAAAGGGCAAAAAAGTGCAGGAACAGGCTGCCAATACCGTTCAATTCGGCGCCATTGCCGATGGTGCAATTGTTATCGACGAAGTACTCGTAACCGTTTTCCGTGCTCCACGCTCGTTTACAGGCGAAGATACTGTGGAAATATCCTGTCATGGTTCGTTTTACATACAGCAAGAAATCATAAAATTATTATTGTCGAGCGGCTGCCGGCTGGCACAGCCCGGCGAGTTTACGCAGCGTGCGTTTATGAATGGCAAAATGGATTTGAGCCAAGCCGAAGCCGTTGCCGACCTTATTGCATCGCAGTCAGAAGCCTCACGGCGCGTTGCACTGCAACAGATGCGGGGCGGATTTTCGTCAGAACTCGCATCTCTTCGCGAACGGCTGTTGTGGTTTATTTCGCTTATAGAACTCGAACTCGATTTCAGCGAAGAAGACGTAGAGTTTGCCAACCGTAGCGAACTAACTGTTTTAATTGACGAACTTGTTGCTCATATTACAAATTTAACCGCCTCTTTTTCGCTGGGCAATGCCATCAAAAACGGCATACCCGTTGCTATTGTCGGACACACCAATTCGGGCAAAAGTACACTGCTCAACCGGTTGCTGGGCGAGGAGCGAGCCATTGTATCAGCCGTACACGGCACTACGCGCGATGCCATTGAAGACGCCGTAAACATCAAAGGCATTATATTTCGCTTTATTGATACGGCAGGAATCCGCTCCACCGATGACGAAATCGAGAATTTGGGCATCCAAATTACTTACAGCAAAATAAAACAGGCATCAGTAGTACTGCTCATGGTTGACATTACCGACAGCGACCATAAAATTTGTGAAGCAATAGCTAATATTCTCGAAAACATCAATGCCGAGCGTCAGTGTTTGCTTGTTATAGCAAATAAAACCGATTTAGACAACGACGAAAGCCTTGCACATCGTTTGGCGCAATTGCAACTGCCTGTTCCCAAAAAGGATATTATCACCATCTCTGCCAAACACAACATAAATATAGAACAACTCTCTTCCGCCCTGTTTAGCATGATTAACACACAGGCAATTGACAGCAACGAAACAATTATTACCAATACTCGCCATTACGAAGCGCTGCAAAATGCACTCAACGCCCTCCATCGTGTAAAAAATGGGCTTGCCACCAACCTTTCGGGCGATTTCCTGTCGCAGGATATAAGAGAAGTGCTCCATTTCATCGGTTCTATCACAGGCGAAATCTCGACAGATGAAATTCTTGGAAACATATTCAGTAGATTCTGCATCGGGAAATAATCCAAAAACCAACCATAAATCAAAAACAAATAATAAACTGAAAAACAATATATTAAACTACCTTCGGCTAAAAGCCGAAGGAATTAAAATCGGCTGAAGCCGACTAAAGATTACCCTATGCTAAAATCGTCATCATGTTCTGCATAATCTTGGGTACGAATGTATTC
>JAITWJ010000147.1 GCA_031285325.1 Bacteroidales bacterium
TAATGAATGGTGGACACAGGAATCAGGAACTACTGATTTTGAAGGAAATTTATCAACCCAAGCTTTTTTTGGGAAATATAAAGTAACGGTTGACGGTATATCGAAAGAAATTAATTTAAACAAAGCAGCAGAGAAAACCGTTGTCGATTTCAGGTAGTATTAGTAACAGACTTTAACTTCTAACTTTTGAGGGAGTGTTGCTCTGTTACAAAGAATATTCTTTATAAACAAAACGCAACACCAATTCAAATGTAAACAGAATGTTAATTTTCACTATAAGATATTTCAAATTTTGTATTGTATTCAGTATTTTGTTTAAAATAGCGATAGGGTATTCTTAGGATTAAAATTATTAATGTTTTTAAAAATTGAAATTATGTCTAAATATAAAAAGTTTTTATGTGTAATGTTTGCTCTTGTAATATTAGGAGCAATTGTTTTGAATGTTAGCATTAAAGCTAATAATAATTATTTGTCGGAGATTGCTTTGGCTAACATTGAAGCCCTTGCTCAAGACGAAGCTATTGACGGTGCTGGCATTTGTTGTGTTGCACAAGGTTCGAATTGTAATTATGCGCTCATAAGACCCGATAGTGGTCATGTCGTAAGTATTTCTGATGCGACGTATTGTGCTCCATAGGAAGATAATAAGGTTATAATCTATGGTTCAGTTTTTTAATATATACTACAAGGATTAGTGTTATATAGTCTGAGTTCTTGCGGAAGAGCGAGTTTTATATGCCTTTTTGTAATTTAAATATTTAACCTATGAGTTTTAGTAAACGCATATCAATTGTTGTTGTAAATTGTTTCAATAGCTGGATTGCAGAGATTAAAAGTAAAAACGTAATATTTTGCTGTTTATTTTTCATTTTCATATACGGTTGTGTAAACAAAAAAGAGAGTACTGATTTTTTGAATGCTGAAATACGAACAGTAGAAAGCAGGCGTTACGACGAAGAATTGTTTATCAGTTTTTGTATGGATATGGCAATCGTCAATTCGCATTTTCTAATAACTTATGATGGAGCAGGTCGGGGTGCACTTGTTGCCCGGGAGTCAGACGGTAATACAATTGGTCCTTTAGGAAGTAGAGGGCAAGGTCCCGGCGAATACATAACACCTTCTTATGCAGGAAAATCAATAAATGGAGACACTATTTATCTCCATGATATTGCGAAACAGGAAATGTTGATCTATAAGATAGACAACTTCGGGGATACGTTGGAATGGCATTATATCAACAAAATAGAACGGCCACAAAATAATGGTTTTTACGACCAAATACGCCGTTTAAAAAACGGCTATTATGTTGGCCTGCGAATTGAAGCCGAGGCAAAACAACAACAAATACTAACTCTGTTAGATGCTCAGTTGAATGAAGTGAAGACTTTCGCTGCGAGTCCAATTACTTTGGAAAGAGATTACGTAGATTATAAAATATGTTATGGTAATGCCAGAATATCAGTTTATGAAAATTCAGTTTTTTTTGCGGTTAACAGTTTTGGATATATCTCAGGATACGACATTTCCGATACAGGCGATATAACGACCCGTTTTGAAGAAATGTTAGTCGAACCAAGTTATCAAAACTCTGGAAGAGTTGTTTTTAATTCAGAAAACAGGAGAGGGTTTTCGGATATAGCTGTTTCGAAGAATTATATATTTGCACTGTATGTAGGGAAAGCACAGGACGAACTCAAACCTGACGGCTCTGGTTGGGCACCGGAAACTTTTGCAGTATTTAATCATGATGGTAAATTGATATCCAGAATTAAGCTGAACAATAAGGCGTTCCGTCTAACAGTTTCCGAAGATGAAGAGCGGCTTTATTTCTGTTCACAGAATCCGGAATTTGTCATTGAGGAATATCAATTATCAGATTTAATCAAATAATTTTTCTTATTGCCGTTTCTTCCGCAAGCAAATATGGTGGTAATTTGCAAATCGATTACCGTAACCAAAAACAAGTATTAGTTTATCCGTTATGTATGTTGTGGTTCGGTTCGTCCGATTCCACAAGCCCGTCTCTAAGCCTTATTATCCGGTGTGCACAGCGGGCAATGTCTTCCTCGTGCGTAACCAGAACAACTGTATTGCCGTTTAAATGTATATCGCCAAGCAAATGCATTATATCTATCGAAGTTTTACTGTCCAAATTCCCTGTTGGTTCGTCGGCAAGAATTATAGACGGGCGGCCAACCAAAGCACGCGCCACAGCTACCCTTTGGCGCTGTCCGCCTGATAATTCATTTGGCTTATGATACATCCTGTCGGTTAATCCTACATGTTCAATAACTTTCAACGCACGTTCCATTCGTTCTGCTCTGGAAAAACCCGCATATATAAGCGGAAGCTGTACGTTGTCCAAAGCATTATAACGGGGCAGCAAGTTAAATGTTTGAAAAACAAATCCGATTTCCTTATTGCGCACTTCGGCTAACCGGTCTTCATCCATAGTACTTACATCATGTTCGTTAAGAATGTATGTTCCGCCTGTAAGGGTGTCTAAACAACCAATTATGTTCATAAGCGTTGATTTCCCTGAACCTGACGGCCCCATAATAGCCACATATTCATTTTTTTCAATACTAACGGTTACAGACCTGAGCGCAGAAACTTCAACATTTCCGCCTATCTTGTATATTTTTGAAACATCATTCAACTGAATCAAATTTCCCATAGCAAACCAATCTAACCTGTAAATAACGGCAAGTTATTAAAAATTGTAAGCGAAAATATCATTTACAAAATATCAGGAAGCTTTTTTGAATTTACAGGCAGTGCCCCTACGGTTGCTTTGAATATTCACGAAGGCGGAATTTGGGTATATTTTGTATGTTCAATACCTGCAATGACAGTATTTTTAACAAACGTGCGCATGATTGTGCTTTCCGAAGGTTATGATTTAACAATTGTGCGCACGATTGTACTTTCCGGAGGTTGGGATTTAACAAATGTGCGCACGATTGTTAAAAATAGGCTATGGAAACCGGCGCACATCTCTTAATTGACAATTAACAGTTGACAATTATTAATTGTTTTTCCGTATTTATCAACATTGTTATATACAACGCTTCAAATTATGTAAATTCGCATTCCTTATATTAAAAATAAATTTAAAATGATTCCGTTTACGCATTTACATGTGCACTCGCAATACTCAATACTTGACGGCGCTGCCAGTGTAAGCGCACTTGTTAACAAAGCTAAAGGTGATGGTATGACGGCATTGGCCTTAACGGATCATGGAACTATGTTCGGTATAAAAGAATTTCATTTGAACTGTAAAAAAGCAGGTATTAAACCTATTCTCGGGTGTGAAACGTATGTGGCAGCGAGGACAATTTACGACAAAAATGATAAAACAGACCGTTCAGGTTTTCATCTTATTTTACTTGCAAAAAATAAAACCGGCTACCGTAACCTCATCAAGCTTATATCAATTGCCAATACCGAAGGGTTTTACTATAAACCGCGAATCGACAAGGAACTCATCGAAAAATACAGCGAAGGATTAATTGGTTTATCCGCATGTTTAGGAGGAGAAATTCCTTCACTTTTAATGAACAATCAAATAAAAGAGGCGGAAGAAACTGCTTTGTGGTACAAAAAAATTTTCGGCTGCGATTATTACCTCGAACTTCAACGCCATCCCTCCGAACTGCCACAACAACGACAGGAAGTTTACGACGAGCAGGTTAAGGTTAACAAACTGATTTTAGAGTTGTCAAAAAAATTCGGAATTAAAGTAATTGCTTCCAACGATGTACATTTCACCAACTCCGAAGACGCCGACGCACACGATTTGCTTATATGTTTAAATACCGGCAAAGATTTTGACGAACTTAACCGGATGCGATACACGAAACAAGAATGGTTTAAAACCCAGTCTGAAATGAATGAATTATTTGCCGATGTTCCCGAAGCCTTGGCAAATACAGATGAAATTGTACAGAAGATTGAACATTTTGAATTGGATTCAAACCCAATTATGCCCGCTTTTCAAATACCGGAAGAATTTGCCACCGAAAAACAGTATAAGGCAAAATTTACTGAAGAAATGTTATTAAAAGAATTTGGCAATGACGTATTTAACAGTTTGGGTGGATACGAAAAAGTAATTAGGGTGAAACTCGAGTCTGAATATTTAGAACATCTGACCCGCGAAGGAGCTAAAGAAATATATGGGAATCCTGTTCCGGAAAATATATCTGCCCGACTGCAATTTGAATTGAAT
>JAITWJ010000025.1 GCA_031285325.1 Bacteroidales bacterium
CGATAGCTCGTTCGTGGCACACTATACCTTTTACATCACTGCTAAACTATGAATGCAAGACTGTTAAAAAAAACCGTAACCGTCATTATGATAGCGGCGGTTGCATTTGCGGGATGCAACAAGAACAACGAACCTGAAGATAAGCAGGGAAGTCGCCCCAATAAGGTAACCGCTATAAGCCTGAGCAGTGGTATTCCCCTGTGGCCTGTGTTCTTTGTAGCAGACCGGAAATCCGGGTAATTTGTTTCCAATACCGTGATATATAGCACTATCTATGAAGTACTGATTGATCGTTTTCCAATGTGTCATGTATTAAAAACGAGCAGGAAAGAAACTGTTACGTAAAAATTACGTACCTTTGTTACTCTAAAATTATTATGAATGACTTTAACGATGATATTAATACAGCTGTAACAACACTCAGAAACGGGGGGATAATCCTTTATCCGACCGATACTATATGGGGGCTGGGCTGCGACGCGACAAACGATGAGGCTGTTGAAAAAATTTTCAGCATAAAAGCAAGGGACGAAAGTAAGAGCCTTATTGTTCTGGTAAACAGCGAACAGATGCTCGAACGTTACGTTGACAGCATACCCGCGATAGCCTATGAGCTTGTGTTGGTTGCCAATGGCCCTCTTACCATTATTTATCCTGAAGGTAAAAACATGGCAAAAGGAGTCTGTGCAGCCGATGGCTCGGTGGGAATACGGATATGCAGCGATGAGTTCTGTCGTCAGCTTTTGGCACGGCTCAGGAAACCATTGGTTTCAACCTCCGCCAATTTCAGCGGCAAGCCTTCGCCAGAGTTTTTTGGGGATATTGAATCTGATTTGGTAAATATGGTTGATTATTCGGTAAAATACCGACAAAACGACAGGCGAAAGAACGTGCCTTCGCCTGTCATAAAATTAAATTCTGATGGAACAATAAGGATAGTACGACACTGATTCTATTCTGACCTCACCTTTCCGGAACCTGTTACTCTTGTATCCATCTTTTTCGGAGCCCCGATGTATGTAATGTTTCCGCTGCCGGTAACACGGGCGATAAGGTTTTCCGATACATTACAGCTGCAGTTACCACTGCCGGTAACAGAAATATCGGCGGTTGCAGCCGTTACTGATTTTGCTGAAAAATTCCCTGAACCACTGATGTTTATATCTTCATAACCGATGGAACCACTGCCGTTGATTGTAGCACCTCCCGAACCGGCTACATTACATTCAAGGGTTTCGCATGATATACCATTGAAAGTTGTATGTCCGCTTCCGCTTACCGATATTTTTAATGAACCGGTTTTAAGTGGAGTAAGTATTGTAATACCACCTGATCCGGCAACATTACTGTCAAGATTGTCGCACGATATATCATTAATTGTTATGTGTCCACTACCCGTGGTCGATAGCTTTAACGAAGCGGCTTTAAACGAATCGGTGATTTCAATTTTTCCCAATCCGGCAACGGCGAGACCTGCAACAGAAGGCATGGTAATATTCGCAATAACTTTTTTATTAATGAATCGTTCTCGATAACTATTCGGGTTTTTTCTTCTAATAACCAATTCTCCATCGGAAACTTTTGTTTCAATTTCGTCAAGAAAATCCTGATCGCCTTCCAAAACTACCTTAAATTCGGAACCAATGTGTATTTTTAAATTACCAGGAACATTAAAAGAAACCTTTGTAAACCCCGTCAGATTCCTGTTTTCAATTAATTGCGCACTGGCTGCCGATGAAGATAGAGCCATGATTAATATAGCAGAAGCTATAAGAAGTGTCGTTTTTTTCATAATGTTAAGTTTTATAATATTCGCCATAAAGACTTCTATTATTACATAACGTTGCATGAAATACAGAAAATGTTTTTATTTCTCCTGAAAACGGTTTTAACAGAAATGGATAAAAAACAAAAATGAACCCCAAAAGCCGCAATTCAACTTCCGAGATTCATTTATATGATTGTTTTTTGCAATAACTACGCCAAACTGTTTACGTGTTTTACAATTGACGACTTGAGGTTAGACGCCTTATTCTTATGAATAATATTTTTTTTCGCAAGCTTATCAAGCATTGACTCAACTTTTGGGAGTTGGACAGACGCTTCACCCTTGTTTGTTGTAGCCCGCAGGGTTTTCAATGCATTTCGCATTGTTTTAGCGTAATATTTGTTTCTTTCCTTTCTTACTTCAGTCTGCCTTATCCGTTTTACTGACGACTTATGATTTGCCATGCGTTATAATTTTCAAAATAGATTTGTAGTCCATAGGGGAATCGAACCCCTGTTACCAGGATGAAAACCTGACGTCCTAACCCCTAGACGAATGGACCAAAGAACTTTTAATTGCGGATGCAAAGTAAATATGTTTTTTTTTATCTGCAAAATTTTTTTAAAAATATGTAAATAAAAAAGATTCAAGACAGTTTTAGAAGATTTTTATCTTTGTACGTAGTTGTTTGACAATAGATGTAGCTATATCAACGGTATAGAAATCCTTTGTGGGGCTAAAAAGTCAGGCTGGCGAGGTTCAGAGGTGTTATGAGTGTTGCAACTATTGATTTTGTATATGATTAATATTGCACAAACTGTAAAATTTATCACATTTGCCGTTCATAAAATATTTAAACATGGATACAGTTACAAAAACACTTCGCGATTCAAAATCGGCCAGGTGGATGGCGCTTGCAATAGTTTCGTTTACTATGCTTTGCGGCTATTATCTTACCGATGTAATGGCTCCTCTGAAACCAATGCTTCAGAGAGAGCTCATGTGGAACAGTAGCGAATACAGTTTCTTTACAAGCGCCTACGGATGGTTTAACGTTTTTCTGGGGATGCTCATTTTTGGCGGAATAATACTCGACAAAATGGGCATCAGGTTCACCGGCAAGCTGGCCACGATGGTGATGATTATCGGAACTGCTATAAAATTCTGGGCAGTATCGACGCATGCTCTCGACGGACACGAGCTGTTCGGCTTCAAACTTCAGGTGGTAATGGCGAGCGTTGGTTTTGCCGTTTTTGGTGTTGGCGCCGAAGTGGCCGGTATTACCATATCAAAAATAATAGTAAAATGGTTTCAGGGTAAAGAAATGGCTCTTGCAATGGGGCTTCAGGTGGCTACTGCGCGCATAGGTACGGCGCTTGCCATTGCAACGTCGGTTCCCATTGCAAATGCAATGCACGGAGTGTCGAAGCCCATTCTTGTGTGCCTTATAATGCTGTGCGTTGGTACGATTGCCTTTTTTATTTATGCAGCGATGGACAGAAAACTTGACGTGTCGCTTGCCAAAGAGGCTGCAAAAAACGGCTCTGCAGATGACGACGGGGCTTTCAGGGCGAAAGATATTATTGAAATAGTGAAAAATCGCGGATGGTGGTACATTGCCGTTTTGTGCGTTCTTTCATACGCGGCTATAATACCGTTTATAAAGTATGCGCCCGACCTCATGGTTAACAAGTTTGGAATGACAGAAGACTTGGCCGGCAATATCACAGCGCTTTTACCGGTAATAACTCTTGTTTTCACTCCGCTATTCGGAAGCCTGTATGACCGAAAGGGAAAAGGCGCCTCAATAATGATACTCGGAGCGTTGCTGCTGACTGTTGTACACGGTGTATATTCGGTGCCATTTCTCACGTCCATGCCCGTAGCAATAGCAATGACAGTGGTTCTGGGCGCTGCATTTTCGCTTGTTCCGGCGGCAACGTGGCCTTCGGTGCCTAAAATCATACCCCAGAAACAGATGGGAACGGCTTACGGCATGATATTCCTTGTTCAGAACATAGGATTTATTCTTATCCCCCTGCTTGTGGGGCGGGTGCTCGACAGGTTCTGCATTGCCGGTTCGCGTGTGGTTGACGGTGTTTCCGTTCCGAGCTACAATTATACCCTGCCCATGATAATCTTTACATGCCTGGGAGCGCTGGCGCTTGTGTTCAGCCTGCTTCTGAAACACGAAGACGGCTTGAAAGGCTACGGGCTCGAATTGCCCAACGCCGGAAACTGAACAGCAGGCAATCGTAACGGTATTCTTCCGCAGAATATAAAAAGCGGGTAAATTTTAGTGAAATCTGCATTGCGCTAAAATTTATGCTGAATATTTTAACAAAACTGCATTGAGGCAGAAAAAAACGCAGTATATCCTTTCAGAAAAGCCATGACCCTTACAGCAAAACACAAAAGGGTAAACGGAATTTTCCGGCGTCGCGTTTTCTGAAAACGGTATAGCGACAGATGTCAGAAAATATTTTCTGACATCTGTCGCTATACTGCACGTTTTTTTACAGGCTGCCGCTACGAAATCATTATCTGGCGTGACTGTTTCTTGTCCTCTCCACTTTTAGGGAGCAATATGCTGATAACACCGTCGCGGTAACCGGCAGTAATTTTATCCCTGTCAATATTTTCGGGAATTTGGAAACTCTTGCAGAACGATGAATAGTTAAACTCCTCTTTCCAGTATCCATCCTTCTCTTCGGCAGTTTCCTGTTTCGACTCAGCCGAAACGGTAAGGACATCATCGTTGATATCGATTTTCAAATCTTTTTTGTCCATTCCCGGTACAGCAAGATCGAGAGAATAGCTTTTTTCATCTTCCCGGATGTTTACTGAAGGTGCCGATTTTGTTTTTCCCGATGACGGGAAAAAATCACTGTTTAAAAAATCGGGCATGTAAAATGGCCTGCAACTTCTGCTCATAATTGTTGGTAACATAACATTGTCCTCCTTTAATTTAAAATTAAACATTTTTGTTATTTTAAAGGGATATGTTTCAAAATCTGTTCCAATACCAAAATAGTGACAATTTGGCATTATTTTTACTCATATGTAACGACAAAGTGTCTGTTTGAAAGCAGAATATTAGCAAGGTAACTGTGCATACATGTTTTTAAAAATAGAAACCGTCAAATTATGACGATTTCTGCAAAATTTCCCCTGATTACAGTTTCGTAAAGGTACATTTCCATGTCCCCGAAAATTGTTGACCTAACATATAAACCGTAACCGTCCCAGACTCGGTAATCGTGTTTCCACTTGCACTGATTACTCCGCCGCCGTTCATTTCCATGGTCATCGTTACACCGTCCTGCGATACGGTTTCGCTGTATTCATCGTAAATGTAAGAATTGCCATCTACAACAGCAGACATGTTATCATCGAAAATAATAGCCCTTGAATTGGATGTGCTTTTTTTAATAGTTTGCGTTCCAGATACAGTTTCGTTCATTTCAAGGCTGGGGATTGTCATTGTTGAACTGCCTTTCCAGACACCGACAAATTTTTCCCGTTCATCAGCTGGAGTATCATCTTTTTTACATGACCCCCAAACTGCAAGCATAAACACTGCTACAACAAATAAGTTAAAATGTTTCATAATTAAAAGTTTAAAAAAATTTATAATAAATTGTTTGGTTAAAAACTTCATCTTCAGCAAGACATAAAAAAGCGGACTTACATTATCCGCTTTTCGAGGTTGTGAGAATTACCTAATAATAACAAATAAGTAAATCCGCATTGCTGCGGCATTCATACTTATTCTTGTTATTATTTCTGAAATTCTCACATCCCGAAAAGCAAGAATATAGCAAAATGCTATTCTATATGTCTTATGCCTGCTGGCATGCCGTTTTTATATCATACGCAAAAATTTTGTTTATAGTTCCGGTGCAAAAGTATTCTATTTGTCTATAATTTATAGCTAATAACAAAAATTTAATATACGTTTGTAAAAGAAATATTTCGGCAATGAATGTATCGTGGAGAAATATACTGATAATACTTGGAGTAACCCTGTTGCTGACATGTGTGTGGTATTTCAGAAGTATTGTTGTTTATATTCTGATTTCCGGCGTTCTGTCTATTATGGGGCGCCCGCTTGTCGATTTGCTGTGCATGATAAAAATAAGAAAGTGGCAATTCCCACGGCCGCTCGCTGCCTTGCTTACACTTTTTATTATATGGGGTGTGATAATAATGTTTTTTGCAACCTTCATACCGCTTGTAGCTGCTCAGCTTAATTATTTTTCAACTATCGACAGCGAAAAAATAGTCATGATAATCAATGAGCCTGTTAAAAAGCTCGAACAGCTGTTCATGATTTTAAACAGGGATATAACCAACCAGATATCCGTTCAGGACTATATAGCGCAAAAAATATCTGAAGTGCTTAATATTAACATGCTGCAGAATTTCCTGGGAACTATTTTCGGAACGCTCGGTAACTTGATGATTGCCGCCTTTTCTATTTCGTTCATTACCTTCTTTTTCCTGAAAGACCAGCGTCTTTTCTTCGAATCGATACTGATGTGGGTTCCCGACAGGTTTACCGAAAATGTTACCAGAGCCTTATTTTCCATTCAGAAACTCTTAACCAGATACTTTATAGGCATAATAATACAGAGCACCTGCATACTGATACTTATTACCTTAGGGATGACGATTGCAGGCATAAACATTAAGCAGGCGCTTGTTATGGGAGTTATACTTGGCATATTGAACGTAATTCCATACGTAGGCCCATGGCTTGGTCTATTTATTGCATTGATTATGGGGGTAGCGTCGCATATTAACATGAGTTTTACCGAGGTTGTTGTTCCGCTTATAACATACATGGTTATAGTAGAAGTAATTACCCACATGATAGATAATGTCGTAATTCAGCCTGTTGTATTTTCCAACAGTGTCAAGGCACATCCGCTGGAGATATTCATAGTAGTCCTGGCGTCAGGATTTGCCGCCGGTATACCGGGAATGATACTGGGGATACCGACCTATACTGTTTTAAGAGTATTTGCACGTGAATTTTTCTACAACTTCAAGGCTGTTCAGAAAATTACATCGGGTCTTTCGCCTGAAAAAATCAGAAGCAAAGGCAGTAATGCAACTGATGAAAACAAAGATGCCTCTCGTGGGGATCTTTAAAAAAACTTGGCAAACGTACCAAATTTATGCAGCATGTAACACACGAAGTCGAAACCGCAGAGAGAAGAAAAAGCGGGTAATAGACTGATAGCCAGCTTCAGTTGTCTTCCGTTGTCTTCCGTTGTCTTCCGTTGTCTTCCGTTGTCTCCGGTTGGCGGGTAACGAAAATGCCGGTTTCGGCAGGATACGGCAAACAATCCGTTTATTATCCGTTACCCATTCGGGATGAAGCAAAACGAAGCAAACTAA
>JAITWJ010000048.1 GCA_031285325.1 Bacteroidales bacterium
ATGTTACTATGGGACAAAAGTTTGTCTATGACAGATTGAATCGCCTCAAAAACAGCCAGTTTTATTATTTCAACATCTATAGCACCTCTCCATGGAAACCAACCAGTCAATACAATTCGACTTACAGTTACGACCGCAATGGGAATATTCTAAATTTGAGCCGCTATGAGGCGAAAAACGGGCAGGCTGCACAGATGGATGCCCTCACCTATAAATATGAGTCAGGCACTAACAGATTAGACCATGTTCTGGACAGAGTTAGCGACACCGTATTTGACCACGATATTGACAGCCAACCTCAGGCCAATTATTATTACAATGAATCGGGCAACCTGATATTCGATCAGCATGAACTACAGAGTATTAGCTGGACACCATCGGGCAAGGTAGGACTTATTAAAAAGGCTGACGGCAGCATTATTACATTTCTGTACGATGCCACAGGCAACCGTGTGGTAAAAAAAGTAAACAACATCAGAACACACACAGAAACTGCCGCCACATTTTATGTTCCCGACGCACAGGGCAATATTATGGCAACCTATAACCGCATTGTTAACTATAGCTCTGAATATAATGGCATTGTAATTGAATACTGGCTTGACGAGCAACCCATTTACGGCTCAGGCAGGCTGGGTGTACGCACAGGCACAAATTACGGAGTACGGGGTGAACTTTACGACAGTTCGGGAGAAATTGTGATGGAAGATAACATTCCAGCATATTACTCAGGGCGAACCACCCGAAGACTTGGCCGCAAGCAGTACGAGTTAACCGACCACTTGGGCAATGTGCGTGTGCTGTTTGGTGACCGGATAACAGGAACTTTACAAGCCAATACTTTACAGCCCAATATTCTTGCTACCAACAGTTATTATCCTTACGGGATGTTGATCAAAAGTTTATCGCAAAACTCCGATAGCTACCGCTGGGGCTTCAATGGAATGGAAAAAGATGATGAAATTAAAGGTGTGGGGAACAGCTATGATTTTGTTGAAAGAATGTATGATACAAGAATTGCAAGATTCATTACGCCTGACCCTTTAATGGCACATAATCCAACATGGTCTCCATTTGTTTTTGGATTAAACAACCCTGTAGTTTTTGTTGATAAAAATGGAGAATGGCCGGGAGTTACTTTCTTCTTTTTTGAATTTGATGTTGGAGTAGGTCTCAGTTATGGTCTTAATTATGTTGAACAATCTGGTATTGCCTATGATGAAATAGGAAAAACCCATTTAGTAATGAACAGAGCAATTTATATAGTGAATCAAAATTTAGAGGAAGGAAGTAAAGATCCTAATTTAGTAATTGGTGCATCAATAGGTTTGACAGCTAACGCCAAACAGAATTGGAGTGCCGAAACTTTTGCAGGGCTTATAGGGCAGGGAAGTAGCACATATCCTGTACCTGTTGGCACAGGGGCAGCAGGATTAGCTGTTAACATTGGATTTAATGAAAACGAAATTTCTGCAGGATTGGGTATTGGAGCTGGGGTAAAGATAAGCTATATAAATACACAGATTAAAGAATCTATCTCTTTAACGGATGAAGAAGCCTCGAAAGTTAACAGTTCAAGTGATATATGGGCAAACAGTTGGATTGTTAATGATGTCCAAAGAGTTGTTGACGAAAAAGGAAATACTGTAAAATTTAAAGCGACAGTCGCAACTCGTAACATCAAAAGAGAACTGATAGATACTGGAATACCGGTATACAGTAAAGCAGTTGCTGATGAAAAAGGCAATCTTTCCCCGGAAGGAGTATGGATGTCAGAATCATATCAAACAGAATCAGTTAAAGCAGAGAAAAATGAAAAAAAATAAACTTGTATTGGCGATTGTAGTTATTATGCTTTGTTTTCCTTTTGGCGGGCATTTCTTTAATAAATGGTATCATAGTTACGTAAAAAAACATCCTGAAATGTATGTTTATGACACTTTTTTGGGACCTCCCAATCCAGTATTGATTATCAAAAACAAGAAGAGATATGGTAATAAATTGGTTCAGTATTATAAACAACTTGAAAAGGGAGTGAATGCAACCTTCAATATTCCTTTGAAAACACTTCCTCAATACGAACCTGTTTATGTGATGAAATTTTCCGAAGACAGTTTGCTTGCAAAAGTGGTATGTTATTATGATTATGGACCAATGCATGGCGGAAACTTTACAATAGGATGGGTCTATGCTAAATGCTTGCATAAAGAACCTCCACCACCACGATCACTTCGTAAGGAAAATGTAAATCCAATAGAAAATGAATTTAATCAGAACTGAATACTGTACAACATAATGGTTACTGATGAAAAAGGCAATGTGCGCGTACTCTTTGGCGACAGGCTAACAAAACAGGCTGGTTCTTTAAGCCCCAATATACTGGCTACCAACAGTTATTATCCTTATGGTATGCTAATCAAAAGCCTGTCGCAAAACTCCGATAGCTACCGCTGGGGCTTTCAGGGACACGAGCAGGATAATGAAATAAAAGGAATAGGCAACCATTTAAAATTTGGCGATTACGGCTACGACACAAGGCTTGGCAGGCGATGGAATTTAGACCCCGTTGATCAAATAGTCATTAGTAATTATGCGGTGTTTGGGAATAATCCCATAATAAATGTTGACCCTGATGGGCAATATCCATGGGAGAATAAAAACATCAGAAATGCAAGGAAATA
>JAITWJ010000056.1 GCA_031285325.1 Bacteroidales bacterium
TGCATGCCGAGCCCTCTTGTGGTGCATGCCGACACCTCTCTTGGTGTATGCCGACACCTCTCTGTTAATTACCCATTGGCCGCTGTTTATTATTAGAATATCAACTAATTAATAATAAACAGCGGCCGGCGGGTAATTGTTATTCACCCCCGAATCCCCCGAAGAGTACTTTCCCGCTCAACTGCTCCACCCTTTAGTGGGCGGGGTAACTGTCAATTGTCAATTGTTAATTTCTTTAATAAATTTGGATATTCAAAAACATATCCGTACATTCGCAACGTTCATATTTAACTTTTGTTTTTTTCAAGTGTTTTGTGGTTAGTTGTTAGCCGCCGGTTGGGAGATGGGAGATTTAGACATTCATATTTAAAGATTAATGATTAAAATATTTATATAATACAACCTGCGCTGACACTAACCACTTAAACACAAAAACATGCCACCATCTTTATTATAGATTGTTAATTGATAAAGGTATCAGTCATAATTCCAGTTTACAACGCCGGCCAATACCTTCCAAGAGCAATAGAGTCGGCTTTAGTCCAGTCTATGGAATACATAGAAGTGATAATAGTTGACGATGCTTCAACCGACGGGAGCGGGCGCATTGCACAGGAATATGCTTCGAAATACAACCGCGTAAAATACATCCTCCTGCCCAAAAACCGGGGTACGCTCTATGCTCGTTACGCCGGCGTAATGGCCGCAAGCGGCGACTATGTTACCCAGCTTGACCAGGACGATGTACTCGACCCCGATTTCTGCAGCCGTACCTGCAACATTGCTGTACTTTCGGGAGCCGATGTGGTACAGGCAAGCGTATGCTTCATCGAACCCGACTTACGCATAACTCCCTGCTATTCGTTTCACGACAAAAAAGAACCCGATTACTTTAAAAACACAATCAACATGAAACATCCCCACAACGTGTGGGGCAAACTTATCAGAACCGGGCTTTACCGCCGGGTGTGGGAAGAAATAGGTGAACCACCCATGCTGGTAGGCCCCGAAGACCTGCTTCAGTCGGTATTGCTGGCATGGCACTGTAACAGGTGCGAAACAATGTCGTACACCGGTTTTTACCACTTTAAAAACCCCTCAGCCGTAACCCACATGCGCAGTACCGAACGGGCATATTACGAAAAGAAATTTGCGCATTACAGCGTTCTGTTTTACGAACTGCGGCGTGTACTGGCCAAAAAATTGAACACAAACAAACTAAACCGCTTTATACTGCGTTACCGCTGGGCAGCATTCTGGACAGTGCAAATAAATTGCCTTCCATCCGGTAATGGCAATGTTTACGAATATTATAAAATGTACCGCCGGCAAATAGCCAGAAAACCCGGAGCATATTTCGGCAGTTTTTGCGTTGAATATGCTCTGTATGCAGCCAAACGAATATACCGGTTCTTTGTAAGGAAACGGAATATGTAATCAGGGTACGGTAAAGCATAAATCATACAAATATTTGTACTGTAATATAAGAATACTATATTTACGGTACCTTAAATTTGATTCAAATGAAACAAACAGCAACTTTCTTATTTTACATCCTGTTAATTATTGGATGCAGTAACAACAACAGGGCAGTGCAAGACACAGCCATGAGTACAACCTTCACCAATCCGGTGATTTTTGCCGATGCGCCCGACCCCGACGTAATCCGTGTAGGGAGCGATTTTTACATGGTAACCACTACCATGCACCTGATGCCGGGTGTGCCCGTAATGCACTCGAAAGACCTTGTCAATTGGCAAATAATCAGCTATGTGGTACCCGAACTTAAAGACAGCCCCGCCTACGACCTTGAAGGAGGCAACGTTTACGGACAAGGGCAGTGGGCATCATCAATACGCCACCACAACGGTAAATTTTATGTGTTTTTCGCCACCAACCGGCCGCAGAAAACATACATCTACAGCGCCGTTGACCCCGCCGGTACATGGACAAAGGTAATGGATCTGAACGAACGCCTGCACGACACCTCTCTGCTATTTGACGACGACGGCCGTATCTACGCCGCAGGCGGTAGCGGCGGCGTGCGTATCAGAGAACTGCGCAGCGACCTGTCCGGACTCAAGGAAGGAGGGCTCGACACTATGGTGTTCCGTGGCCGCGACATGGAACTTAACAACCTGCTCGAAGGCTCGCACATACAGAAACACGATGGGAAATACTACGTATTCATGATTTGGTGGCCTTCGCGCGGTATCCGTACGCAACTCGCTTTCCGTTCCGACAAACTCGAAGGGCCGTATGAATACAAAGTGATCCTGTCAGACACACTCGACCTGCGCGGTGCCGGTGTGGCGCAAGGCAACATAGTCGATACTGAAGATGGTCGCTGGTACGCCATGCTCTTTCAGGATCATGGCGCAGTGGGGCGTGTACCTGTACTGATACCGTGCCGCTGGGAAGACGGTTGGCCGATTCTGGGCGATGAAAACGGTAAGGTGCCCAAGGTTATGGAAAAACCGGTGCAGGGGTATCCGAAAACCCCGATAGTGGTGAGCGACGATTTCAAATCGCCTGACCTTGGCCTCACGTGGGAGTGGAATCATAACCCTGACAACACCCTCTGGTCGCTCACCGAGCGCAAGGGCTACATGCGCCTGAAAACGGGCAAGATAACCTCCTCGATATTTGAGGCACGCAACATGCTCAGCCAACGTACCGAAGGGCGGATGTGCAGTGGTACAATAGCGCTTGATGTACGAAATATGCAGGAAGGCGACATTGCCGGACTTACAGCATACTGCTCCGAACCGGGTATCATACAGGTGGTGGTCGAAAATGGCCAAAAATTTATCGTTATGAAAGACCGCGATGAGGAGAAAGAACGTGTAGCATTAACCAAAAAGAAAGTTTACCTGCGTTTGGACTGCGATTTCACCGACGGTGTAGATAATGCCGAATTCTATTACAGCCTGAACAACCACACATGGACAAAACTGGGTACCAACTTTAAGATGGTTTATAACCTGCGCCACTTCATGGGTAACCGCTTTGGTATTTTTAATTATGCAACTAAAGTGCCGGGGGGGTATGTCGATATAGATTTCTTTGAATACAACCGAACATCCGAAGTATAACTACACATCATAGCAGGCAGGTAATAAAAAAAAGGAGGCATGTATGTGCCTCCTTTTTTTGTAAAGATATATTAAAGACCACTCATGGTATTCTTGAAAGCACTTCCGAAAATTAAATAACTGGTATTTCCACCAATTGTACCTTCGTTTTGTCCCCACAAAAATGGCCATTCGTCATAATTTTCAAAATGGTCAGGTTGTCTGAACAATATGCCAGGAGCAACATTACCGGGAATAAATGAGAAATCGGCTCTATTATTACCATAAAATACTGCTTTAGGACGGGCGGCTCCAACTGCTGCCACTAACGAATAGTTGTGATACGGATGACAACCAAACAACCAGTTGGTTGCTTTAAAAACATGGTTTGCATCGATAATATCAGGGAAATGAGTGTTAACAAAACAGATGGTAGTACCAAAGCTTACAACGCTTCCACTTCCTGCCCAGTTACCAAGACCGATTGGTACTCCGTATGGATTATCTTTTTCAAGCTCGTCTATATATTCTTTATACTTTAAAACATATGGACGCAGTTTTTCTTTAAATGATGCATCCATGTGTGGTATAGCATGTATTGCCGTCAAAATGTTACCGCTCACGTTATTTTCGAGAGCAGGCCATAAAAGTTCAAGGAATTTATCCAAATATTGCTGCTCTCCGGTTGTTATGTACAATTGAAGATTAGTTGGCATATTTGCCGCTACACCACCTCTTCCTGTTTGAGATTGATTGGCAAGTAATTCCGTTGCCTCTTTTAAAAGCCTTTTTGATTGTTCCAACGCTCTTGCTGAAAGATCATCATTATATCCATTCAGAGCTCTGCTTACCGAGGCAAACATGGTTGCAGCCCTTAGATCGAGGCTGGGATTGCGGCTTGTAAATGCCCACATATCATCTTTAACTCCACTTGACCGGCCATCGCGGGCTACTTCGTAAGGACCAAGGTTCGGATTATAAGGAAGCCCGTCTGTTATTGAAGCTGCGTCTCCAAGATGATGATAATTATCGAGAATAGAATTAGAGAGAGTTTGCGCCATGTGGCCGAGAATTTCTGCCTGGGCTACCAGTTGCATTGCTCCATGTTCAATGAATTGTAATACATCGGGAGTACCATCCGGACGGTGAAGATCAACATAACGTTGTTGCTGGTCAACAAAGGTTTGATCTCGTAAGGGTTTGAAATATTCCCATGTCTGGACAAAATTCTGTACTACGCCAATGTTCGATCCTGTTTCAATGTCAAAGTCTCCGGCATCGAAAAAACCACCTATATTTAGTCCGGGTATATGTTCCAATCCTCTATACTTTGTATCTGTTGTAGGTCCCTGTCCATGTAGATCAAAGTGATCAGTATTTGGCGGAGCTTGTAGATAACCATCTCTAAAAGGTTCACCATGCCACACTCTATAAGCTTCGTTTACAAACATATGATTCATATGTATCGGAATCCATATATCGCTGGTAGCATCGGTTATTTTGTCGTAAACGGTATTTTCTATTAAGAAGTTATTTGTTTTAAAATCGCCATATTGAATATAATATACACCTGGTGTGTTAACTGAAGAGAAATCGAATTTTACATAGTTGTACTTGTAATAATCGCCCCAAGGTTCTATTTTACCACTGAACACTTTTGAAGCATTTCCTTCTTCATCCACTTTATAAATAGATGCTTTTGCAAGAGGTTTGTCGTTTTTGTCGAGTTCAATAACAGAAATTTTTTGTTGCGAAGGCACGTACCCTACTTGCGAAAAACCAATATTCGGCTCTCTTGTCCAACCGCTAATGGCATTCGGTTCAATTGTCCATGTCAGAACTTTGCCTGTCTTTCCTGTTGGAAGTAAACTGCGAACAACAAACCATCCGTTTTGTGCCAGCACACGACCATCGAAAAGCGAAAGATCAACATCATGCGAAGTAATTTTCACCAAACGTTCAGGGTCATCGGGTGCAAGTAGAATAGTACGACCTGTTTCAAGTGGCAGAGGATCAATAAATCTGTCAGTGCCTCTATCATCAGAAGTTACATAACCCTTGAATTGTTTGGGCTTTTCACTATTGGGCCTTGTAACAGTATTGCCTACAACATAACGGGGGAATCTATTGAAACGTCCATCCATTAAATAAGTTTTTCCCCAGTATTCGGAGGGTAAAAACTCAAGATTAAACCCCGCACTTCCTTCAAGAGCTGCTGGAACTGGTTCGTCAAGGTAAACAGATATCTCAACACCTGTACCTTTGGCCATAACAACCACTCGAGAATCAAAATCGTAATCTCCGTATCTTAAAGTAGCCTCGATGGTGTTTGCCAATGTATCTACTGTTCGAACCGGTATTTCAGGAACGAGGTCCCATTGTTCGGGTGTGTTTGAGAGCCTTACAGCGCCGCCTTGCGATGTCCTGACACCATGATGAATCAATTCTATACCAGCAGTTTTCTCATCGTTAAAACCTCCGGTAAAAAGGTTGCTGTACACAAGAACATTAACTCCCTGTGTCTCAAAATACCCAAGATTATTGAGTCCCAAATTCTGACCTGATTTATTGCTATTACAGGCCGATAGTAGCGCTACAAGCAACAAAAAAATTAGTTTTTTCATAAGAAAAGTAAAATTTAGTTAGTAATTAATAAAATAAGCCTATGTAAATATCAGACGTTAAAATTATAAAAAAATATTTATAGTGAAAATATAGATTGTTTAAAAGAGATGTGTATTACAAATGTAACATTAAGTAATAATTCGGAAAAATAAGGCATATATTAATCCTATAATCAACCCCTAAAACAATGCCACACCCAAGTATATGTATATTTTACATTTGTGAACACAAATGTAAAATATACATAATAGCAATATCATGATATTTAAATTCCAATATCAATACATTTCTTATTGTTGTTCTATCTCTTATTAAAATTTTCTTATTTAACTTGTTTGATGTTATTGAAATCGTTTTTAAATAATTAATTTTGTCGCCTTTAGTAACAAAATAAAATTTCAACATTGTCTGAAACAAGATACATATTCGTTACGGGCGGGGTAACTTCGTCGTTAGGAAAGGGAATTTTGGCTTCTTCTTTAGCCAAATTATTGCAGTCAAGAGGATATAGTGTAACAATTCAAAAACTGGATCCTTACATAAATATTGACCCTGGAACTTTAGATCCTTACGAGCATGGGGAATGCTTTGTAACAGAGGATGGTGCAGAAACTGATTTGGATTTGGGGCATTACGAACGTTTTCTGAACGAAACAACTTCCATGGGTAATAATATTACAACAGGAAGGATTTACCAGTCGGTTATAAGTAAAGAGCGAAAAGGTGATTATCAGGGAAAAACAGTTCAGGTTATACCTCATATAACCGATGAGATAAAAAGAATTATAAAAATACTTGGACAAAAAGGTAAATACGATATCGTAATTACTGAGATTGGAGGAACGGTTGGTGATATCGAATCGTTACCATACATTGAAACAGTAAGGCAATTAAAATGGGAACTTGGCACAAAATCATTGGTCATTCATCTTACGTTGGTACCATATCTTGCTGCTACAGGAGAATTAAAAACCAAGCCAACTCAACATTCTGTAAAAATGCTCCTTGAAGCGGGAGTTCAGCCTGATATTTTGGTTTTAAGAACAGAATATGATATTGACGTTTCAGTTCGCGAAAAAGTGGCATTATTTTGCAATGTAGAATTAGATGCTGTTGTTCAGTCTATTAATGTACCTACAATATACGATGTGCCACTTAAAATGCTCGAAGAAAAACTCGATATTACAGTTTTGAAAAAACTTGCCCTTCCGATTAACGAAAAAATTGATTTATCGGAATGGAACGATTTTCTCACCAGATTTAAAAATCCGAAACAGACCGTAGAGATTGGGCTAATTGGTAAATATGTTGAACTGCACGATGCCTATAAATCGATTGTAGAAGCGCTTGTACATGCAGGCGCTAAAAATAAGTGTGAGATAAATATAAACTGGATACATTCTGAAACTGTACGCCCAAATAATTATATTAAAAAACTTTCACATTTGCATGGTATCATTGTAGCTCCTGACTCTAGACGCAATGAAATGAAAGGGGAAATACTTGTTGCCCGATATGCACGTGAAAAAAATGTTCCATATTTAGGAATTTGTTTCGGGATGCATGCGGCAGTTGTAGAATTTGCTCAGAATGTTTTAAAGTTAGCCAATGCTGACTCTTCGGAAATAAACCCGAAAACATTGTATCCGGTAATTGATTTAATAGAACATAAAAAAGGTGTTGCCAATGCTGGTGAAACAATGCGCCTTGGAGCATACGAGTGCAGAATTATTGAAAATGAATCAAATGCATGTAAAGCTTATAATAAACTCACAATTTATGAAAGACACCGACACCGTTACGAGTTTAACAATGCATTCAGCAAGCAATTCATTAAGGCAGGTATGATTCCTGTAGGTGTAAATCCTGAAACCGATTTTATTGAAATTGTGGAAATTCCAGAACATAAGTGGTTTGTAGGAGTTCAGTTTGACCCTGAATACAAAAGTACGGTGCTTAATCCTCATCCTCTATTTGTCGATTTCATTAAAAATTCGTTAACTGAGTAATTATGGATAAAAAATCAATCATCGGGATAATCCTGATTTTTTTGATTCTAATAATATTTTCGGTTATTAACCAACCTTCAAAAGAAAAAATTGAAGCAGCACAAAAAATACGCGATTCAATTGCTCGTGTTGAACAGGAAAGAGCCTTGTCTATTCAAGAATCAGAAAAATTAAATGAAGAACAAGAAATTAAAATCCCGTTAGATTCATTGATGTCTGACAGCCTGAACTTACAAAACATAATTGATGAGTTCGGTGTTTTCGGATTAAGTACGGTTGGCAAAGAGGAATTTTACATTATGGAAAACAACCTTATGAAAATTACCTTCTCAACCAAAGGCGGTAGAATTATTTCTGTTGAACTGAAAGGATATAAAACTCATACAGGTAAGCCGCTTATACTTTTCGAGGGTTCGGAGTCATTATTTGGACTTAATTTCTTTGCACAGAACAGAAATATTCAAACCGAACATTGTTTTTTCAAAACAGATAATCAAAATAATAATATAATTATTACAGGCCCCGAAATAAGAAACGCTAACGAAGGCATAATAAGATATAATGAAAATAACCCCGGTAACAGTGATTCGATATCATTCAGGTTGGAAGTTGAGCCCGGAAGATATATCGAATATACTTACACGATGGAACATAACTCGTTTATGGTAGGATTTGATGTTAATTTGCAGGGAATGAACCGGTATATTGCATCCAACCAGTCGTTTATTAATTTTGCCTGGTCATACGATGTTCCAAGGCAGGAGAGGGCTTCGCGTTTTGGAGAAGATCGTTATACAAATATAACCTACAAGTTTTTTGAAGATGAAGTAAATAGCCTTTCACAGGTAAAATCGGAGGAAAAAGATTTAACTACACGAGTAAATTGGATTGGATTTAAACAGTTGTTTTTCAGTTCAACTCTTATTGCCGACGAATTTTTCCCAAGCGCCCATATAAGACAAACCAAATTTGAAAACAATCCCGATTATCTCGCTAATTTTTATGCTGATATTTCAATTCCATATCAAGGAATAAACACCGAAAAAAAAGAAATGCAGTTTTATTTCGGCCCCAATCATTATCAAACGCTGAAACAATACAATCTTGAACTGGAACGGCAGGTTAGTCTTGGTTACGCTGTTGTACGCCCTGTTAACAAGTACATAATTATTCCTATTTTTAATTTTTTAAGAAAATTCATTTCTAATTTTGGAATCATAATAGTTCTACTTACTGTATTCATTAAAATTATCCTGTTCCCATTTACCTATAAATCATACATGTCGCAGGCAAAAATGCGTGTGTTAAAACCCGAGGTTGACGAGATTAATGAAAAATTTGGCAACAGCCCTGATAAAGCTATGGAAAAACAGCAGGCCGTTATGGCATTGTATCGCAAAGTAGGAGTTAACCCATTAGGGGGCTGTTTACCAATGATACTTCAGTTTCCTATACTTCTTGCCATGTTCTTTTTCTTTCCGGCTTCTATTGAATTGCGTCAGAAAAGTTTCCTTTGGGCACAGGATCTGTCAACATACGACTCAATATTAAACCTGCCTTTTGAAATTCCTTTTTATGGAAGCCATGTGAGCCTGTTCTGTCTTCTTATGACCGTAACAACAATTTTTTATTCACGCTTAAATCAACAGACCGCATCGGCACAAACAATGCCCGGAATGAAAATGATGATATACGTTATGCCCATAATGCTTTTGTTCGTTTTAAACAGCTATCCGGCAGGTTTAAGTTTCTATTATTTCCTGGCAAATATTATAACAATAGGGCAAACTTATCTTATACGCCTTTTTGTTGATGAAAATAAAATAAGACTTCAACTTCATGCGAAGAAAAGGAAACCTGCTAAAAAATCTAATTTCCAGAAACGGATGGAAGATATGGCCAAACAACGCGGTATGCAGTTACCCAAAAAATAATTTAAGGCTATAAAGTAGCGCGCCTCTACTTAAATATAAAATAAGGTGTAATTTTTAATTCCGTTGCGAATTAAAAAATTATAATAGCGTTTTTTACAAAATACAAGCCCTGCAAGTTATTCTGCTTGCAGGGCTTGTATTAATTATTCGGCAATACTGATTTATAAAACTTATTGGATATAAACAGATTTACTGAAAGTGCCAACATGATTGCCGTTAAACGATACGTTACAATAAACCATATCGTGATCAATATACGGATCGTTAGGAACATTAAACAGACCTTCGGATGAAGAAGTGTTATTTGAAGCCAAAACAAGGTTTCCTGCACTCCATTCGTATGTAAGGCCTGGGAAAGTATTGGGCATTACTTGAAACGAAACATACGTTTGCCCTTTATATACTGTGCTTGGCCCCATAATAGGCCCCAGTGTGGGTGAATATGCTCTGATAGTTTTAGTTGCAACAACCGTACCGTTTACTTTTGCCGTAAGCGTTCCTGTACCTGAACCTGCTGTTTGGGTAACATTTGTTGTACTGCCGGTAGTGGGCGATATATTAAACGGACTGCCTGCACTTTTTTCCCATGTTACAGTACCTGCAGGAGTGTGTCCCAAATTATAAGTTGTAACGTTTCCGGCATAGTAAATGTTATCTGGGCCTACAATAACTGCAGTTCTTATGTAATATTTCAAGTTTGTTACATTATACGGACTGTCGTTTTTATGATGCTTAAACCTGGGGCCTGATCCCCATTTGGAACTGTAATAATGAAGAGTAGATGTTACAATAGCTGAATGGTCGTCCGATAGATAGCGAACTTTAGAGCC
>JAITWJ010000059.1 GCA_031285325.1 Bacteroidales bacterium
CAAGGCAGTACTTCTGATACAGTACACTGTACGGTAAAAACAAGCAACGGTACTACTGTTGGTGTTTTTTACATGAATGTTACAATTATGTAACTTTGTAGTTTCGTGTTGCTGAATAATTTGTAATAAAAGGCCTGCAGGTTAAAATATGCAGGCCTTTGTTCATTAAAAATAACACTATTATTACGTTTATAAATGTGTAGCGGCACAGTGGAGTTATACAATTTTAATCAATAAATTTATTTTTCATCAATGCTTCTGCTATTACAATATCTTGAATATATGTTATTTTGATATTTTCGAGATTACCTTCTACAAGGTATATTTTTTCACCTGTATTTTCCACAACCGAAGCATCGTCAGTAAAATGTTCCGAATAAGGCTGATTGTACGCTTTTTTTATTTGGTTAACCCCAAAAGTTTGTGGGGTTTGCACTAACTTATATTTTGAGCGACTAACGGCCTTTGAACCTTTTTTATTTGTTTTTCTGATTGATTCGCTTATTGCAATTACAGGTATGGCATTACCTTTATCAATAGTTTTTGCAAAGCAGTTTTCTATAGTTTCTACTGAAACTAATGGCCGAACACTGTCGTGAATAAAAACGACTCCATCACCAATAATTTTTTCTAAGCCATTTTTAACTGAAAAAAAACGAGTTTCGCCGCCTAAAGCAATTTTATGCGGAATTTGAAAATTATATTTCTCACAAAGTTTTTTCCATGTTTCAACTTGTTGTTCAGGTAAAATAAGTATAAAATTAATTTGAGGGTCAAAGTCGTAAAAAACCTGAAAAGAATGCATTATTACAGGTTTTCCGCATAATTCGGCAAACTGTTTCGGAATTGCACTGTTCATACGACTGCCAGTTCCTCCTGCCATCATTAAAACAAACTTTGTAAACGACATACTGTTCAATAATTGATTAATTTGCGCTAAAATTAACTCAAATTAAGTTTATCATGGAAAAAGTTCTGCAATTTCTCGAAAATCTTTCGGAAAATAACAATAGAGATTGGTTTAACAATAACAGAAAACTGTATCAGGAAAGCCGCGATAAAGTTTTATTCATAACCGAAGTCCTCATTAATGAGATAAGAAAGTTTGATGATGAAATTAATGTAATAGACCCTAAAGATTGTATGTTTAGAATTTTTCGCGATGTGAGGTTTTCAAACGATAAAAGGCCTTATAAAACAAATTTTGGAAGTTTTATTGCAAAGGGAGGTCGTAAAAGTTTACAAGCCGGCTATTATTTTCATATAGAACCCGGAAGAAGTTTTGCAGGCGGTGGTTTATACATGCCGCCCACTGAACAATTAAAATCTATTCGTTCGCATATTGCCGAAAACGGGCATGAATTTTTAGAGATAATTCAAGAAAAAAAATTCAAGAAAATTTATCCTGAAATAAATGGGCAAAAACTAAAAACTGCCCCAAAAGGTTTTCCAAAGAATCATGAATTTTCTGATCTTTTACGTTATCAGTCGTTTACTTTTTCAACAAATCTAAAAAAACAAATTATAACTTGTGGTTTTTTGATAGATTACCTTGTTAATGCTTTCAGCGAACTTTATAAAATAAACAGATTTATCAACAATGGATTAAATAAATTCTCATAAATGCATATAAAAAAGAGACTGTTTAATTGAAAAATATTAAAACAGCCTCTTTTTCGCTATCCTCTAAAAATCGGATATTTGAAAATTAAACAATTCAGTTAACGAAAACCGCTTAGTTCTTTGTCGTTCTTGAAATTAGTTTTGTTAAAGAATCCAGTAGTACAGGTTTTATATGTCGGAATTTCCGTAACCAAAAATATTTCCAAAAAAATTACTGCTAAGTTTTTATAATAGTTATAATTCAAATTATATAATCGGTTTCATTGCTTCCATTGCTTCACGCAGTTCAGCACCAACAATTTCAATATCATGAAAACGTATTGCATCATTTACGGCAATAAGTTCTTTGTTGTCAACATGACCGTCTTTGCCTTCGTTAAAGTTTTTACCGATAACATTGGTTTCAATTTTACTCATAAAATCAGCCAATAACGGACGACAAGCATGATCGAACAAATAACAGCCATATTCGGCAGTATCAGAAATAATACGGTTCATTTCATAGAGTTTTTTACGAGCAATAGTATTAGCAATTAACGGAGTTTCGTGTAATGATTCGTAATATGCTGATTCGCCCTTGATTCCGGTTTCAATCATAACTTCGTAAGATAACTCAACACCTGCTTTTATAAAAGCAACCAACAAAGTGCCATTGTCAAAATATTCCTGTTCTGATATCGACATGTTGCCTGCAGGTGTTTTTTCGAAAGCTGTTTCACCTGTTGCTGACCGCCATTTCAGCAGGTCGGCATCGCCGTTTGCCCAGTCCTTCATCATGGTTTTAGAGAATTCACCACTCATAATATTATCCATGTGTTTTTCATAAAGTGGACGCATAATTGTTTTTAGTTCTTCAGCTAATTTAAATGCTTCAATTTTTGCGGGGTTGGACAAACGATCCATCATATGAGTAATACCGCCTAATTTTAAAGCTTCAGTAATTGTTTCCCAACCATATTGTACCAACTTAGCTGCATAATTAGGGTTAATACCTTTTTCAATCATCTTATCGAAACAAAGGAGCGACCCTGTTTGCAATACTCCGCAAAGAATGGTTTGTTCACCCATTAAATCCGATTTAACTTCTGCTGTAAATGAAGAAAGCAAAACGCCTGCTTTATGGCCACCGGTTCCGGCGCAATATGCTTTTGCTATTTCAAGACCATAGCCATTAGGATCGTTTTCATTGTGAACAGCAATTAAAGTTGGAACACCAAATCCACGTAAATATTCAGCACGGACTTCCGAACCCGGTGATTTTGGTGCTACCATTATTACAGTAATATCTTCGCGGATTTTTATTCCTTCTTCTACAATATTAAAACCGTGTGAATACGAAAGGCAAGCGCCTTTTTTCATTAGTGGCATAACTGTATTTACAACAGGTGTATGATATTTGTCGGGCGTAAGGTTCAAAATTAAATCGCCTTTGGGTACAATTTGTTCGAAAGTACCATATTCAAAACCATTTTCACTTGCATTTTTGTATGAAATGTGCTGTTCTTTGATTTCAATTTCCCGTAACGCATAAGATACTTTCAAACCGCTGTCACGAAGGTTCAACCCTTGGTTCAACCCTTGAGCGCCACAACCCAGAATAACAATTTGTTTGTCTTCTAATTTTTTTACGCCATCAGCAAATTCCGATTCATCCATAAATTCACATTTGCCTAACTGTTCCAATTGAAGACGCAATGGAAGCGTGTTAAAATAATTTGCCATTTTTTATAATTTTTAAGTGTTATATTTAATTTATTATGTTTTTACAATATATGCCATTTAACTTATACCATTATTCAGTATATCAAAATCATAACGACTTTTAAAAAACATTGTAATTATTTAGTTTAAACGCCGTTGTACAAAGCAAAAAAATATTTACAAAACGGACACATAAAAATACTAGTTTTTTAGTCAATTTAAAATAAATTATATTTCAATCGTCATATTATGCCTGTAAAAATAATCTTGAAACAAATGTTAAATTGTAAATATATATGAATCCCCAAAAATCAACTCCTTTATATGCTAACTTATTGTGAACAAGAAACTGTTTTTGAATTTCAGGAAAACGTAGAAAAACAATTTATAATGGACAATGGACAGTTGACAATTACCCCCGCCCCCTAATTTGGGAACAATTGGGCGGCAAAGTCCCCTTCAAGGGATTCAGAGGTAAATAACTGTTAATTGTTCATTGTCAATCGTGAAGCAGTTTATGGAAGGGTATCAAAAACAACTTATCCGGTAAATTAAAAAAAGTTTCTTAATGCAACATGAATTTTCTTTATCTTAGTAACCTTCAAAACTGAATAAGATGGATACAGTTTTAATGATACAGCCTTCGGGGCAGACTACAGATTCACTTAAAAGTTTTCTCCCAATTTTGCTGATTTATATATATTGCACACGATATACAAAATTATAAAAACTATAAAAGTTAAAATGGAGATTAAAATTGTAAATAAGTCAAATAACAATTTGCCGGCATATAGTACCGAAATGTCGGCAGGCATGGATGTCAGGGCATATCTTAACGAGCCAATTCTAATTAAACCACTTGAAAGGAAATTGATTCCGACCGGATTATATATAGAAATTCCTAAAGGTTTTGAGGTACAAATAAGGCCAAGAAGTGGATTGGCATTAAATAAAGGAATCACAGTGTTAAATACCCCCGGAACAATTGATTCCGATTATAGGGGTGAAATAGGAGTTATTCTTGTTAATATTTCAAAGGAAGATTTTATTGTTGAGAATGGCGAACGTATTTGTCAAATGATTGTTGCAACGCACGAAACAGTGGAATGGAATTTGGTTGAAAAACTTAGTGAAACAGAACGTGGGGCAGGAGGATTTGGTCACACTGGTAAAAAATGAAAATATGAAAAAAATTGGGTACGGATTGAGTTTGATTGTTTTAGCTAACTTCCTTTTTTCTTGTTCGGGAGCAAAAAAAGTTATAGAAAATAAGACTGCTCAAAACGAAGAAATAACTTTTCAATTAACCGATACCGAAAAGCAGGAAAGAAACCAAAAGGAATTTGAAATGTTTTTTGTTGAAGCTCTGAAACAAAAAATGCTTGGCAATGTGCAGGCAACTGTACAATTATTATCAAGATGCATGGAAATTGATTCCAGTTCGGCAGTTGTTTTGTATGAGTTGGCAAATATTTATGCAGCCAATGGTGATTTAACCCATGCTTCGCCGCTCCTCGAGAAAGCTGTTTCAATTAATTCAGAGAACAAATGGTATAAGGTAATGTTAGCACAAATTTATCAGCAACAGCGCAAATTTGAACAGGCAAGCGGTATTTATTCCCAGTTGCTGGAAATAGAACCTGAAAACCAGGAGTATTTATACACGTATGCGGTTTTATTATCTAATGCAGGTAAAAAGCCTGAAGCTATTGAAGCATACGATATCTTGGAGAAAAAAACAGGAATAAATGAGCAGATTTCTATTGAAAAACAGCAATTATATACCTCAATAGGAAATGAAGAAAAGGCCTTTGCTGAAATTCAAAAACTAATTGACTCCAGTCCTATGGAAACAAGATATTTAGGTGTTTTAGCTGATTTATACCTTGAATATGGTGATGGACAAAATGCACTGAAATACTATAATAAAATACTTGAAATAGAACCCGATAACGGCTTTGTCCATTTTTTGCTGGCCAATTATTATATTACACAAGGAGATTATGATAAAGTTATTGAAGAGGCAAAACTTGGTTTCAAAAATGATGATATCGAAATTCAAACCAAGTTCCAGTTTTATATGATGCTTACTTCAAATCGCGAACAAACAAAAATTACTGATCAACAGGCAGAGGAATTTGTTCGTATTTTATTAGATAAACATTCTGATGAATCTCTTGTTCACACTCTTTTTGCAGAAACTCTTTTGCTAAATAATAAACTTTCCGAAGCACGCGAGCAGTTGTTAATAGCTGTGGGTATTGAATCAAACGATTATGTAATTTGGGAAAGGATCTTTTTTATAGACAATGAATTACAGGATTGGGATGAGTTGTACGAGCACAGTAAAGAAGCCATTTCATTTTTTCCAAACCAGCCGCAGCCATATTTTTTTAATGGTATTGCCTGTTCTCAGCTTGAAAAATACGATGAAACTATTGCTATTACAGTTGAAGGATTGAGATATGTAGTTGACAATAAACAACTGCAAAGTCAGTTTTTAATGCTGCAAGGCGAAGTTGTATATAAGTTAAACCGTCACGACGAAGCTTTTAAATTATTCGACAGTGTTATTGAACTTGTACCCGACAACTACATAGCACTGAACAATTATGCTTATTATCTTTCTCTTGCAGGAAAAGATTTGGGAAAAGCTGAAACAATGAGTGCCAAAGTTATTGAACAATTCCCAAATAATTCAACATATCTTGATACGTACGCATGGATATTTTTTAAAAAAGGCGAATATAAACTTGCAAGATTTTATATGCAATCGGCTTTGAATAATGGTGGTCAGGATAACCCTACGTTGCTCGAACACTATGGCGACATTCTTTTTATGCTCGAGATGAAAGATGAGGCAAAACAGTATTGGGAAAAAGCCAAAATTAATGGTAGCGATTCTAAAGTACTTGACAGTAAAATAAGTGAACAAAGGTATATTGAAGAATAAATGAGATTAAATTTTAGTCTTGGAGTTAATTTTTACATTTTTATGCTTATTGTCAGCGTAATTATGTTTTCGTCGTGCCGTACAATTCGCAGCTTGTCTAAGACTGAAATAAACCCGATTAGTACAGACAGATTGCTAAACAAAATAGAACAAAATGCTTTTTATTATGAGTATTTTACAGTTAGAAGAATAAATTGTCAGTATTCAGGAAACAACACAAAAGTAAATTTCACAGCCACCTTAAAGGCTCAAAAAGATAAAGTAATCATGATTTATGTGAGCAAGTTAAATATACCACTTGTAAATGTTATGTTTACTCCCGACAGTGTGAAATTTGTAAATTATATGGAAAAAAATTATTTCACTGACGATTATGACTGCATTAGCAAGATTTTAAATACTGAGCTTGATTTTGATATTATTCAGACAATATTATCAAATAATGCACTTTTATATTGGAACGATGCAAAAAACAAAGAATTAAGAAATTTTGAAACATCAGTTGAAAACGGGGCTTATATGCTTGTTCCGAAAAAAGGATATGAAATGAAAAGAGTCGGGCGCCATTTAAAAAAACCTTATGAAGATTCATTGATACTCTGGAAAATGTTTTTTGATCCAACAACTTTTGCACTAACTGGCTTAATTATCGACGACAAAATCGAAAACCGCGAACTGAAGTTCACGTTTGCCGATTTCGAAAAAATAAAAGATAAAAATTATCCTAGATCAATTGATATGTATTTAACATCACCTGAAAATCAAGTTGATATTAAATTAAAAATGAACGGCTTTTCTAATGAAATAATTAACTCATTTAATTTCAATATTCCTGAGAATTATAATAAAATAACGTTAAACTGACAATATTGTAGTTTACAACCTTATTCCTTCCAGTATTTCTATATACTGTTCAATGCCGGCAATAATTTCACTTTTGTATATATATTCATCGGCAGTATGTGAACGCGCTGAATCGCCAGGCCCCATTTTCCCTGAAGGGACGGTTATTATTGCTTGATCGGAAATTGTTGGTGAACCATAAGTTTCTATCCCCATACTTTTTATACGATTTACAAACGAGTGGGTTTCGCTTAACCCCGATGAATTTAACCTGAACGAGCGAGGTTGTACTTCCGATTCAATTAAATTGTCTATTATTTGATATACTTCTTTATTTGAATAATGCTCGTTTGTGCGAACATCCACGACAAAATGGCAAACATCTGGAATTACGTTATGTTGTGTACCTGCTTCAATTTGTGTAACTGTAATTTTAACCTCACCCAAAATATCCGAAATTTTTTCAAATCTGAAATTTTTAAGTTTTTCAATATCGCCTAAAGCCTTGTATAGTGCATTTTCGCCTTCGTTGCGTGCAGCATGTCCCGATTTGCCATAAGCATAACAATCGAGTACAAGCAGTCCTTTTTCAGCTATAGCAAGTTTCATACTTGTTGGCTCGCCAATTAAGGCAAATTCAATGGGTGAAATTTCTGACAAGATTAATGCCAGTCCGTTTTGACCCGAAATTTCCTCTTCGGCAGTGGCAGCGAAAATAAAATTGTTTGGTAGATTACAGGAATGGTAAAAATGAGTAAATACGGCAAGTAATGAAACCAAAGGGCCACCTGCATCATTGCTGCCCAAGCCAAAAAGCCTATCGTTATCTTCAATGGGCGTAAAAGGGTCGAGTGTATAACCATTTACCGGTTTTACTGTGTCTATATGTGAATTTAATAGAATAGTAGTTTTTTCCTTATCAAAATATTTATTGTACGCCCAAGTGTTGTTTAGTTTGCTTTTGAATGGTATTCTTTCGTTGGTTAAAAAATCTCTGATTATTTTAGCCGCATTCTCTTCTTCTTTGCTGAAAGAGGGAACAGAAATCAAAAGTTTCAATAAATCTATGTATTTTCTCATATTTTCATCAACAAAAAACTCAATCCCCAATTACTTAAAATAATACGTAAAAACTGTCTTAAATAAAATCCTTACGGATATTGCCCAAAATATGATTACCTAATTAAAAACATATAATACTCCGAATTTATAAAAGAATATTATATGAAGATTAAGAACCCAATTTTTGCTAATATAAAGTGATCTAAGATTGTCGTATTCTTCGCACTTTAAATAGTGTTTCCTATTTAATTCTCTTCAATCCATTTGGCAATCCAGTCGCCAACTTCCGATGTTTTGTACGATTCGCCTTCGGCAATATCAACAGTAACTACACCTTCCGACATTGATGCAACAACAGCATCACGAATTATTTTTCCTTCGGTTATTAAATCGAACGCATATTCGAACATCATAGCAGCCGAGAGTATTGTGGCAATTGGATTAGCAATGTTTTTACCTGCGGCTTGCGGATACGAACCGTGAATAGGCTCGAAAACAGAAGTATGAATACCGATTGAAGCAGAAGGTAACAAACCAAGCGATCCGGTAATAACACTGGCTTCGTCGGTAAGAATGTCGCCAAACATATTCTCGGTAACCATTACATCAAAATTTTTAGGCCACTGTATTATTTGCATGGCGGCATTGTCAACAAACATATATTCGGTTTTTATGTCGGGGTAGTTGAGTGCTATTTCCTGTGCCACTTCGCGCCACAGTCGCGAACTTTCCAATACATTGGCTTTATCTACAACAGTAAGTTTTTTATTTCTTTTTGCCGCAAACTGATAAGCCAGTACCAAAATCCGTTCAATTTCTTCACGTGTGTAGATATTGGTATCGAAAGCGGTGTTACCGTTGTCTTTTCTGCCTTTTTCTCCAAAATAAATGCCACCGGTAAGTTCGCGGATACATACGAAATTCGCATCTTCAATAAGTTCGCGGCGTAACGGCGATTTGTGTAACAACGACTCAAAGGTTTCAACAGGACGAATATTGGCATACAGGCCTAATTTTTTGCGCATAGCTAATAAACCTTGCTCGGGTCGTACAGGAGATTTAGGGTTATTGTCGAATTTAGGGTCGCCAATGGCGCCAAAAAGTACTGCATCTGATTTCATACACAAATTATGAGTTTCGTCAGGGTAGGGGTTGCCTACTTTGTCTATTGCACATGCACCGGTTAAACCATATACATAGGTTAATTCGTGATTGAATTTTTTTGTAACTGTTTTTATGACTTTAATGGCCTGCTCAATTATTTCCGGACCGATTCCATCGCCCGGAAGTACAGCAATATTTAGTTTCATATATTGATTTTTTGGGAATCAGTAAAGATCTGATTCTTGTTTAACTTTAGTTAAATTAAATTCGTTTTCTATAATGTTAAGCATTCTGATAGTTGCCTTTATGGCAGCTGCGTTTTGGTCGGGATCAAGGCCTTTGGTTTTAAGGCCATTTTGCCATGTAATTACAGTTTCAACCAAAGCATCGGTTTTACCGCCTGGAGGAATGGTTATAACGTAATCGGCCAATCTTGGGAATGTTTTTCCCAATCGTTTATATATTTTGCGAAGTGATTTTACAAATGCATCATACTGTCCGTCTCCATCGCAGAATTCTTCATACCGCTCGCCGTTAACTTCAAGTGAAACATTTGCAACCGAACGTAAACCCATTGTGTGGGTTACCGAATAGTTTATTATTTTTATTTTCGGTTCAACTATGTCGTTATTGAGTACATCGGAAACAATATATGGAAGATCTTCGCTGGTAACGGTTTCTTTTTTGTCGCCCAACTCTATAACACGTTCGGTAACTTTTTTCAGCGATTCGGTGTCGAGTACAATTCCCAAATCTCCGAGATTCTTTTTAATGTTTGCTTTTCCCGATGTTTTCCCGAGCGCATACTGTCGTGTTCTTCCAAAACGTTCCGGCAGCAAATCGTTGAAATATAGATTATTTTTGTTATCGCCGTCGGCATGTATTCCACTGCATTGGGTAAATACTGATTCGCCTATTAATGGTTTATTGGCAGGTATTCTAATTCCTGAAAACGACTCAACCAATTTCGATATTTTATTCAATTGACTTTCGTTTACGTTGGTTTGCATTTTAAGGAGATCCTTAATTGTGGCTATTACGCTCGACAAAGGTGCGTTTCCGGCGCGTTCACCCAGTCCGTTTACGGTGGTGTGTACACAGCGTATGCCTGCTTTTATGGCATGAAAAACATTTGCAACGGCCAGATCGTAATCGTTATGTGCATGAAAATCGAATTTTACATCGGGGTAGGTTTCAATCATTTCACGGCAAAAGATGTATGTTTCATCAGGATCGAGTATGCCAAGTGTGTCGGGAAGCATTATACGGTCTATTTTTTCGTTCTTTAAGTTCGAAATCATATAATGAACGTAATCTTTTGAATTTCGCATTCCGTTCGACCAGTCTTCAAGGTAAATATTTACCCTTATACCCATTTCGGAGGCATTTGTTATTACCTTTTTAATATCGGAAATGTGTTGTTCTGGTGTTTTTCTTAATTGTTCGGATACGTGCCTGTACGAGCCTTTACAAAGCAGATTGAGTACTTTTCCGCCGGCGTCGGCAATCCATTGAAGCGAAATTTTATCGTCAATAAAACCAAGAATTTCAATTTTTTCGAGGTACCCTTTCTGTGCAGCCCATTGCATCACTTGTTTTGTACCTTTAAATTCGCCTTCCGATACTCTGGCCGAAGCTATTTCTATACGGTCAACTTTTACGTTTTCCAGTAAAACTTTTGCCACATTCAATTTCTCTCCATCGCTGAACGAAACTCCGGAGGTTTGTTCGCCATCGCGAAGGGTAGTATCCATTATAATCAGGTGCGTATCCTGTATTTCAATTGTTTTTCCCGTCATTTTCGGAGTTTATATTAATTTGGTTATGAATAAAAACGCCGCATTATACAAAATTATTGCGTTAAAAACAAAACAGGCGTTTATATTTTTCCGCCGGGTGCAGGTATATTCTACTGTTTTGATGCTAAACAACGGTACGGCGGCTGAGAGATATTTTGTGCCTTTGGTTAATACGTTTTATTTATTCAAAGTAAGTTTAGAGCATGGTACCGTGCAATTGCCCGACGGTTTATTTTGTGGCAATGGTTTCTATTTCTACTAAAGCATTCATTGGCAGTTTCCCTGCCTGACATGCTATGCGCGCCGGATAGGGTTCTTTGTAAAAAGAGCCGTAAACTTCGTTTGCCGCTGCAAAATCGTTAATGTTGGCAAGTAATACGGTTGATTTTACTACGTCAGAAATACCGTAACCGGCCTCTTCAAGTATATATGCAATGTTTTTCAGGCATTGTTCTGTTTGTTCGCGTATGCCGCCTTCTGCAAATTTTCCGGTAGCTGCATCAATAGGCAATTGCCCCGATATATACAGCGTTCCGTTAACTTCTACTGCCTGACTGTACGGGCCTGCTGCTTTTGGGGCTTTTGACGAGTTGATAATTCTTTTCATTTGTTATTCTGTTTATGATACAGAAGAAAGTTACGAAATACATTTACCGTTTGTCGGCAATGCCGTATTCTTTCCAAAGTGACTGCGGCACTTCGAGTTTTACTACCTTTATGGCCTCTTTCATTTGAAGGTGGAGTTGCTCCATAATGGTTTCCTTTTCGGTGGTAATGGCTTTGAGTTCGGCTTTGAGGCGTTCCTGGTCGCTGTTTTTACGGGCAATGCTTTCGAGCGACTTGTTGAGGGTAATAATAAATTCGTCGGTCATTCCGCGTTTTTTCAGCATTTCGAGGTTTGCCCTGAGGGCGGTTGACATTATTTGTGCATTGTTCATGCGGTCTGCGTAAGTTTTAGATTTTACTGTCATATATTTATTTTTTAATGAAAAATTAATAATTCAGTTTATATATATATAATTGATTGGGAAGGAAAATAATTTATTTTTAATTTTATTAGATGAAAAAAAATTCGATAAAATTAATTTTTGATTAGTAATTTATTCCTTGTCGCCAAATTGCACGATGAGATTATTTCAAAATTAAAATTAAGTATATCGGAATTTTAAATGCTATCGGATACTGACTCTGAGTGAAATTCTAAAAGTAATATAGGCTGTTACCACTTTGGTAACAGCCTATATTACTTTTTACTTTACGCTATTTTATTACAAATAATTTACATATCCTTCCATATTGGTTCTGATTTTATAAACCCATTTTTGACTTACAATATAAAGGGTTTTCATGTCGTCGTCGCCAAAACAAAGGCTAACCGGGAATTTCGGCATGTTAATCATTCCAACAAATTCTCCTTTTGGATTGATTATCTGAACGCCATAATAGGTTCCTACATAAATGTTACCCATTTTGTCGATTGCCATACCGTCGGCGCCAGATGATTTTTCTTTTTTGTCGAGAATATTATCTACCAGGAATAGTTGTGCAAACTGGCGGCCATTGCTTATTGTTCCATCTTCGTTTACATCGTATGCCCAGATGTAGTTGTCTTTTTCGCTGTTTACAGGGTACCATGCTGCATCGTCGTAGCAGTTATTTATGTACAAGGTTTTCCCATCAGGTGAAAGCAGGATTCCGTTTGGCATTGCGAATTCATTCGGTTCAACAATTCTTTTCAATTCGCCTGCGGGCGACAGATAGTAAACGGCACGTCCGGGCTGGAATTTTTCGGCTTCCATGGTAAATTGCGGATCGGTAAAATAGATTCCACCTTTTGCGTCGGTAATTATATCGTTTGGCCCGTCAATAGGTTTGCCGTCATATTCATCGATCAAAACTCTTACTACTTGTCCGTTCGGAGTCATTTCTACAACTCTGTGCCCCATCATATCACAAACAATCAGATTACCGTTTTTATACGGATAAAGTCCATTGGTTTGCATTCTGCCCTGTGTAATATAACGGTAATTACCGGTAGTCGGATTGAATTCAACAGTTGAACTTCTTCTTGGGTCACCTGTCCAGTCTTGGGCGAAATACATATTAGAGAAATATACTTTACCGTTCATCCATTTTGGCCCTTCGCTAAAAGTTAGTCCAGGTCTTGTTGTTGAACCGTCAATCACCAATTCCAATTTTGCATTTTCCGGAATAATTTGGCGATATGCCGCATTTCTTGCTTTTTCATTTGCGCTGTAATCGGCGCGTGCAGGCCAGAAAATATCTATTGCATCGCAGCCCAGGTCGCTAATGTAAGCTCCATGAACCATGTTCCCTGGAATTAGAACAACATCGTCTTTTTTCATTGCTTGTTCGCCATCGAGCAAAATTTCATCACATTCGCCGCGGAGAACTAACATCATTTGTTCTTCAGGATGAATATGGTGTTCAAAAACGGCTCCCGGATCCATCGAAATAAAACTTATCTGAGTGTTTTTTCCTGAAATTAATCTTGAATTTGATCCGGCAACAAGTCCGGTAAGTTGAAGATCGTAAAGATCGTAAACTTTATTCGGAGTTACGTTTGGTTGTTGTATTTCAGTAATATCTACATTTTCAGCAGGTACATCAGCTACACCGGCTTTTTGAAGATAATCAAGGCGGACAGGGCTATAAACTTCAAGTAATTTTGCTCCCGATGCGCCTGCAACAACGGCATTTTTACTGCCTTTTTCAAGGTAAACAAAGTCGGTTCTTGGCATTCCGCTGTGTGTGCCGTCCTGTTCTTCCCTTTTTATGGAAATCATTGGAACCATTGACCCATCAACGAGTTGTTCTATTGAACCTTCAAGAACAAATACGAATCTGTCAACCGACAAAACTTCCTCCGGAATCGAAGCATTGGGTTCAAGTTGGAGGATTCCGGCCATTGTGCCCTGCCCCCAGTACAATTTTGCGTTTACACCAGGGTATAAAACAGTATTCGCCAAATTATTAAGGCTTGTTACCTTACCAGGTTCAAGATTCGATCCGATACCTGTTTTAGGCAATCCGGGTATTTCTCTTACCGTTAAACCATGTTCCTTTATAAGGCTTTTGTTAAGTTTTTTCCATTCAGGTACAGATGTACACTGAGTTAAAAGAAAAAGAACCGTGGCCATGAGGCCAATAGAAAAAATTTTGTTTCTCATATTATAGTTTGTTTAGTTTTTTTTAACAATAGTTTAAATTTAGTTTGTTTCTGTAGTCATGTTTCTGTCGCCAAGCGGGTCGTTTACTTGGTCCATACCCACAATGTCGTAGCCAATCCAGTGGTATGATTTGGCAAAAGCAGCAGTTTTTGGCCACGCATAATCATGTTCTGCGGTTTTTGTCCACATAACCCTGTGTTCTTCGGTATCGAAAATCAATTCCATTTGAAAATTGAATTTGGTTTCAGGCGACCCGATATTTTTCAAAACGTTGGCCGGAAAAGCACGGATAAGTTTTGATCCTAAATAGCCAACCTGTTTCCTGAGTGCCGGCACATATACGTCAATATAGTTTTTTTCGAAAGCTTCAAAATCTTTGGATTCAACTTCAAAAAACATTTGAAGTTTTGCCATTTTGAGAGGAACATCAACATAGTCAAGTTTCCCTTTTTCGAGTGCTATTCCATAAATGACAAGTTCTAACGGTTCGGTTGAAGAACTTTCGAGTGTATGAATTTCTCCTGCTTTTACAGGGATGGCATCTCCGTATGTAATTTCGGCGACTTCGTCGTTTACACGAACCTTACCTTTACCTTTCATAACAAAGTAAACTTCATCAACGCCTTTGTGATAATGACGGCCAACCGTAGCGCCTACAGGAATTAAAAGATGATCGACAAAAGCCCAATTAGATGCAAAGGCGCCAGCTCCAAGTGTTCTTCTGTAAAATACGGTATCCTTACCTCCATTCATATTTATTACCGGGCGTAACGATTCTTTTGTGAGTTTGCCGGTATTGATAAATGTTGGCTTGCTTGAAAGTTGTTGTACATTTGAACGGTCGTCGCCCATTTCAAAAAGTGATGAAGGATCAGCGGAATAGTTAAATGCACCTCTTGCCGGCATACCGCCTTGCTGTGATGTTTCTACAGGCACATTAAGGGCAACATTAAAATTCACCCAGTCGGCCGGATTGTTTGAAGGATTATAAACAGCATGTGCATCACCCGATTTTAACGGTACGCCAATAGGTCCTTCGAGTAGAGCAGTTTGCCCATTAATGGTAAATTCACAAGTTCCTTCAAGAATTAAAAACATTTCGTCTGAATTGGTATGAAAATGATGTCCAATTGAACTTTTAGGCATTAATGGCCCATGGTGCATAAAATTCAGACCTGTTACACCGCCTCTTCCAAGCATTGTTTGCATAAATAACGTACCTGTTCCCTGATGTACATTTTTACCTTCTCTTGCACGAGATATATCGGTATGCCCGATACGTTCGGACAGAGGAACCCTTGCCGGTTGTCCCTGCTGTGTATTGCCTGACTGGGCACTAACAACATTTAATGAACTTATAAAAAATATCAGAGTTATTGATGTTAACATAAACAAGCCAACTCCGAGCTTCTTCAATTTCAAAAAGAAATTTTTAATAGATTTGTTTTTTTTCATATTATATTTATTTCCGTAATTAATCCTAAGTTAATTTAATTGCATCAGTGAAAAACTATACAAAAGTAATGCTTTCCGAAAAATTACTCAATTGTATTGTGTAAAAATATTGTTCTTGGTGTTTATTTCAAAATAATATTGATAATTAATCTAAAATTAATTTTACTATCACTTGTAAAAAATACGAAGAAAGCGAGGGTACGTGTTTTTAAGAAATTGAATACAAATATAATACGATACTTTTACTTATAAATAACAGATGTTTTTCGTTTGTTGTATGATTTTCAAATAATTTTTATCAGAGATAATTAAAACAATAATGACTGCCAGAATTTGAAATATATACAAGTATTATGTGAGATAAGTTGTGTAATGAATCTCGTCTCATATTTTATATGCATTACCACCTACATTTTATATACCCCGCTATCCCAGCAGCTCTTTCATTTCATTATAATTTAAAATCCGCCCTTTGCCCGATTCAAATTCAATTATGCCGTCTCTTACCAACTCCGACATGGCGCGTGAAAGCGACGGGCGGTCTGTTCCGAAATATTCTGCAAGCGATGCAATGCTGCGTCCAAGCTCAAAGGCTCCGTTTTTGTCGCGGTGCAAAATGTAATAGGCTATTTTGGCTTTGATGCTCCGGTGCGAAAATATCTTTAACCGCTCCGAAAGAAACTGCACGCGATTGGCTGTAAAAGCCATAAACCCCCGCATAAATCCGGGACA
>JAITWJ010000094.1 GCA_031285325.1 Bacteroidales bacterium
ATAATATTCGACGAGGCCGACCGCGGGAAAGCCGTGTGGTACTCGGCATGCTACGAAAACTCGCGCGGCGAGGCAGGCCCGTGGTCGCCGGTTACAGAAGCGTACATCGGGTAATGGGCAGCGGGCAGCTACCCCCCGCCCCCTAAAGGGGGAACAGGGGTAACTGCTAATTGTAATTATAATCAGGAAAATTCAAAACAGTTTCTTATATTTCGTTAAATTTAATAATTTTACATACTCTAAAAGTAGAATTATTAGATCATGCTGTGTAAATCAACAACATTACTAACAATATTTATCGGGTTATTTGTAGTTTCGAGTTCGGGACAATACAATAAGATAAAAACGATTGTATTCAAAGTAAACAGCCAAATAACCTATTATTCGCCCGAACAGTTTAAAACCGAAACGGGCAAATACTCGTACGAAAAAGCACATGAGAAACAACTCGAAATAGACGATGCATTAAATAAACTTGAAATTCTTAGAAACCAATATCAGTTGGCAAGCAGTTCTGAAGAAAAAAACCGTGTCGGGCAGGAAATTATTACCCTTGAAACCGGAATTTACAGCATTAAAGAAGAAGCTACACAATTATTAATTAAGGCTGAAAGTACCGAGAACAGTTACTGGACAAACGTAACAAAAGAAGAAATTGATGATTTTTTAAATGAACTCGACAGTTATACTTCTATAAATAATGAAAACAACAACGAACAAATAACACAAAATGATGTTAATATCGAACACATTGACCCCTCAATATTATTTCAGAACACAACAGAACCCGTAAATGAAGAACGATATCAATCAGACGAATTTATTTATAAAATTCAGATAGGAGCTTACAGCAGAGCCCTGCCTGCACACATCGAACGTTTATTTAAAAGATTGTCCGTTTTACGGAAAATTGAAAATTATACCGACGAAAATGGCGTTGTTGTATATACCACCGGAAATCTTACCAATTATGAAGATGCAGAAAAAATGAACCTGCAAGTTAAACAGGAAGGCGTAGAAAATTCTATAATTGTACCATACTATAACGGAAAAAGAATAACTTTGGAGGAAGCTAAAAAAATAGAAGATAATTTATAATGTTACAAAAAATTAACTAAACATGACAATTTTTGTTATTACTTGTTTAATACTACTCGGGCTTTTGTTGCTTCTCATCGAGTTTGCATTAATACCGGGCGTTACCATTGCCGGAATAGGTGGTTTCGCCATGTTAATAGCCAGTGTATATGTTTCATTTGTTGAATATGGAACCGCAGCCGGTTTTGTTACATTAATCGCTATTTTGATTGCTGCTCCAACAATGATGTTCTACTTTTTCAAATCGAAGTCGAGTAAAAAAATGATTTTAGAATCGCAAATAGATGGTAAAATAGAAAACATTGATACCGAAAAAATTCATGTTGGCGATATTGGCAAAAGCATTAGCAGACTCGCACCTTCGGGAAAAGTAAAGGTAAACGACGAAATAGTTGAAGCCCAATCAACAGGGCCGTTTATCGATCAAAATTTAAATGTAAGAGTAATAAAAATACAATCAAATAAAATAATTGTCGAACTTTTAAAGCAAGAATAAAATGGTAGAATCAATTGGAACTTTTGGATTAATAGTTGTGGTAATAGTCCTATTTTTCATTACCCTGTATTTTATCCCTATAGGGCTTTGGTTTTCAGCCCTGGTATCAGGAGTAAGAATATCCTTACTTCAGTTGTTTTTAATGCGTTTCAGGAAAGTGCCCCCCGGTGTTATTGTACGTGCATTAATTGAAGGGATCAAGGCCGGAGTTTCGTTAAACAGGAACGAACTTGAAGCACATTACTTAGCCGGTGGCCGTGTGGCGCGCGTTGTACATGCGTTGGTATCGGCATCAAAGGCAAACATCGAATTATCCTTTAAAATGGCTACAGCCATCGACCTTGCAGGCCGCGATGTTTTCGAAGCCGTACAAATGTCGGTAAACCCAAAAGTAATTAACACACCGCCGGTTACAGCAGTTTCAAAAGATGGTATCCAGCTAATTGCCAAAGCAAGAGTAACAGTTAGAGCCAATATTAAACAACTTGTGGGCGGCGCCGGCGAAGAAACTGTACTTGCCCGTGTTGGCGAAGGTATTGTTTCATCCATTGGTTCGTCGCATTCACACAAGTCGGTACTTGAAAATCCCGATTTTATTTCAAGGGTGGTTCTCGAAAAAGGATTGGATGCCGGTACAGCTTTCGAAATACTTTCGATAGATATTGCCGATATTGACATTGGGAAAAATATTGGCGCAGGCCTGCAAATTGATCAGGCCGAAGCCGATAAAAACATAGCTCAGGCAAGGGCAGAGGAACGCCGTGCTATGGCTATTGCCCTCGAACAGGAAATGATTGCCAAAGCACAGGAAGCACGTGTAAAAGTAATAGAAGCAGAAACACAGATACCTCTTGCCATTGCTGAAGCATTCCGCGCCGGAAATATTGGAATTATGGATTACATGAAGTACAAAAACATTATGGCTGATACCTCTATGCGTGATTCTATCTCGAAAGAAGAACGAAAGGATAAATAAATACAAAAAATACGACGCGTGAGTTCAAAAAATTTCACGCGTCGCAGCAAAATTTCTCACGCGAGGAAAATATTTTTCTCACGTGTCGCAGCAAAATTTTCCACACGAGGAAAATTTTCATCTCACGCTTTGCTAAAAATTAATCGAGGTTTTGTAGATTATAGGGCTCTCTAAACAGAGAGCGCACTGTACATTATTTCCACCGGATGTTTGACTGTGCGGTTTGTGCTGTGTTTTATATGATGGCGGCATGAGGTGCCGGGTGCCGAGATTATAGTTTCTTTGTTTGCATTTCGTACAGCTGGGAAAAGTGTCATTTCACCAATTTTTTGTGAAAGGTCGTAATGTTCTTTCTCGTAACCGAAAGAACCCGCCATTCCACAACATCCCGATGGAATTTCGCTTACCGAATAATTCTCAGGCAGTGAAAGCATTTTCTTAATTGACTCCGTACTGGCAATTGCTTTTTGCTGACAATGCCCATGCAGGAGGATTTGTTTTTTTTCGACTGTAAAATGTTCAGCCGTTATATTTCCTTTATCTATTTCCGATGAAATAAACTCATCGAAAAGCATTGTATTTTTTGCCAATTTACGAGATGCAGGCTGTAATAAAGTATCAACAAGTTCAGGGTATTCATCACGAAATGTTAAGATGGCCGAAGGTTCTATGCCAATTAATGGAGTTTCGTCTGAGATAATATTACTAAAAAACTTTACATTTCGTGTAGCAATTTTTTTTGAAGTACGCACAAGCCCTTTCGAAAGGAAAGTACGCCCACTTGCCATATGTACGGGTACTTTTACTTCATAACCTAATCTGGAGAGAAGAAGTATGGCTTTTATACCGATATCGCTTTCGTTAAAATTGGTAAATTCATCGTTAAAAACATAAACTTTGCCTTTGCTTTTTGTTTTGAGTACAGGTACGCCATTTTTTGCCCAACGGTTCAGTGTTATTCCCGAAAGTTTCGGTATGCTGCGTTTAGTAGAAAAACCAATGGCTTTTTTAAACAGCAAAGTATTCATTAAAAAATTGGAAATTGGACGTACTGTTACTGCCAATTTATTCAACTCTGGTAAATAAGCAACTAAACGCGAACGTAATGGGATGCCCTTTATATAGTAATAATTCTGAAGAAATTCGGCTTTCAACTTGGCCATATCCACATTAGACGGACATTCAGCTTTACAAGCCTTACACGATATACACAAATCAAGTATTGCATAAATTTCGTCGTGTTTAAATGAATCCGATTGTCTGCCTTTCGATAAAAATTCGCGCAAAATGTTTGCCCGTCCTCGTGTTGATTTGTCTTCATCGCGGGTAGCCATAAATGTAGGACACATGTTTCCTCCGATAATTTCGCTTTTCCGGCAATCACCCGAACCATTACATTTTTCAATACTACGTAGAAATCCTTTGTTGTTTGAAAAATCGAAAACAGTTTCAAACTCCGGTGCTGGCCGGTTTGGAACAACCCGCATGTTCTGTGTAATTGGCGGTGTATCGACAATTTTTCCGGGATTGAAAATATTATCGGGGTCCCACGTTTTTTTTATCTGCTTAATTAACCGATAATTTTGTTCACCAAGCATAAATGGAATAAACCTGCCACGTACACGGCCGTCGCCATGTTCGCCGCTCATTGAACCGCGATATTTTTTTACCAGCGCAGCCACCTCATGCATCAGTACATTAAACAGTTTAACATCTTCTTCTTCTTTAAAATTTATTAATGGGCGAAAGTGGATTTCGCCGGTAGCAATGTGGGCGTAAAAAACACTGTTGAGTCCTAATTTTGTGAATACTTTTTTAATGTCGGCAATGTATTCAGGTAAATATTCCGGTATTACAGCGGTGTCTTCAATACCTGGAACACCTTTACGGTCGCCTGGAATATTAGACAAAAGCCCGAGCCCTGCTGTACGCAATGCCCATACTTTTTTAATATTTTCGGTTCCTGTAACTAACGGGAAACAGTATCCAAGGTTCGCTTTTCTAAATTCTTTTTCGAGGCTGTTAGCCGTGTCGTAAAGTTCTTTTTCAGTTTCAAATGAAAATTCAATCATCAACAATGCACCCGGATCGCCTTTTATGAAAAAGCGGTTTTTGTTCTGTTCTATGTTTTGTTTTGCTGCCTGCATAACAGGGTCGTCCATCAATTCTATAGCAGTTGGATTAAATTGTAATGCTATCAGATTGCCCGACAACGATTCTTCAAGTGTGTTGAAATGAGCGCAAACCAGCCCTTTGTGTTTTGGCGGAAGAGGAATAACATTTAATTTTATGCGGGTTGAGAATGCTAATGTTCCTTCAGATCCGGCCAATAGTTTACACATATTAAACTGTTCGCCGCCTTCTGTATAAATTTCGGAACCGAGCAAAACATCAATAGCATAACCCATATTACGACGTGTTACTCGCGGATCAGGAAAATTTTCATGGATTTCTTTTTGGTTATCATGACCGGAAAGAATTGAGTTAATATCTTCATAAATGGCTTGTTCCAGTTTATTAGATTTATTGTTCAATTTTTGTCTAAATTCTTCTTTTGTGAGCGGTTTAAATACAGTTTCCGACCCATCAGACAAAATAACATCAACTTCGAGTATATGTTCGCGTACACTGCCATAGGCCAGTGAATGTAACCCGCATGAATTGTTTCCCAACATACCGGCAATTACACAACGATTAGCTGTTGATGTTTCGGGACCAAACTGAAAACCTTGTTTTGCCAGAAAAATATTCAGTTCAGCCAACACAACACCGGGTTCAACAATAACATACCGATCCTCTTCGTTAAACTCAATTATTTTGTTCATGTATTTTGAAACATCAATAACAATACCCTGCCCTACCACCTGGCCGGCAAGCGAAGTACCTGCTCCGCGCGGAATAACAGAAGTACCGTTTTCGCGTGCAAAAGCTATTATTTTTTTTACATCTTCTTTTGTTTTCGGGCGGGTTACCGCCAATGGCAACTCCCTGTATTGCGAGGCATCGGTCGAATACAATACACGCTGTACATTATCAACGAACAAGTCGCCTTCTAAGTTTGATTTTAACCGGTTGAAATCGGGCCGCATTTATTAAATATTTACAATGTAAAAATATATAATTATACGAACCCGCTATGCATTTGTAAACGTAATAATGGTGTTATTTTTAATTAACAAAGTCCTGCATATTTTAACCTGCAGGGAGTTCTTTACAAATTATTAAGCAACACTAATTTACAATATTAATAAATATAAACAGATTTACTGTAAGTACCAATATGATTGCCATTAACCGATACGGTACAATAAATCATATCATAATCTTCATTAGTGTTAGACGGAACATTAAATAATCCTTCCGATGAAGAAGTGTTGCTTGAAGCCGAAACAAGAGTTCCTGCGCTCCACTCGTATTTCAGGCCCGGGTACGTGCGAGGCATTAATTGAAACGAAACGTATGTGCTACCTTTATATACTGCGTCGGGTCCTGTAACAGGCCCCAATGAAGGAGAAGATCCTCCTATGGGTTTAGTCGCAACAACCGTACCGTTTACTTTTGCCGTAAGTGTTCCCGAACCCGAACTGGACGTTAGAGTAACTCTTGTTGTACTGCTGCTGGTAGATGAGAGCGTGAACGGACCGCTTACCGACCATGTTACTGTTCCCGGAGGTATATTATAAAGATAATAAGTTTCACTGTTTCCTGAAAAGTATATATTAGAGGAGCCGGAGATATATGGCGCAATTGAGTTAACAGCCGCAGAGGCATTTACCAGCCCGTAACCATATTCGTTGTTTCGGCTCGGGTATAGGTTTGCCGTATTTATTATTGCATCTGTAACCTGCTGGCGTGTGAGATTGGAATTTACCGACAACATCAACGCTGCAATACCAGAAACCTGAGGGGCAGCAAAGGACGTGCCACTATCACTGTAATAATCGCCATTTAGCGTTGTACTCAATATATTGACGCCGGGTGCGACGACATCCAATGCACTTCCATAATTTGAGAAGCCTGCACGATTCCCATTTTGATCAACAGCCCCAACAGCAATCACATCTTGATGTGAGGCCGGATAGTCAACCGTAGAACTCCAATCATTTCCCGAAGCACAAACAAGAACGACATTTCTATTCTTGGCATAAGTAATAGCTGCATTGATGGCGGATGTCGATCCAACCCCTAAACTCATCTGAATTACCCGCGCCCCTTTATTTGCCGCATCAATAATGGCATCGTCGAGAACAGCAGCATTAGGCGCGTTAATGCCAACACAATAAGGGATCATTGTAATACCGGCAGAACCTTTGCCTCCAGCGACACCTGATATCCCACGTGAATTGTGAGTTTTAGCACCGACAATACCTGCAACCATCGTTCCATGATAATTTGTCGTTATCACATTACTGTTATTAGTCGCATAATTCCAACCGAGCGACGCATTAATATTGCTGTATCCGTCCGTACCGACTCCCAAATCGGGATGACTCCAATCCGTGCCGGAGTCAAGAATGGCAACTTTAACATTTGTACTTCCTGTATTAATATCCCAAGTAGAATAGACATTGATACTACCGAGATACCACTGTTCATTTCTACGGGTATCATTGGACATAAAGTAATACTCTCCTATTGTATTAAACTCGACAGTCTCAAACTCACCTCTCTCTTGCAGCATGGAGTGGAATTTCTCAACAGTAATATCTTCTGGTACCGAAAGGTCGATATAGCCCAGTTCATTGGAGCGAATCTCTTTCAAATCTTCTCCGATTTTGTTCACTCCGGGCTTTAGTTTAACGGTTATTACTTCCGGGTCGATGTCATAACGATTCTCGTTCCCCTCAACAAATAAATCCTTAGCCCCTATTGTTCCACTGTCAGCATTGTACATAGGCTCTAATTCCTTACTGCATTGATAAAAACACAGAACAAGGACAATTAATAATAAATATCTTTTCATGACTATTTGACAATTAGATTAACATTAATAAATTCTTGTGCAAGTTTTGGGTACAGTCCCCAATAATATACCGGACAAATTACCCAATAAGTACCATCCGGTTTTTCCACACTTATATTCAACTCTATCCCTTCCGGCTTGATAACAATATTATGTTCACGAACACGGTAAGCAGTACCTCCCACCAAATGCTGTCCGATGACAAGTGTATATTTACCGAAATCTATATCCGGTAATTCGAAAGGAGAATACATGGCCGCTTTTAATTCATCGATACTGTTAATCATCAGGCTTTTGTTTTTTTCGTCGTCCAAAAAAAAACAACCAGACCCGTTTCCATATTCGGAAACTCCAGGTAAATGCTCCTCGAAAAAAGCGGCGACCTCTTCGGGCATGTCAGATTCAGATATGGGAAGTATGCTTATAACTTCCAGCTCTTTTTCACACCCAATAACAATAGCAAACATTACCATTATTACTAAAATATTTTTGCACATAATTTATAATTTTTAAAACATTATAAAATAAACACTTGTTTTGTATGTCTTGCAGAAACATACAAAAACACTGTTAAAAAGCCAGTCTCTTGCTTTTGACAGAAGACCACACCTTATATGTATTGCTGAATAATTTTTTTCGGGAAAATAACATTGAATGTTGTGATAAGTGTTTAGGATATTCATGTCTTATATATTAATAATTATGTAGCGAATGTAAAAATATTATTTAATACTGCAATAGTATTTCAAATATATTTTATGAAATATCTTTTATTTTTTTAAAATAAACCGGAGAGGTTGCGTTTTTTATGCGTAACGGGTAATTATTCCATTGTTTTGCTACCTTCATATAGCATTTAAAATGTTAATGTTTCAAATTACTTTCATAAACCCAAAAATTTCATCAACTTTATTAAAGGAACAGAACATTGATTTTTTCTGTTAAAAATATAAAATTGTCAACCAGACATTTATTTTTACTTAATTTTTGTAATCTCTATATTACAATTTTAGTATTTTGTAGCAAAATTTAAATGGCTTAACGAAAACAATAGTGGAGCACGGTTATTTATTTGTAAAAGCTAAATTAACTATGTGGTGGTTATACATGGGAAAAAAGTTGTTATTCCTCTGTTTGCTTTTATTAACACCTTAACCATTAGCGAATTTAGTTTATTAAGATAAAAATGATATTCATTATAAAACATAAAATTATATGGGAAATTTAATACAATCAATTATTGAAAATGCGAAAGTTAATAAACAACGCATTGTGATGCCGGAGGGGACAGAGGAGAGAACCTTGAAAGCGGCTGATAAGTTAGTTGCCGATGAAGTAGCAAACATAATTCTACTTGGCAATCGGATAAAAATAATGCAACTCGCTTATGAATACAATTTAAAGAATATAGAAAGAACAACAATAATTGATCCTCAGGATAATGAGAAAAAACAGGCATACGCCGATTTGTTATTTCAGTTACGCCAAGCCAAAGGTATGACACCCGAAAAAGCAGCTGTTTTGGTAGAAGATCCGCTATATTTAGCCTGCCTTATGATTAAGGCCAATGATGCGGATGGTGAAATTGCCGGAGCGCTCAACAGCACCGGAAACGTACTTCGCCCTGCCTTACAGATTATTAAAACAGTTTCCGGCATTAGTTGCGTATCAGGCGCTTTCCTGATGTTTACATCAAACGAAGCTTTTGGGGAAAAAGGTCTTCTTGTATTTGCCGACTGTGCTACATTGCCTAACCCTACGGCTTCAGAACTGGCACAAATAGCCGTATCCACAGCGCAAACCACACGTGCGCTGGTTGGCACGGAACCACGTGTTGCAATGTTAAGTTTTTCTACAAAAGGCAGCGCTTCACACGAATCGGTCGATAAGGTAACAGAAGCAACCCGAATAGCAAAAGAAATGGCGCCCGGCCTTCTTATCGACGGCGAACTGCAAGCCGACGCAGCGCTTGTGCCGACAGTTGCAGCCCAAAAAGCGCCCGGCAGTAATGTAGCAGGACGGGCAAATACATTGATATTCCCAAACCTTGATGCCGGAAATATTGGCTATAAACTTGTACAGCGGTTGGCAGGCGCTGAAGCTATTGGCCCTATATTACAGGGAATGGCAGCGCCGGTCAACGACTTGTCGCGCGGTTGTTCTATTGACGATATCTATAAAATTGCAGCTATAACTTGCAATCAGGCAATAGGGTTGAAGAATAATAAAAAACAACAAGCATAACTCATAAAGATTAACAGGGAAAAAACATGAAAACTTTAGTATTAAACTGCGGAAGCAGTTCCATTAAATACAAACTCTTTGACATGGAATCAGGCGAGGTAATGGCACAAGGCGGAATTGAACGAATTGGCCTTCCGGGTACATTCCTTAAATTGATTGATTCAAATGATGAGAAAATAACTATCGAGAAAAACATTACAGGGCATGAAGACGGGATTGCTTTTATACTAAATGTACTAACAGACAAAAAATACGGATGCCTCGAAACATACAGCGAAATTGAAGCAGTTGGGCACAGGGTTGTTCACGGAGGAGAGAAATTCGCATCAAGCGTTTTAATCGACGACGAAGTAATTGCAAACGTAAGAGAATGTTCGAAACTTGCTCCATTACACAATCCGGCAAACCTTGAAGGCATTTATGCGATGCAGAAAATTTTACCAAACGTGCCGCAGGTTGCCGTGTTTGATACGGCATTCCATCAAACTATTCCCGATTATGCGTATATATACGGGTTACCGTACGATTTGTACAAAAAATACGGAGTGCGAAGATATGGTTTTCATGGAACAAGCCATCGCTACGTATCTTACAGAGCTTGCGAAATATTGGGCGTACCCTACAACCAGCAACGTATTATTACGGCACATATAGGCAACGGCGGTTCAATAACAGCTATTAAAAACGGCAAATCGTTAGACACTTCAATGGGGTTGACACCAGTTGAAGGTTTGTTAATGGGCACCCGCTGCGGCGATGTTGACCCCGGCATCCTCACGTTTATCATGAATAAAGAAGGATTGAATGCAAGTCAACTGTCAGATTTAATCAATAAAAACAGTGGCGTATTGGGCATATCGGGTGTATCGTCCGACATGCGCGAACTGGAAGCCGCCGTAAAAGAAGGCAATACACGCGCAATGTTAGCAATGAATGTATATTTCTACCGTATAAAAAAATATATCGGATCGTATGCAGCAGCAATGGGTGGAGTTGACATTATCGTATTTACCGGAGGCGTTGGCGAAAACCAGTGCACAATGCGCGAAGCAGTATGTCAGAATATGGAATATATGGGTATTTGCATTGACGATTCAAAAAATAACGGAATGCGGGGCAAGGAAATGGTTATAAGCACACCCGACAGCAAGGTAACTGTTATAGTAGTTCCAACCAACGAAGAATACGTAATAGCATCAGACACACAGGCAATATTAAAGAATTAGCAATTAAGAGAAGAAAATAAATGCAGGGGCGAATAACATAACATTCGCCCTTCTTTTTTATGCCGCCTGCCATACAACAAACAGTCATTCCGACCGAAACCTTACACAAGGCATTACACTCTCCTGTATAAGTTATACTCAGCTTTCAGCCGGTAAATATATTAAGCACAGTATCTATAAAAAGGCAAGAAACCGGTTTATTTTAAAAAATAAAAGGTATTGGAAGTTTACATATAAATTGAGATTACAATCTAAAAAACAAGATTGTTGGCATTTATACATTACCTGTTGCACATTTAGAAAAATGCATAACAGGTAATATTAATAATTAATATTTTTCAATTATTAAAGTATAACAATTTGTTTTTCAATGAGTATTCAACAGTTGAATACTGATATTCGTACATTTGATTGGTTTTATTTCAGATGTACTGACACCGAATCTACCTTTGCATCATAAAAATCAATACGGTCAAAAACCGTACAATAATTTGATATATGATGAAACCAAAAAAAGTGATAATTGATGTAAGAGAGAGATCTAAACTGATTCTAATACTGCTTTTTGCGTTTGCATCCTTTTTTGTGTCCGCCCAACAGGAGCAGCAGAGCACGGGGAGTAAGCGGACTTCAGGCGGTAAACAGATCGACACCATAATTCTCATACACCCTGTAAACGACAGCCTCCACAAACCGCTCTTTGCCTTGAAGACTAACCTGCTCTTCGATGCGTCCTCGGCTATCAACACGGAGATAGAGGTTCCGCTGGGATCCCACTGGTCGCTCGCCGGAGAGTGGATATTTCCCTGGTGGTTGCAGGTGGATAAACAGCGTGCTCTGCAACTGGGCTTAGGAACCCTCGAAATGCGCCGCTGGTTGGGAAACAGGGAGCACAGGCTGCCTATGACGGGCTGGTTCGCCGGACTCCACGCCGGAGCAGGCTATTACGATTTAGAATGGGAAAATAAAGGATATCAGGGCGAACTGTTCCATGCCGGATTGTCGGCAGGTTATGCCCACACAATCAGCCGCAACGGTAATTGGCGGATGGAATATTCACTGGGCATGGGCTATATGCAGACACGCTACCATGAGTACATACCTCGCTTTGGCTCGGACGACGAGTGGCACCTGATTCGCCAACGCAGTGGTAACTTTATCTGGGTAGGCCCGGCAAGAGCCAAAGTATCGCTGGTATTTATGCTTAATCACAAAAGAAAATTCAAATGAGAATTGCCATGATAAACAGAATTTGCAATATGATAAAAAAGGACGTGGCCGGACTTACGGTAAAATTTCTGACATTCATGTTACTTGCGACTTGCATCGTGCTGATGGGTTCTTGTGAACGCCGCCCACTGGAAGAAGAAGACTTCAGGATAACCGCTTTGATTCCGGTACGCATCGACTGGAGCCAGTCGAACATCCCCGTAACTGAGGCCGACCCCACGGGCGGGGCGCACGTGCACCGCGTTTCGCTGCGCTTCTACCCCGAGGACGGATCGCCCGTATTCGAGAACCATCTTGAGAGCAACATATTTCAAGGACAGCTCGAGTTGCCTGTCGGCAGATACAAAGTAATCGTGATGAACGAGTCGGTGAGCGACATAAGCTATTGGGAAGATGCTATTACTTTTTCGGATGCGAACGATTACGACCGTTTCGCCGCCACAATCAACCCTCTGTCCGCCGCAGAGCGTACGGAACGTTTCCCGTTCTACCGTCCCGCTGTGGGAGAGAACATCATTGTGGAACCATTGCGTTTAGCTTCGTGGAATTTGGACGATTTCGAGGTGACGGAGGATATGGTGGCCGTTTCGCGCAATTACAGGGCCGCCACCCTGACTTCGACCGAAGAAATGCTCGGTGCGCTCACTCATATCGTTATGAGAAACCTCACCTACAATGTAAACGTAACAGCCCATGTAAAGAACCTTACCTCGGTACAGGCGATGCACACCGCGGTAAGCGGGTTGGCCAGCAAAGTCTATATGGCTTCGGCACGTACTGAACAACAGCCATCGACCTACCTGTTCCTGCTCAACGGGCGCACTTGGGACGCCAATCAAACAGACGGAACCACACGCAAGTCGTTCCTTTCGTTCGGGCGGTTGCCGCAGGAGGCCGCAACGGGAACCTACCGGATAGCTTTAGACATACTTTTAGTAACAGGTGAACTTTACACCACTTCAGGGCCGATGCTGTTCGATGTAACCAAACAGGTAAAGGCGAGTTCGGGTACGGACATAAACCTGCACATCCCCGAGGAATCCGAATCTCCCGATGAACCTGGATATCCAAATGAACCCGGATATCCCGATAACCCCGGGTCCATAGAATTACCATGGATAGAGAGCGGCATCAGGGTAGGTGATTGGGACGATGAGGAAATCAATTTGAATTAATGACCTGCAAACAGAAAGAAAAAACTATGATCGCGTATTTAATAGGATTGCCAAATGACAGTATTCGAATGTTTGATAGATTTTATTTCGGAGACGTTATCGCCAGGCCTACCTTTGTACCGATTTTAACAAAAACGAATTATAAAATATTAAAAAAATTAACACAAATCATCATGTTTAACAATTTAAAAAAAAGTAAAATGAAGAAAGTAATTTTAGCAATGGCAGTAGTAGCCCTCATGGCAAGCTGCAGCAAGGACGAGGTAACTAACCTCAATGTCAACCCTGATCAGATCAGCCTTGTGGGTACCACCACCCGCGCGACTATCGCGAATGTATCTAATCTTCAAACCAGCGGCTTTACCGTGTACGGTACTGCGGCCAACGTTGCAGACGCCTGGTATTCCGATGGCAATGCATCAATCGACGGCGCCAACAAGCACATCTACGATGGAGCGAAAGGAACATGGAATTTTACCACCCCTGTGAAATGGCCAACGGACGCGGCCAAGTACCCGATGAACTTTTACGCGATCTATCCTGAAGCGACATCCGCCAACGGATTTTCTTCTCTGACCGCCACGGCATCTACACAAACCGTCACCGGCACATTCAGTGTGAAACCGACTGCTGCGGAGCAGATCGACCTGCTGAGCGCCACGGCCTCGGCTGCCGCCAAACCTATGAGCTCCAGTCTGTCTATCACGTTCAAGCACCTGCTATCGAAGGTTGATTTCGGACTGAACGTAGCCACCGGCCACACGGCTTATGTACAGGGGCTTGCTATCAATAACGTGTCCATGCAAGGGCTTCGCAAATTCACCGACGCCTCCCCCTCCTGGGGTATGATAGACGGCGCGTATAACAAGTACACCTACGACGGCACAATCTACGACAGTCCCACCGGCAACCCTACGGCAAACGCCCTTCCCGTTATACCCTGGGCCGGCACCGGTACCGCCAAGCCGATCTTCTCCGGCGTACACAGCAACCACCTGATGCTGATGCCGCAGGCCGACAACAACCAGAACTGGATTACCACCAGCCCCAATACGGTTGAGCCCGACGGTAAAAGCCACGTTACAATGATGTACCGCCTGGCCAAAGCGGGCGACGACAACTACATCGGCTACGCCGACGCCAGCAACCATCCGGCATACGCCGGCTCGGCCCTGAAGACGGCAAACTACACCGGCGCGCTCTTCGTTAAGGTCGGCTATCCGTTCACGCTCGACTGGAAAGAGGGCAAAGGCTACATCTACAACATCACCCTGCCCGGCAGCGGCGGCTATCTGCTCGACCAGAACTACTACGATGAAAACGGTAACCGCACCGACCTGGTGGTGGGCGATGAGGACGGCGACAATAATCCCGACGGCCCAAAAGTTCCCGAGGCCCTTACCGGCGACGACTACATCCACCTGATTCCTGTAGTCTCCACTTGGGACGACCAGCCAGCCAATGCGCTGAATTAAGCAACTGCTTCCCGCACATGGTGTGAGAAAAAACAGGGCCGCGGGGGTTGGATCTCCCCCGCGGCTCACAAAAAAATAGTATTAAAATAAAAACATAAAATATGAAAACCTGTCAATACATTTCTGCCCTGCTGCTCACTTCGGCCTCTTTGCTAAGCGGATGCGAGAAAGATTTAATAAACGGGGATGAAAACAACAATCTATACGATCCTGCGCAGCACGTGCTCTTCACCGCGCAGGTGGACGACGGCGCCGCCACCCGCGGCATGCCCGTGGAGCACGCCGCCGACATGGCCTCGATGGGGGTGTATTGCCTTGCAACCGGGGCCGACGGCTGGAGCACGTCCGCCGTGGCGAACAAAATGGATAACCGGAAGATGGTCAGGGACGAGGATACCGGCAAATGGGAATACGATGGCGACCCCGTCCGCTGGGACGCCGCCGCACCGACAGACAGATACTCCTTTTTCGCCTACGCGCCCTACGCCGCCGCCGCGAATAACGGCGTCGCGACGCTCGGAGTAATGGACGGCAAACCATCCCTGCTATACACCCTGCCCGCGGACGTAACCCTGCAGCCCGACCTGATGATGGCTGTGCCGCGCTACGACGTGCGCCCCACGCACAGCGCCGTAGCATTGCAAATGAAGCACGCCCTCACCTGCGTGGGTTTCCAGATCAGGGGCACCGGCGAGAGGGTCGCCAAAATAAGTATCGAGAACGTGTACGGGCAGGGATACGCCGTGGTGGACGGCGACAATATCGCGTGGACAACGACGGGGCTGGCAAACGACATAGGCAGCGTCGCGATCCGTTTCGACAACAAGTACACGAACTACTACACCTGCACCTCCGCCATGACCAACCCCATCGCAGGCAACGGCTATCTGATGATGATCCCCCAAACGCTCGGCCCCAACGCCAAAGTGAGGATCACCCTGAGCGACGGCACGAGTAAGGAGATACCGCTCAACAGCCATACGTGGAGCGCCGGCAAAAAAGTAACTTACAACATCGACATGCAAAAACTTACTATCTCCCTGAAGCGGACGTACGGGTGGGGGTATTACGAGAACGACGCGGGCTATCTCATGCAGCCGGGGTCTGGTACGCGGAAAATAGTGGACGCATCCGCGAACTTCGGCACAAACGCGAACAGCGCCGTGAAGATCGAGCGGTACAGCCCCGCACAGACGTTCGACCATACGGTATTGAGCACCGGCAAGGGCGTCTATATATCCCAATATATCAAAGAGATGTTCGACAACAAACCCGATATAGTGTTTACCGGATACGACCTGGCCGTAAACGACCCTGTGACAGTTGCGGGTTATGTTATGAATTACCTGAGGAATGACGGAGTGCTCGTTCTGGCGCTGGAACACCATACGTTCGCACTACGGATCTTCCAGGCGATGTATCCGGGCCGTACCATAATGACAGGCGGAGTGGACGAATGGGACTTTCAAATAGCGAATACCGTCAACGACGAGATCACCAACGGGCCTTTCGGAGATATCCGGGGACGCTACTGGGGCAACGACGTTAATACCGAGTGCGCGGTAAGAGGCTTGCCGGAAGACGAGATCGTAGTGTACAGCAGAACCCAGTACGGCGACCCCATCATGTTCCGGCACAAGAATTACAACCTGTTTTTCATCGGCGACGGCGGGGCCTTTGCCAACCTCAGAGGAGGAACAGGTTCCACCGCAGGAACGGCAGGCTCTACGGAGACCCACCCGCTTGCCTTCGACAATAATTTCAAGCCGATAACACGCACCGGATGGAGAACCGCCAACGGCAACGGCAGCGTGGAAAACTCGCGCCTCTTCGCCAACATTATGGCGTGGGCAGTAAAGCAGGCGGAATACAAAGGTATAAATACAAAATAATACTTAGATATATATTTACAGGTAAATAATTTGCTAAAGAGTATAAAAAACCGATATTTGTACGATGAGCTATGATTTACCCATACAGACCACAACAATGTAGAAAACGCACGCCTCTTTACCAACGTTATGGTATGGGCAGTAAAGCGGGCGGAATATAATGGAGTAAATGCAAAATAATATTGCAGGGTATAAATAGTAATTGTTATGAATGATAGATTTTCAACCGTAGGCCGTAAAGATAAATCCCCAAAGTCGCTTGACGAGGTATCGGAGATGTTTAATGTGAGTAAGTGGACAATACGCATGTGGATTGACAGGTTCAGCATAGTAGATCATACCGTTGATAAAAACGGCGGGATATGGTTTAAACCGCATGTTGTGGAGCAAATAGAGGTGGTATGCGACCTGGTAAAAACGAAAGGCATGAATCTTGAAAGCGTAAGGAAGCACTTGAATCCGGAATTCACCTCTACAAGAAAAAAATTAAGTATCAAGTACAGGGTTTATTAATACTTTGCCGGCGAAAACGGAGCATACTGTTTCGAGTAACGGTGTGCCCGCCATGTGCAATGTTTATTATCTATCGTCATTGGTTACGTTATTTCACTTGCAGTTGCCTGAACAGCCGGAGCATTTGCTGCTGCAGGACTGTTTTCCGGATAGATGCCTGCGGAGTTTGAGCACGGCGAAAATTACGCTCACCGCCAATACTGTATATGTGGTTATTTCCTGCCAGTTCATATAAATATTTATCAGACTTGTTTGATTTTTATGATTGCGAAAACTAATCTGTAAGATTCCGGTATTCAGCAATCATTTGACAACGTCCAGAAATCATCTGACGATGCCCAGCAATCATTTGATGGCACCCGGCAGTTATTTGAAATCGCCCGGCAATCATCTAAAAATAGCCAGTAGTTATCTGCGGGTTGTATTACATTGGTTAATTAATTATTTCCAAAATATTGACAAGGTGTTTCCAGAATTTTCCGGTTGAATAAATATCTAACTGCTCGTCGGGCGAGTGTGCGCCTTGAATTGTAGGGCCAAATGATACCATGTCGAGGTTTGGATATTTTTCAAGGAAAAGCCCGCATTCCAATCCTGCATGTATGGAATTTATAATGGGCTTTTCACCAAAAAGTTTTTCATACGAATTGGTTGTAATTTTAAGAATTTTGGAGTCGGGATTGGGTGTCCATGCCGGATAGCCTTCGGAATGTTCAACAGTGGCGCCTGCAAGTTTAAAGATGGATTCTACCATTTCGGCGGCCATATATTTACGGCTTTCTAACTCACTGCGCTGGCTTGTTGCAACGTGTATTTCATTGTTTTTAAATTTTACTGAGGCCAAATTTGTAGATGTTTCTACGATGCCTTTCATTCGGGTACTCATTTCTAAAACACCGTGCGGACAGGCATTAATGGCTGATATTAAATTTTGCTGCGTTTTTTTGTCGATAACAAATCCGGGCATCTTAATTTCTTCGGCAACCAGTTTTAATGCGGGTTCTGCAAATTCAAATTCAAAACTTGCTTTGGCAGAATAATCTTTGAAGGCGTTGATAAATTTCTCTTTCTCGATGCAGGGAACTGCAACCGATACGAATGCTTCTCTTGCAATGGCGTTGCGCAGGTTTCCGCCGTCAAATCCGGTTATGAGTATTTCAAAACTCTGCATTGCTTTCCATAAAAAGCGAGTTATAATTTTATTGGCATTTCCGCGATGCCTGTTGATATCTACACCTGAATGCCCTCCTGACAGGCCTGTAACTGAAAGTTTGAGCGCTGTAAAATTATCGGGAACCGGCTCCTTTTCAAACCTGAAGGTTGCAATTGTGTCGATTCCACCGGCGCAGCCGATAAAAATTTCGCCTTCGTCTTCCGAGTCGAGATTCAATAAAACAGAACCGGTTGTAAAGCCGGGTTCCAGGGCAAAAGCTCCTGTAAGCCCGGTTTCTTCATCAACTGTTATAAGGCATTCCAATTGTCCGTGTTGTATTTTTGTTGAAGCAAGTACGGCCATTTGTGCTGCTATTCCTATTCCACAGTCTGCGCCTAAAGTTGTACCATTGGCTTTTACCCAGCCATTAGTTACACAAAGTTCAATAGAATCGTTATTGAAATCGAAAACTTTTCCGTCGTTTTTTTCACACACCATATCCATGTGCGTTTGCAGGATAACTGTTGGCGCTGTTTCTCTTCCTTTTACGGCATGTTTCCTGATTAAAACATTTCCTGCCGTATCTGTTTTGGCTTCAAGGTTGTTTGCTTTGGCAAAATCGAGTAAAAACTGCCTTATTTGTTCCTCATTCTTTGAAGGCCTCGGCACTTGACATATTTGTTCAAAAAAATTGAACAATGGCTGTGGTTTTAACTGCGAAAGTGTATTATTCATAGTTTTAATTTTTATTTTATGGTGAAAATATTAAAAATTTAATGACCAATGTTTGGTATCGTAATCAAAATAAACTGCAAATTACAGAGATGTGTTCTTCCGGTTTTACAATTTTAAAAACTTAATCATGTAATTACCAAATGTCGGTTAATACAACACTGTTTTTAAATGTGAAAACCTGACCATAGGGATTAAATATTTCAACTGCAACTGAATAAATTCCAACGGGCTGTTTCTGTCCTGCCATGTTTTTCCCGTCCCAGATAAATACATCGCCGGTTCCCATAATGGTACTGTTTGCTAAATTTAAAACAAGGCGGCCTTTAGCGTCAAAAATATTTATACTGCCGGTATAACCCGTTTTATCTAACTTAAAACGTATTTCATATTTGTCGTTATATCCATCGGAATTTGGCGAGAAAGCCTCCGGAGAAAAAGTAACTTGAGGTTTGTAAATTTCGCTTTCGCTCAACTGCGAATTTTTATAGCCCGGTGTTGCATATCTTGCCTGAGTACTTGCCGAAGCCCAGTTACCGGGTGTATTTGTTCCGGCTGCCGAAATTCTTTCGAGCGAAATACCGTTTACATCGGCAAGCAACGGATGATGCATTTTTACAGTGTAATGAAGCTCGTCAATAATTTCCATGTTTTCGTTTAAAAGAACAATGTAATCTTCGTTGTTGTTATACGCCGGCATTCTTTCAACCTGCTGGAAACAGCTACGGCATTCAATAGAATAGTAAGAAAAAACAGCATTGGTGTCTTTAGTAACTGCAAGATAGCTTTGGGGTGGCAACAGATAGTTTTTACCTGCTAACGAGTATATTTGAGTAAGATCAAGGTTGTTGCCGCGCGATGCAAGGAAATATTTATTTAAAGGAAATTCATTATCAGAAATATTATAAATTTCAATAAAATCTTCTCCTTCGGGATAAGGATTAAATAAAACCTCATTTATCAGTAAATCGCCGGGGCGTGCCACCGGATATACTTTTTCTTCAGGCCAGACAACTATTTCGTCGAGTATAACTTTATCCGAAGCATAGTTATTTGATACGTAAACCACAATTTGCAGTGTTTTGCCTGAAATTCCTTTTTGTTCTGCTACGGCAGACCCCCAGTTACCTGCACTCTCGCTGTTTGTTTCAAAAGGAATTTCGGCACTGTCGTCAATAATATAGAAAGCCTTCAGATATTTTGTTTCCGTATTTTTATTACTGCCTGTTTCTTTGGCTTCAAGTTTGATGTTAATTTTCTCGAAACCCGAAATATGTATTATTTCCGATTTCCAACAAACTTCGCCGTCTATATCGCAAGCCTCGAATCTACCGCCCGAAGTAGCAACCGTTTTTGCATAATCGCCGGCATTTGAAAGCTGAACTTTTGAGTACTGTAAAGTCCAATTTGCAATGTCGTTAAAATCTGAAATAATATTTCCGGCGCCATCGCCCCATATTCCTTTATCCGGAACAGAAAAACTCTCATTCCATATTGTTTGTGTATTAAGTACCAGACGCTGTTCGTAAACCGATAATTTTTTTACGATGTCTGTATCTTCGTATTGTGCGCAGCCTGCAAATACAAACAGTAACATTATAGCCAATACCGTTCTTTTATATCTAAAAATTAACCTGTTCATAGTTTAAATTATATCTGTTAAAGTATTGTTGATTGTTTTTACAGTATGAAAGCAATTCACAATTCACAATACACAGCCATGCAAAATAATTGAATATTATTAGCAAAATGATTGTTAAAAATTTGATGTAATACTATATATATCATTTACAATTTGGTTGTAAAATACTACTTTTATCCCGATAAAATATTAGCTAATTTAACTTTTTTTAAAATTACTATGAAAGTTGCAATTGTAGGAGTCAGTGGTGCAGTAGGACAAGAGTTCCTTCGTGTACTTGAAGAGCGTAATTTTCCGCTTGATGAATTGGTGTTATTTGGTTCGGCAAGAAGCGCCGGAAATAAATATGAATTTAAAAAAGAAGAACTGACAGTTAAAGAACTTAAGCATGGCGACGATTTTAAGGATATTGATATAGCCCTTACTTCGGCCGGAGCAAGTGTTTCGAAAGAATTTGCAGCTACTATAACCAAGCACGGTACAATTATGATCGACAATTCAAGCGCGTTTCGGTACGAAAACGATATTCCGCTGGTTGTGCCGGAAGTGAACCCTGAAGATGCAAAATATCGTCCTCGAAATATTATTGCCAACCCGAATTGTTCAACAATTCAAATGGTTGTTGCATTAAAACCAATTGAAAAAATTTCGCATATTAAACGTGTAAGGGTAGCAACATATCAGGCAGCCAGTGGAGCCGGTGCAAGTGGAATTGCCGAACTTGAACAGCAAATTAAAGGAATTGTAAATGGCGATAAATTAACTGTCAGCAAATTCCCATACCAACTTGCAATGAATATAATTCCACACATCGATGTTTTCCTTGATAATAATTATACCAAGGAAGAAATGAAAATGAGCTGGGAAACCAAAAAAATAATGCATACCGATGCCGAAGTAAGTGCTACCTGTGTTAGAATACCGGTTGCACGCGCCCACTCGGAAGCCATTTGGGTAGAAACCGAAAAACCGCTTTCGGTTGAACAGGTAAGAGAAGCGTTTGAAAATTTTGAAGGATTAACTGTTATCGACAATCCATCTGAAAAACAATACCCTATGCCGTTGTTTGTTTCAGGAAAAGATGATGTTTATGTGGGAAGAATTCGCAAAGACATTACCGATCCGTGTGGAATTACTTTTTGGTGTGTTGGCGACCAAATTAAAAAAGGTGCAGCTTTAAATGCCGTTCAAATTGCGGAATGGCTAATTGCAAACGGGGAAGTTTAGCCTTTAACTACCTTATTTAAATCGTTATATATAGTTTCGCTCATCAACTATCTGAACCATAATTTGCTGAATTGAAATATTAGCAGTATGTATGAATCGCGCTTGTGGTTGACTGAATCTACCACTAACTTGCCGCTGAATATCCTGAGGGGACTTACTTATATGTCCTTTCAAGTTAGGGCTTTGAGTAAACCAAAGGACATGCATAATTCATATCTCTTAACCCTTGATTTATAATTTTTAATAAGTAGTTTATGAATGAAGTATAAAACAGAAAAGGGGCAGTTCATCAACTGCCCCTAAATGATAACCCCCAAACACACAATTGGTCTGAACGACCAACATGGCACAAAGATATATAAATATTATTATCTACAAACTAAATTGTAAAAAATATTTAAAATTATTTGTTTTTTTATTAGATGAAATTACATTGCATTAGAATGTTCAAAATGAATAGATTAAGACTTTAAAAAATCATCAATATCACGACGTTCTTTTTTAGTTGGTCTTCCTGTTCCTTTTTTGCGCATAATCCAATGCATGTTTTTTTGTATTTCAAGCAGTTCAAGTGTTTCGGACGGTGTTATATCCATAACAAATTCTTCGGTTAATTTTGCTGATATTCGTTTTTCTGAAATTCCAAGCACTTTATAACTGCGCTCTATTGGTGATTTTTTTACCTGCACAATATGCCCCATCCGTAACATACGCGATGGTTTAACCGGTAATTTGTCTATTAATACATGGCCTTTTTTACAGGCTTCGGTCGATTCGCTGCGGGTTTTAAAGATCCGCACCACCCATAACCATTTATCAACTCTGACTTCTTCAGTCATTTATTTGTATTAAAAAAATTCATGGTTCGTTCAACACCTACTGTTCCAAAACTTTTAATTATTTCTATGCAAGTATCAATTTTTTCAGGTAATTCTTTTTGTTCATCAGTTGACCATTCACTTAAAACATAATCAACCTGAAAGCCTTTATGAAAATTATCGCCTATACCAAACCTGAGGCGGGCATAATCATTTACACCTAAAACATGGTTTATATTTTTTAATCCATTGTGTCCACCATCACGGCCTTTAGCTTTTAAACGCAATGCTCCGAAAGGCAAAGCCAAATCATCGACAATCACTAGCAAGTTTTCAAGCGGGATATTTTCTTTCTTAAGCCAGTAATTTACTGCCTGTCCGCTTAAGTTCACATATGTTGTTGGCTTAAGAAGTATAAATGTACGTGCTTTGAATTTGTATTCGGCTACAAATCCGTAACGCTTGTCGCTAAAACTAATATTGGATGCATCAGCAAATGCATCCAATATTCTAAAACCAATATTATGGCGGGTATTTTTATATTCTGACCCTATATTACCAATACCAGTAATTAAGTATTTCACAGAATTATCAATTTCATACTTATTTTTAAGAAACAGTATCTTTCGAAGTATCTTCGCTTTCTCCAACAGCAGAATTCGTAGCCGATCTTGCAGCTCTTGTCATTGAAACGGTTACAATAATGTTCGATTTACTGTCGAGTAATTCCACATTTTCAAGTTTTAGGTTACTAACCTTAATACTTTGTCCCAAATCTAAACTGGTAACATCAATATCAATAGTATCAGGCAGATACTCGGCTAAAGCTTTTATTTTAAGCTTGCGCATGTTTGTTTTAAGTTTTCCTCCGGCTTTGATCCCTTTTGCGAGACCAACTACATTTACAGGAACTTCCATTTTAACCGGATGCCCTTCGTTGATACGCAGAAAGTCAACATGAAGAACCTGCTCTTCAACCGGATGCCACTGTATGTCTTGCATAATGGCTTTATAAATCTTCCCGTCAATATCAATTGACGCAATAAAAGAACTCGGTGTGTAAACCAATTGCCGTAATTCGCTGAAAGGTACTGCAAAATGGATTATTTCATCGCTGCCATACATAACAGAAGGGATAAGTTCCTGTGCGCGAAGTTTTTTAGCGTCTTTTTTACCAAGGTTTTCCCTTAGTTGTCCTTTAAGAACTAATGATTTCATTTTTATAAAAATTACGTTAATAAATTATGGTACTCAGTCCTTCCTGCTCGTTATCGACAGGACAAACAGCATGCATAACCTTATGCGCCTGCTTACGGAAAAAGCTATGCAAATATAAAAATTACTTGTAATATAATGAACTAATCGACTGATTTTTATACACTCTTAATATTGCTTCGCCAAATGCTTCGGCCACTGATATGTATTTTATCTTATCGCTGCAAGTTTTAGGAGGCATTGAATCGGTAAAATAAACTTCTGTTAAAGCCGATTTTTCAATTCTTTCTATTGCCTGCCCTGATAAAACGCCATGAGCAGCAAAAGCCCTAACACTTTTAGCGCCTTTATCCATAATAAGATCAGCCGATTTGGTGATTGTGCCGGCAGTGTCAATAATATCGTCAACCAGGATAACATCTTTATTAACAACATCACCGATAACGGTCATTGTACCTATAACATTTGCTTTTGCACGTGTTTTATGACAAATAACCATTTCTGTTTCCAACATACGCGCGTATGTATTGGCACGTTTTGTACCTCCTACGTCGGGCGAGGCTATTGTAACATTTTTCAGCCTCATTTTTTCAATGAACGGGACAAAAAGTGTAGAAGCAAATAAATGATCTACCGGAACATTGAAGAAACCCTGAATCTGGTCGGCATGTAAGTCTAAGGTGATTACACGGTCAACACCGGCAACTGAAAGTATATCTGCCAAAAGTTTTGCACCAATAGAAACCCGAGGTTTATCCTTTCTGTCTTGTCGCGCGTAACCAAAGTAAGGAATAACTGCAATTACCCTGTATGCACTGGCACGTTTTGCAGCGTCTATCATCAGTAATAATTCCAGTAGATTATCGCCGGGCGGCGGTGTTGACTGAACAATAAAAACGTGCGAACCACGGATGGTTTCTTCATAACAAGGTTCAAATTCGCCGTCGGCAAATACCGGACACGATGAAAGGCCAAGGTCAATATTCAAACTGTCGCATATTTTTTCAGTTAAATACCGTGTATTTCTGCATGAAAAAATTTTTAAAGAGTGATTTTTAATACCCATACCAATGCTCTTTTTCTTATTTGCTACAAAGTTAATATTCTTTATACTTTCGCAATTTTTTGTTTTCAAGTTAAAATAATTATTCGTAAAAATTAAGATTGTTCGGCCCTGTTTATTTTGTCAATAAAATTGAGCAATTCTGTTTTTCCCTGCCTTGTTTCGGCTGATGTTATAAAAAAACAAGGCATTTCATCCCAGCTTTCTTGCATTTTTTTTTCATAAACTTTTATGTTTTCATCTAATTCTCCGGTGTTCAATTTGTCAATCTTTGTGAATACCATAACAAATGAAATTTTGTTCGTTCCGAGCCATTCCATAAATTCAATATCGACAGTTTGAGGTTCGTGGCGTGAATCGATTAACACAAACAGGCAGTAAAGATTTTCGCGTTCGAGTATATATTTTCGTATGAATTTTTCCCACTTTTTGCGTTCGGCTGTTGGTACTTTTGCGTATCCGTATCCGGGCAAATCAACTAAATACCACTCTTCATTTACAAGAAAATGATTTATTACCTGTGTTTTACCCGGTTTGCCTGATGTTTTAGCCAGCGATTTTTTATTGGTGAGCATATTTATGAGCGACGATTTCCCAACATTCGACCGGCCAATAAAAGCATATTCCGGTTTATTCGGAACGGGGCATTTTTTCACATCGGTATTGCTTATTATAAATCGTGCTTCTTTAATTTCCATTACAATATTTGCTCTGAGTTAAGAAATTAAACACCAAATATTATTTAATATATACTTCCAATGTTTTTATTTCGCTTGAAATTGGAATTAGTTGGAAAGTTTCCAAACAGGCCGGTATTAAAATTGTTTCCCCTTTTTTTACAAGTTCAGAACCTTTCTCGTAGTTTATCAGAAAGTCGCCTTCAAGGTTCATATAAATTATGAACGAATCAATTTGATTGTAATCCTTGTCTATTTTTTTATTGAATTCGAGAATATTGGTTGTAAAATAATTACAGCAAACCAATTCGGTAGAATTGTTTTTTTCGGCATTAAAATTAATTTTAGAATCTTCTCTTAAATCGTAATTAATTGCATCAACAGCCCAGTCTATATGTAATTCGCGTTTGTTTCCTTCCGCATTTTTCCGGTCGAAATCGGAAATACGGTAGGTAACATCGGATATTTGTTGAATTTCGGCTAACAAAACCCCTTTGCCTATTGAATGTACTTGTCCGGCGGGAACAAAATAAGCATCGCCCGGCGAAACGTTATCGAATTTGAGTAAATCCATCAATTTCCCCTTGCTAACAAAATCAAGAAATTTTTCTCTGGTTACAGGTTGGTTAAAGCCGGGGTTTATAAGGCTTTTGTTTTCGGCATTGATAATATACCACATTTCGGATTTTCCGTAGGCATTATGCCGTTCTTTTGCAATACTGTCGTTAGGATGTACCTGTATTGATACATCGCGCGCGGCATCAATAAATTTCAAAAGAAGTGGAAATTCATTCCCATATTTTTGGTAAACTTTTTCGCCAACAAGGTCGCCCATATATATTTCAACCAATTCGTTTAAATAGTTTCCGGCAAGAAACCCGTTTGCTACTTCCGAAACAAAATCTTCTACAGTCGAAATCTCCCAACTTTCGCCGCAATTTAAAATATTGCCGGGGTCTTTATTTAAGATTGACTTTATCTTATTGCCTCCCCAAATTTTTTCACGGAATATTGGTTTAAATTTTAATGGATACAAACCATTCATAGGGTTAAAATCGGGGGGGAATTAAAACTCAAAATCGACGGCAGCTCTTGATATGGTAGTTTCGCCAAGACGTTTTGAAATTTTTTGATGTTCGGGGTGAAAAATGTATGTTTCCAAATCGTTGATGCTTTCAAAATGAGAAATCAATGCCAAATCGTAACTCTTCGCGTCGAGTTCGTGGTTAACGCCTACTTCAATGTATTTGGCTTCACTAATTTTATCTTTTAAGCTTTTTATGCCCGAAGTAAGTTCTGACAGAATTTCTTTTTTTAAATGTTCAGGATAATCTTTCAGTTTGAACAGGACTACATGTTTAATCATTACTTTCTAATTTTTTGAAACTTTTACTTTTATGCTGCGAAAATAATATTTTAGTGGTGTATTTCAAAAATCGAATTAAAAATTACGGTACATATAATTAAATTAAAAACCATGAAACCTTACATTACCATAATACTGCTTGCCTGTTCAAACGTTTTTATGACTTTTGCCTGGTATGGGCATTTGAAATTCAAAGAAATGCAATGGTTCAGCAATGCTCCGCTTATGCTTATAGTGTTAATAAGTTGGGGAATTGCGCTGTTTGAGTACTGTTTTCAGGTGCCGGCAAACAGAATAGGATACATACAAAACGGAGGGCCGTTTAACCTGTGGCAATTGAAAGTTATTCAGGAAGTATTGTCGCTTCTTGTTTTTACCGTTTTTACGATTCTTGTTTTCAAAACGGAAACATTTAGATGGAACCATTTGGTAGGTTTCATGTTCCTTATTTTGGCGGTGTTTTTTATATTCAAGAAATGAAGAACAGTTGGAATTTGTGAGGCCATGTGCATAATTGTGCAGAACTTCCTTAACGTGTGGCAACACTTCTTAAAAAACTGTTTTGAATTTCAGGAAACACAGAAAAACAATTGATATGGAAAATTGACAATGGACAGTTGATAGTTGACAATTAGCAATGACTTTGTTGCAACGAATAACATTTTGTCTTTTAGATAATTATAATCGTCAATTTTTGACTTGTTTTGATGGGCATTTTTTATAATCGTTTAAAAATAAACTATTTATCAAAAATT
>JAITWJ010000070.1 GCA_031285325.1 Bacteroidales bacterium
TCGACATTTCATCCTGTACTTTTCTCCGGCCAAAAAACCAACCTATAAAAAGCGTAATGAACAAACCGCCAACCGGCAGCAGTAAATTTGCCGAAATCCAATCCATCAAATCAAAAATATTCAGTTCGAATAAGGTAAACGGCGAAAGTACACCCATAGATAAAGAACAAAGTACACCCAAAATTGAGATTAATATTGTAGATATAATAGTTGAAGATTTACGTCCGATTTTAAATTCTTCCATAAAATAGGCAACAACCACTTCGAGAATAGATATTGATGATGTTAAAGCAGCAATAGAAAGTAACATGAAAAACAGAATAGAAAAAATATAACCGCCCGGCATCTTGTGAAAAACATTCGGCAATGTTATGAATATTAAACCCGGGCCCTCGCTTGGTTCAATTCCAAACGCAAAAACGGCCGGAAAAATTGCAATGCCGGCAAGTATTGAAACTACAGTGTCGGTAATTGTAACATTAACGGCTATGTTTGCCAGATTACTGTTGCTGTTAATATACGAACCGTAGGTTATAAGTGTTCCCATGCCTAAACTTAACGTGAAAAAAGCATGCCCCAGGGCAACCAGTATCCCATCGCCTGTTAATTTTGAAAAATCGGGATTAAAAAGAAAAGCCAAGCCGGCTTTGGCTCCCTCAAGCGATACTGATTTAAAACACAGTATTATTAAAATAACGACCAAAACCGGCATAAGTATTTTGGAGTATTTTTCGATTCCTTTTTTAACGCCAATAATTACTATTGCAGCAGTTAGCAACATAAAAATTATTTGAGTAATAACCGGCCTGACCGGTGTTTCAATAAAAGAGGCGAACATGGCTTCTATTTCTTCGGGCAATTTACCCGAGAAACTGTTTTCGAATGAAAGTATAATATACTGGAGGCTCCAACCGGCAACTACCGAATAGAACGACAAAATAAGGAAAGCTGCGCTAATGCCTAAAATACCGATGTATTTCCATTTTGTTCCGGGTGCAAGCACTTTAAATGCGCCAAAAGCATTTCTTCTTGAACTGCGCCCGATAATAAATTCTGATAACATTACCGGTAAACCAATTGCTACAATCAATGCCAAATAAACAAACAAAAAAGCCGCACCTCCGTAAACTCCTGTAATGTACGGGAATTTCCAAATATTTCCTAACCCTATTGCCGAACCTGCAGCTGCTGCAATTACTCCAAATTTTGAGTTGAAAAAATCTCGCGGCTGTTTATTATTTTCCAATGTATTCAAATTTTTGTTGCAGTAAAAATAACGATATTATATTTTCTGTACGTTATATGGTTTCCCAAAAAACATTGCTAATAAAATGAGATCGGTTTATTGTTGGGAACATGACATTAAAATGGATAACCTATTGCAAAAGAAAAGTTAAAGTCATGCGACTCATAAGAACGTGTACCTATAATCCATCCTTCGTTAAAACTGTTTGCCGGTTCACGGAGTTTTACTCCCAAATCAAGCCGAAAAATAAAATAGCTGAAATCGAACCTGAAACCTGCACCGGTACCCAAAGCTATTTGTTTGTAAAACTTGTCTATTTCAAACTGTGCTCCCGGCCGGTTATCTTTTCCGTTAATTGCCCAGATATTTCCCGCATCTAAAAATAAAGCGCCTTCAAGAATACTGATCAACTTAAAACGATACTCAAAATTGGCTTCCAGCTTTATGTCAGACGACTGGTTCGGATACATTCCCGGTTGCGCCTTATAAGTTCCGGGCCCGAGTGAACGTATCTGCCATGCTCTTATACCGTTTGCTCCACCGGTAAAATATTTTTTCTCGAATGGCAGAACATCAAAATTACCATAAGGCAAACCAATACCCAAAAAGGCACGCATTACCAGCGAGTTGTACCGGTCTATTTCATAACCGTGCCTGAATTCAATATCCGATTTTATATACTGAGCATATCGGGTATTAAAAAACCTGTAATACCCGGCCGGCTCCGAAACAAGAGTATCAACCGGCTGAATTTTTGATTGGTTTAAAATTTTTGAAATTACATTTAAAGTATTTCCGGCCGATTCAATATTAAAGCGCAAATAAGTATAGTTTTTGTTCATGTTAGAGGTTTGTGTGTTATACACAAACGAATAATTCATTGCCATAATAAAGTGATCGGTGAAACTGCTTTTAATATATAAGTCCTTAATTACATTTATAAAATTGGGGTCGAATCTGTATAGTCTTACTTTGTTTAAATCGAAAAGTGTCCAGGTTTGTTTTAGTCTTTCGTTTATCATCCATTCGTAGCCAAACCTTACATTTGTTATTGTTCGTGTATATTCGGGCCTGCGCTGAAAGTTATAACCGGCAGTAAATAATGTTTGTGGCAAAACTTTTTCAAACGATTTAATATATTTACCCGGGCCAAGTAATTTCGGTATGTTCAAGGTCGATTCTATACCCAACTCGCGTGTGTGAAAATATTCCGTAGTATTGTTTTCTGTAAATCGATGTTGCCTTTCAATTGCTCCCCTGAAATTAAGTTGGAAAACTTCGGCTCCTTTAAAAATATTCCGGTGCATATAGTTTATATTTCCGGCTATACCAAGATTTCCCGATGTGTTTGTGCCTTCAATTTCAAATGCAGTAGATTGTTTGTTAAGCGGAGCTAAGCGAATAAAACCGTCTAACAAAGATGAATCGCTTTTTATTTCAGGTTCACGAAACTGTATGTCAATAAAACGAAATTGTCTTAAACGGTTAAAAATTGTAAATGTATTTTCAACATCACTTAAGTTATAATATTGCCCATGCTGCATTTTCATGGAACGGGTAAACAGGCTCGTATTATATTTAATCTGATTATTACGGTAAAGGGTAAAATTATCCCACTTTACAGTATCCGAAAAAATGTCGTTTCCTCTTTGTAAATCATTCAAAAGCATATTACCCGGCAGTATTGATATGTAAAAATTATTTAAGTAATAAGGGTTAAAAGCTCTTGATGAATCGGCAGAAATATTTGTTTCTCCCACATATAAGTCAAGGATAACTCCTTTTTCAAATTTAGTACTGTCAACCAAGTAACTTACGTTTTCTTTAGAAAAGTAATAATAACCGTTATTTCTGAATAACTTAACTATTTCGTTCCGCTGGTTCTCAAGTATAAACAAATCGAAAGGAGTTTCGCTATTTATGTGTGTTACCGCAGTGTCTTTAAAAAATAGTGTTTGCAGGGCAGTATCGTTTATGTGATAGTTAATTCCTTTTATTGTATATTGATCTCCTGTTTCAATACTGTACTTTACGTTTGCTTTTCGCTTTTTATCTATAAAATTAACATCGGTATTAACGTTTGCGTTAAAATATCCCTTGTTATTCAAAAATTGTTTCAATTGGTCTTTTGAACGGTATGTAAGCGTTTCGTTGTAAATTTGCGGTGGCTCGCCAATACGTTTTAACCAGCCGTTTGTTTTTTTCTTTGAAGACAGGTTATATATCCATAAATGAAATTTTGCAAATCCGAGTATTTTATAATTTTCTTTTTGCCTTATGTAAGACTTGGCTTCTTCTTTATTTATTTTCGGATTATCTACCTCAACGTCTGATTTGTTTAGCAAATACTCGCCATCCGAAACAAATTTCACCGGCGAACATGAAAAGAAAAATAGTAATACAGCTAAAAAACTGCTGTATTTCAACAAAGACTTTATTAGTTTTTTTCTTTTCACACACATAAATTTTTAATTCAACAAAAATAATGAAGTTGTTTTGTTTAGAAACTTTAATTTTACTTCTAATTATTTAATGCAAGATATAATTTAAAATGGTTAGTAAGAACATTGTAAAACTCATTAAATCACTTTCACTAAAAAAATACAGGGAAAAAGAAGGTTTATTTTTGGTTGAAGGGAACAAAATGGTTACCGAAGCCTTGTGTTCAAACTATAAAGTTGCAAAAATTATTGCGACACACGAATTTTTGTTAACCACTAAAACAGACACAAGTTATGCAGTTGAAATTATAGAAGCCTCTCAAGAAGAAATCAGAAAGGCAAGTTTGCTGAAGAATCCTCAAAACAGTATGGCATTGTGCGAAATACCTGAAAATGAAAATATACCTGAAAACATTAATAACGGCCTTACTCTTTACCTCGACGGGATTCAGGACCCGGGCAACCTTGGTACAATTATACGCACATGCGACTGGTTTAATATTGGTTTTATTTTATGTTCGCCCGATACTGCCGACATTTACAGCCCAAAAGTTGTACAAGCCAGTATGGGCTCTATTTTCAGGACAAAACTGTTTTATATTCCTGCCTGGCAAGTTTTAAAAAAAGAAAGTTTCAAAAATGTTCACATTTTCGGTGCCTTTCCTGATGGTAACAATATTTACACCGAATACCTGCCTGAAAACACAATTATGTTTGTTGGCAACGAAGGTAACGGCATACGCAAAGAGGTTGAACCGTTTATTAACAAAAGAATAATGATTCCCTGTTTTAAAAATAACGGAAGTGCCGAATCACTTAATGTGGCTGTGGCTGCAGGAATAATTTGCTCCGAATTTAAGCGTCGGTTTTCTTACGATTCATATTCAAAATGAAAGGCGCTAAAACAATTAATAATTGATAATGGACAATTGACAACAATTGATTGAAGATTGATGACTGATGATTGATAAAACTTTTAATCGCAAATCGTCATTTCGCAACCTCGCGAAAGTACCGTGCATCCCTGCACAAGAGTTTCTATACATATAGAAAGTGCCGTGCATTACTGCACGAAGTACGTTTGGAAGTTGACGCGGTGTTTTACGCAGTTCAGGGGTTCAAAAAAAACTTATCAGGTAAATTCAATACAGTTTCTAAATTTATATTCTTTGCTGCTTAAATCTTTGCTTTTTTTGCAAGATAAATCGATGCTATTCCAAACGTTTGCAGATACCAATTACCTTCAACAAAACCGGCCTTGTAAAGAATCTCAATAAAATCGTTACCATCGGGAAATATTTTTACCGATTCAGGCAGATATGTATATGCACTGCCATTTTTCGATATAATTTTCCCAAACAGAGGTAAAATTTTAGTAAAATAAAAACTATATAATTGTTTAAATGGCTGCTTTACATGTTTCGAAAATTCGAGTATAACAATAACTCCACCGGGTTTTAGAACTCTTAATATTTCTGAAAGCCCTTGTGCCGGATTCTCAAAATTACGTATGCCAAACCCAATGGTTGCAGCGTCGAAGGTATTATTATCGAACGGCAGATTTTCGGAATCGGCTTTTAAAAGTTCGATTCGCCCTGTAAGTTTTTTCCTGTCAACTTTTATGCGACCTGCACCAAGCATCCCTTCCGAAATGTCAATTCCTGTAATTACGGCATTTTCAATACGGGTAGCAGCAATTGCAAAATCGGCCGTACCCGTAGCCACATCAAGAATATTTTGTGGGCTAAAAACTTTCAGTTTCCCAATTGCATTTTTCCGCCATAATTTATCGATGTTTAACGAAAGTAAATGATTCAGGAAATCGTACTTATGAGAAATGTCGTCAAACATTTTCTCAATCTGGTCCTTTTTACTTTTCTGCGAATTTTTATATGGAATTACTGCCACAAGTTATTTATATCCGTTGTCGATAAACCCGAAAGAAACATCGTCGATACGAATCTCTCCTTTAGTTACATGCCCTAAAGTAAAGAAAGGCATTTCCATTTCTGTTAATATACCAACAAATTCGTCTTCTTTTTCCGAATCAACATCAACAATAATTCTTCCCATAGCTTCGCCAAACAGAAAAGAGTCGAGTCTGATTTCTGTGTCGGAAGTAATATCGAAACCCAGTCCGTTTGGCATTGCGGCACGCATTAAAGTAAAAAACAAACCTCCCTTTCCAACAGGACTGGCGCTTGCTACTAAATTCATTTTATTGAGTTTCTTCAGTACGTCATGAATTTTTGATTCTAAATCGATATCGAAAACAGGAAGTGGCGAGTCGGAAATTTCATGGTAAAATTCAAGGTACTCCGACGATCCCAAATCATCAAACGAATTACCAATTATAAATATATTGTTTCCTTTCTTTTTAAAAGCATGCATGGTAACAAGTTCTCTGTTTTCAACCAATCCTGCCATACTTATAATAATGGTAGGAATAGGCTTGTATTGAGAAAAACAGTCGAATCTTATTTTACATTCCGATATTTTCAGATTGAATTTTTTCGCCGCATTTTTGAGGCCTTTTTTAGCGTCGGAAGCAATAAATTGCCCATTAGGATCGGCAAAATCAATGTGATACAAAAATGCGCTTACCGCGACTGGTGTAACGCCGGAACACAACATTTTTCTGGCAGCCCGCGAAATCAAAATCTCAATTGCCTTTTTCGGGTCGTTTTCTATATGGTTATGAAACGCATGTGTACTCATAGCCATAAGCGAACCGTTAAGGTCTATTTCAAACAAACCTGTTTCGTCGATATCACTGCTGCCGATCGAGTCGGGCGATATATTCTGGTCACTAAAATCGTTAAAATAATTAATAGTTGACAGATTTGGGTTTACCATTAATGAATATACTACGTCTTCTATATTCTCCGGCTCCGGAATAGATTCAAGGTTGAATTCTTTTCCCTTTTGTACAATATCACTCATAAACATCTAATTTTACTGTTTTGTGCAAAACAAATATAGTTAAGTACATTGTTATTTCATACGTTTAATATTTTATTTTTTATTGATTATGCAATTCTTAATTTGTAATTTTAAGGAATAAATTATGTGAACTATGAAAAAAACAGCATTAATTACCGGTGCAACCTCTGGAATCGGGTTAGCAACAGCACGCCTTATGGCAAAAAATAACTTCAATTTAATTTTAACCGGAAGAAGAAACATCAGGCTTTTATCTCTGCAAGAAGAAATAAGGCAAAACACCGAATCGAAAGTATTTTTACTGAATTTCGATATCATAAATTTTCGTGAAACCGAATCGGCACTGAACCAATTGCCGGAAGAATGGAAAGAAATTGATGTACTAATTAACAACGCGGGGTTAGCGCTTGGAATGAATACAATAAATGAAGGTGTTATAGACGACTGGGAACAGATGATAGATACCAACATAAAAGGCCTGCTTTACATTACGAAACTTATTTCGTCGGGTATGGTAGAAAGGCGTTCGGGACATATTGTAAATATTTCGTCAATTGCCGGAAAAGAAACTTATAAAATGGGGAATGTATATTGCGCAAGCAAACATGCCGTTCAGTCGTTAACACAAGGAATGCGCCTCGACTTACTGCCATACGGAATAAAAGTGAGTTCGGTTTGTCCTGGCGCTGTTGAAACTGAATTTTCGGAAGTAAGGTTTAAAGGAGATAAAACGAAAGCTGCTAAAGTTTATGAAGGATTCCATCCGCTGGTTGCCGAAGATATTGCCGAAACAATATTATTTATTTTAACCCGCCCAAAACATGTAAACATAGATGATGTGCTTATTATGCCAACAGCACAGGCATTAACAAGAGAATTTAAACGAGATGAAGATTATTAAGAATTTGAGGCCAAACTCAATGCCCACAATGTGAAAAAGCGAACAGAATATTGTTATAATGTAGAAACGTTTTAAATACGGTCGTATCCGCTTACTAATTTTCTGCAGTAATATAAAATAGGGTTGGTATATTTCAGGTTTTTCCAGGGACGGCTTGAGTGGGGAAGGTGTAACACCTCAATCCCTTTGGCTAAATAATTACTGAATCCCGCCTTTTTCGACTGATGGCTTATAAAAACATCATACCAGTCTTTTTTATTGGAAAGTGTAGAAAAATCAAATTTTTGAAGAAAACCCAGAGTAATTACTGTACAGCAAAAACTCAAACTGCGTGATGTATTTACAACTTCGCTGCTTTTTTTCTTTTCTAAAGCATAAGGGAAATTATAACTTCCCGATTCGTTGATGGTAATTGCACCTATTAGCCCTGCATTAGGTTTGAGCGCTGTTAATTTTATTAGTTCGTTAATAGTATTTTTTTGAATAACGACATCCGACTCAATAATAATTAACGGTTTGTTTTTGTAAAGAGCTGTTTGTTGCGCCATTTCCAACACCATCTTATAGTTTGGCGACGGTTTAGTGGTTAAATCTTCAAGGTGAATAAGGTTGAATCCAAGTTTTTTACTACTTTCTTCAAGGAAACTTTTTGTATCAGGAAGGCTGAAATCGTTAAAAACATAGTATTCAAAATCACCATCGGCACCGGTAACTGCCTCGATGGTTCGTTTTGTGGTTTCTTTCGAGTCTTTTACCGGAGTAATAATTATAGCTTCTGGCATATTTTATTATTCTAAAGCACAAATGTAACATAAATTCAAAACAAAAAAGCAATCAGCAGTAACTTGAAATATAAGTACGTTTAGGTGTATTTTACAGATAAAACTAAAAAGTTGGTAAATTGTTTGAATAATAATCAGATTATTTCACTTTATAAAAGTCCTAAAACAGAATACAATAGAAATTGATTTAAATAAAATATTGACAGGAATAATGACAGACTGTAATTTTTTTGAAGCATATTTTAGTTTATTGGCATTAATATTGCTGGTTTTTAAATAACAATAACACTATTTTTGTGTTTCCTACAAAAAAATACAATGATGATATTCAAAAAAGTGAAATATTCTGCCTTCATACTTTTATTCACTGTTTTAACAACCGATTTATTTGCTCAAAATTCTGAAGAGGATAATATTGCTGTACTTAACAATGTTATTGAAACTCTGCGCAGGTATTTTACCGAAGACGCCTACTGGTATGTTACTGATTCTTTAGTAGCTGAAAATATGAACAGCCTTATAAATTTTATTCAAAATGAACCTGTTGATACTGTTTTGTCGCGTTTAAACAAGTACCTGAAAGAACCTGGTTTTTTGTTTTTAACAAGATTGCCTGAAAATGTTGCCGATAGCCTGTCTATTCCCGGATATTATTCCAACGACCGGTTAAATACAGACATTCAAAGAATAAACGATGAGCTCACGGCAAAATATAAAGATACTCAGGCCGACTCGATTAATATCGATGAAATTCCCGGTATTATTAAATTCGGAGATGGTATGAAACTATTTATTGATTCAATTTATATTTTTCCTGACAGCCTTATAATACCAGAGGTAATTCCTGATACATTACTTGAAGATGCTGAAAGTTTCACACGTTTGTTAAATAAAGATAGTTTGAGGGCGGAATATGTGGAGCAGAAAAGGCTGGCTTATAACGACTCAATAGTTAAGGTATTTCGTGAGTCTAATCAGAACATGCAAAATAGTTTTGAAGAGGAATACAGGCAGCAGGTTAAACAACTCACCGATTCAGTTAAACTGAACAATTACTCAATTCTTAAATTGCATAACGACGCTGCAATTACTGCTATAAACGATACTATTTATTCAGCACTTACAGTACTTTATGATTATGCAAACTATATCGACAGCACAAAAATAAATATCGTAAATATTGCCGGCGATTCTTACAGTTTGATGTTAAACACTCAAGACAGCAATTTTAATCGTGTATGGCTGAAAAATGAACAAAACGATTCACTCGGCGTTCTTGTGAAAAATTTAGACAAAAGAACAATCCAAATGCTGATTGACGATGGCGTAGTCATTTCGCGTTTCAGACGAAGGGGAACAAGGCAATTTGACTTCTCATCGTTGAATAACAATACGGTTAATTTATTTGATGTCGGGAAAAGATATGTAGTGGAAACACCGTGGCAACTTAGACTAAATACCAATGTTGGATTTACTCAAACACACATTAGCGAAAACTGGCAAAAAGGAGGACAAAGCGCATTGAGCCTTTTGTTTATACTAAAAGGAACTGCCAATTATTCGAGGGCTGACGGAAAAATAAAATGGGAAAACAGTTCCGAAATCAGAAACGGCTATATTCAACCGGGAGGAGAAAATTCGGAGTTACAAAAAAATGACGACAAACTTGAGTTAACGTCAAGGTTTGGTGTAAATGCATTTAAGAAATGGTATTACAGCGCCGAATTGAACTTCGAGACACAGTTTTTCAGGGGGTATAAATATCCTACCTCAACATACCCCGATCCTATTTCTTCATTTATGGCACCCGCAAAAACATTTATTAAACTGGGGTTGGATTACAAGCCTAACAAGGATTTTTCGCTTCTGCTTTCACCCGTTACAGTTAAAAATATTTTTGTAAAAGACACCATGCTCATAGATCAAACAAAATTTGGCATTGGTGAAGGGGAAAAAAGTTTTTGGGAACCCGGATTAAACGCCGATGTTACTTTCAATAAAGAAATCGTAAAAAATATAATTTACACCACCAAATATAAAATGTTTATCAATTATAAGGATCCTCTGCAAAAATTTGATATTAACTGGGAAAACCAAGTGAACTTAAAACTTACTAACTATATAAATATGCAGATGATGCTGCACATGATATACGACGATGACGTTTTATTCCCTGTTTACGATAAAAACGGCGATCCCACAGGAGTAGAAAAACCAAAACTTCAGTTAAAACAATTAGTTACTGTCGGCTTTACCTATAATATAAGCCGAAATATAATGAGAACAAGGAGGATTGGCTAATTCTGAAAGTATTACAAAAAACTTTTCAGTGGATTCTAAGCCATTCGGGTTATAATATTGCATTAAATACTGTTCAATATTTCTGCACATTTTTTGTAATGAACAGAAAGAAGTTTGCTACTGTGCAATAAACGTATAGTGAATGGTGCCGGTTTGTATTTCGGGCGCAGCTGACGATGTATTAAAAACTGTTCTTAAAGCGGCTGCTTCTGCATACAGGTAAACTTGTTCACTCCTTATTAAGCTGTTTTTGCGAACAGTTGCTTTAACCACCTTCCCATTTCTGTTAACGCTAATATCTACAATTACATTACCACCGCTTTGCGCAAGATAAACAGGAATGGGCAAACTTATATGATACCTGTTTTCTAAATAATAAACAATATTGCTCTTGCCGGTATTTATTACATTTTTTATTGAATCCGGATTTATTCCCTCCGTATTGTCAACAGGCATTTCTATTCCGGAAATATCAATAATTTTCTGCGACAACTGGTTGTTTACATTTGAAACCAACTGTTTTGCAGTTTCTATTTCGTTTAAATATTCCTGATCAAAAAAATCACTGGGTTCTGCCAGCCTGTTCGAAGCTATATTGGTTGTTTCGTTTATATTGCTTGAAACCTGCGAAGTTGTTTCTTCTGAAGGTTCGGCCCGCTCTTCTTCAATTGGTTCCGGTTCTTGAAAGAGCATGTCTGTAAGTTCAATTGTAAGTTCCTTCTCGCTTACATTACCTTTAATATCAATTTCAGACAGCAGGAACGACATTACAAGTAATATATGGAATACGAGTGTTCCCATTACTCCATAAATATTCTGCCTGTAAAAATCTCTTAACCTGCTCATACAACAAATGTACGAATTAAGATTGATATCATACTAAAATTAGTCCTTTTCAACAATTCAACGTAAAAAAACCATCTTAATATATTATGAAACCGTTTTTGAATTTCAGGAAACAGTGAAAAACAAATTGATAATTGACAGTTTACAATGGACAATTGATAATTGACAGTTAATTGTTCCGGATTACTTCTTCCCGCTTCGTTCTTCGCAATAACGGCAACGGGCAAAAGGCGTAATTTGCTCTCGCCCCAACTTGGGCAATCACCAAATCGCGTCATTTGCTCCCGCCCCAGGTTGGGGCGGGAGCAAATCAAAATAATTAACCGGAGGAAACTCCGCAAAAACAATAAAAAAAATGATTACCATAAAAATGAAAGCAATTTACCTCCGCAACGACGAATACTGGCAGTTTATGGAAGGATTCAAAAGAATCTTTCAAATAAAAACAGTTTCTAATGTTTTATAATTTTTTTTCGTAAGTTTACAATCCATTAACCAAATTAATTACTGTTATGAATAATAAACATTTGCTTTCGTCTGTTTTGGCAGTTGTTTCTGTTGTTTTTATTATGAGCTGTAAAAACTCAGACTATGTTCCGAATGACAATGCCTCCGATTTAATTCTTAAAAGTTATTCCCCGCGGGATTTTACCTCCGAACCAATATTGGCTGGAGATATTGAAACTATACTTAAATGCGGCATTAAGGCTCCAAGCGCCCGTAATATGCAACCGTGGAAGTTTATAGTTGTAAAAGAAACATCTGTTATGCAGCAAATAATTACGAATGTAACAGAGGGTAATGTGTTGATAGTTGTTTGCAGGCCGGAGGCAAATTCTACTGCAGATTTCGATTGCGGATTAGCAACCGAAAACATGGTTATTTCAGCTCAGAGTTTAGGCCTTGGAGCAAGAATATACACAAATCCTGTAGCAAATATTAATTCAACAATGAAACAAACTCTTCAGATTTCTGAGGAATACAGAGCAGTTGCCGTATTGAGAGTAGGAAACATTGAAAAAAATATTGACATAGAATCTACAGCTTCACCAAGAAACAATTACGAAGAAACAGTAACTTTTTTGTAACAAATAAACTTACAAATATGTGTATTGAACAGGTTGTTTTTGACGAAAAATTATCAATCTTATAAATCTTTTATTGAAATTATTTTCTCTCCAAAAACAGCAACAATTCATAAATAGAGTTAAATTCTTCGTGATTATTCCCTTTTTGAAAAGTCCATGTTTTATCGCCTGCAATTACTGTGAAATCGTGTTCGGCTTTCATTACAAGTTTATAACCTGTTCTGTTCAGTGCACGTAAAGTCCAAATTAACGAAAGCCCCTCGCCTTCTACTTTCACATTAGCCTTGAATTTTTTCTTGAAAAAATATTCTCCTTCCTGTATATCAAAACCAATATTTTCATTTTTAAACAGTTTTTCAAGCCAACTATTCAGAACTGCGTCTTCGGGCGCTCCCTGATAGTTTCCTGTTTCGGTAATAATCCATAGTTTATCTACTTCGCGCAGAGCAATATTTAAATCGTGTGTTGAAACAATAATGGTTTTATTTTTTTCTTTAGCTAATAACTGGAGAAGGTGAAAAATTTCGTATTTGTTACTTACATCAAGGAATGCCGTAGGTTCATCCAGAATAATTACAGGCGTATCCTGAGCGAGCGCGCGTGCAATCATTGCCCGTTGACGTTCGCCGTCGCTCAATTGAATAATGTACCTGTTTTCGAATTTGTCGAGCCCAACTTTATGAATTGCCATCGATACTTTTTGTTTGTCATGGTATGTTAAACGGCCAATCCAGTTTGTATATGGGAAACGGCCAAAAGCTACAAGGTCGAAAACCGTCATATTAGCCACACTTATATTTTCGGTTGAAACGAAACTGATTACACGTGCAATTTCCTTTGTGTCGATTGTACTTAACTCCTGCCCGTTAATTTTAATGTTTCCCGAGAAATATTCTTGAAAACCGGCCAATGTACGCAGCAAAGTACTTTTCCCTATCCCGTTGCTTCCAATCAGGGCAACCATTTCGCCAGGCGAGGCAGAAAAGCCAATTCCTTTAAGTATTTCCAGTTGAATTCTATTCCGCTCATACCCGACCGAAAGATTTTTAAGCTCAATATCAAAACCCGTTTCATTCATTAAACCGAATCAAATTTTTTGTTTTTCACAATCATCCATACAATAACCGGAATACCAATAATTGCAGTTACTGAATTTATAGGCAGAGTAGTTTGCATTCCGGGTAGCTGTGAAATAATATCACTGAAAAGCATTACAATACTTCCGGTAATAATAACCGCCGGCATCAGAATTATATGATCGGATGTACGAAAAATTACCCTGCAAATGTGAGGTACTGCAATACCAATAAAACCAATAGGGCCACAAAAAGCAGTAACTGTACCCGCTAATAAACTGGTACTTGCAAATATTAATACCCTGCTCGAAACAATCTTAACTCCGAGTGAGCGAGCATAGTTTTCGCCTAACAGAAAAGCATTCAAATCTTTTATTTTAAAAAAAGCCAGCAGAATGCCCAAAAATACGGCAGTTGCCATTACCGTTAGTTGGGCATTTGTAACGCTTCCTAAACTCCCCATTGTCCATATTACAAAAGCCTTTAACATTGATTCGCTGCTAAAATACTGAAGAATACTTACAATTGCCGAAACTGCACTGGTGAAAAGCATGCCAAGAATCAATATTGTAGTAACATCGTTTACATGTGTTGAAACATAAAGCACAAGTATCATAACCAGAAACGAACCTATCCACGCAACAGTAGCAAGCGACCAGGCGCCGGTTATCGAAACAACCCCAAACGAAATTACAGAAGAAAAACCTAAAACAAAAAGAGCAACTCCCAAACTTGCTCCCGCACTGATACCCAAAACATAGGGCCCTGCCAACGGATTACGGAAAACTGTTTGCATTTGTAATCCGCTTACCGATAGCGCCATGCCTGTTAATATGGCTGTAAACGCTTTCGGAAAACGGAAATCAACAATGATAGTACGGAATGTTTCGTTTGTTTCGGCCGATGGGAAAATAGAAAAATATATTTGCTTTAACGGAACAATTACTGACCCCAGCAATAAATCGGCTATTAAAAGAAAAATGAAAAGCAGGCCCAAAATAAGAAATAATGTGCGGAAAGAAAGCGGTTTATATTTGTGGCTTTTATTCATTTCACTTCTCTGTAATATACCATTTCTTCTTTAATTGTTCCTTCATGAAAAATAGAAATCAAATCACGGAGTATTAAGTTTGGAAAAACTGTGCCGCTTTCCCAGAAATCATTGCCTCCGTTCTCGCTCATTCTATTAGTATTGTTAAAAATTCTGCCGTTTTTAAATACTCCGAAATTAACAAAACGCTGGTCGGTTGCAAGTATTTCATATTTCGATGAAATAAGCCCCAGGTTAATCCATATATCTGCTTCATTCCCCCAAGTCAAGGCATTTTCAAATGAAATTACATAGCTTTCGTGCGAAAGATTATCTTTCCCGAGGTAATAGCCGCAGGCATCGTTAATAAGGTTGGCAAGATACGAGTTTCCGCCCGGAATCCACCATGAATCTCTGTAAGGAGAACCTACAAGTACTTTAGGGTTGTTAGGTTTAACTTTATTTTTATTTACTAATTCTTTTAATGAATTGTAACTTTTCTCAATTTCACTGAAAAATTTTTCAGCTTCGGCCTCTTTTGAATAAATGGCGCCAACAAATTTTATCCATTCAGCTTTCCCAAGCGGTGTTGTTTCGAGGTATTCGGCATTTATAACAACCGGAATCCCTAATTCTTCAAGTTTTGTAACAGCAGCAGTTACATCGCTGTCAACGCCATAAAGCATAACCAGATCGGGGCGCTGGGTTATGATTATTTCGTAGTTAAGGTTTTGTCCATAACCAACATCTACAACATGTCCGGCTTTATAATTCTGAATTATTTCTGCATTTGAAATATAACTTGCACCTGAAACGCCAACAACTGATTTGTTTTCTCCTAAAGCATCAATAAAACCTAAATGAGAAGTTGACATACATATTATTCTTTTAACGGGTGTTTTGATAATTTTTTTCCCCGCAAGCGAATCAGGGATATCTGTATTTTCGGGTATTAAATAGTAATCGAACGAAATATTATTTGCCTTTTCCCAAGGATTAAAAACGCTAAGTTTGGTTAAATTCTCAAATTTTTCAATTCTAAATCCGTTAGCATGCTTATTTGATTTAATTTTTTCTTTTTCATGATTGTAATTGCGATTGCAACCAAACAGAATTAAAAATGTAAGATAAAAAACAATAATACGCTGCATAATTTCAATCTATCATGTTTAATAAAAAAATCTTCAGGATAACAAAATTTGTTCAATTATAAAGCTGTGCAAAGTAAATACTATTATTTTACCAGTTGGTCGATTACATATTCACTTTTGTCTTGTTGGTTATCGAAACGGCTGTTTAAATAGTTCTTAAAAAAGAAAATCCGGAAAACGGCGAACATTATAAATAACTTGACTAAAATAATTAACCACAGTTTTTTGCCTATTTTCATAGAAGTAAAACCATCGTGATAAAAACGAAATATTCTGTATAAAAAACATTGCTTCCACATATAATTATTACTACTTTCCCCGTAAACCGGATATAAATATACTATTTATATTTTACCTGTATTATTTGCCATGAAACATATTTAAAATAATTGAACATTATTGTTGCGTTGTTTATATAAATAGTTCTTTGAATTTTTTGTATATCAATCAGTTCTTGTTGATTTTCTTTTCCCCCGATTTGAAATTATATTTTTGCAGGTTAATTATAACCTGTTATGAATCAAGACAAATATATTTTTGCCCAACTGACTGATTTTTTACCGTATGAACATTTTAAATACATCGTCAAAAAACACAAAGGCAACAAGGGAATCCGTGATTTTTCCTGCTGGAATCAACTCTTAATGATGCTCTTCGGACAATTATCAAACTGCGACAGTATGCGTGATTTGTGTATTTTGACAGATGCGCATCATAAAAAATCGTATCGTTTGGGTTTTGGCAAAAATATTGCACTTTCCACATCATCCCGTGCCAATGCCAATCGTGATTATCGGATTTTTGAAGAATTTGCCTCCCTGATGATTGACAAAGTGCAAAAATGCCATGCCGATATTGAGCTTGACTTTGAAATAGATGGTAATGTGTATGCTTTCGATTCATCCACCATCCCGCTGTGTTTAAATGTGTTTTGGTGGGTAACTTACAAACGGCAAAAAAGAGCCATAAAATTGCGTACGCTTTACGATGTCAGAACGCAGATTCCTGATTTTATAGTTGTTACACCTGCTTCGGTAAATGATATTAACGGAATGGATTATATTGATTATAAAAGAGGAAGCTATTACATTTTCGACCGTGGATACAACGATTTTTACCGACTGTATAACATTTATATGCGCGAAGCATTTTTCGTTTTCAGGGCGCGGGACAAGGTCAAATTCAGACGAATATACAGTATTAAAAAAGAGCCGGATACGGGTGTCAAGTCTGACCAGATAGGTGTGTTTACAACTGGAAATTCACCAAAACGCTATCCCGAAAAAATCCGAAAGATTCGTTATTACGATACAGAGCAGAACAGAGAGTTTGTTTTTCTGACAAATGACTTCACATCCGATAACAAAACGATTACCGAATTATATCGTAAACGCTGGTCTATCGAATTGTTCTTCAAATGGATAAAACAGCATTTGAAAATCAAACAATTTTGGGGAACGTCCGAAAATGCTGTAAAGATACAGGTAAATTGTGCTGTTATTGCTTATTGTCTCGTAGCAATAATTGCAAAGTCGCTCAAAACGGAGCGAACAATCTACGAAATATTACAGATTTTGGACAAGTCCCTACTGGACAAAACTCCTATAAATCAACTTATTAGTGTCCCATTAAAATTTGGACGTTATTAAAAATTAAATAAACTTGGCTCATTAGAGTCGCATCGTTCTTTGTCATATTGAAAATTAGTTTTGTTAAACAGGTCTTTCAAGTGCGTTTTATCCGTTAGTGAAATGCTTAGGATTTGTAGAACTTCGTATGTACTTCTGTCAAGTTCCATGTCATGTTGGACGATTGCAACCAGGCAGTAATCGCAGATTGCAGCATAGATTTTTATTCTTACGGCATTCCCTGTGGTACCCCAGAACTTTTTAATTTTGAGGTGTTGCTTGAGCCATTTGAAGAACAATTCCACTTGCCAACGATTCTTATATAACTCTGCAACTTGTAGAGCAGATATCTCCATAGCGTTGGTTAAGAATACAAACTCTCGTTTTTGTTCTTCATCCCAATAGCGAACCAAGCGAAGTTTATCGGGGTAGTATTGTTTGGGATAGAATCCTGTCAATTCAATTGTCATATCCGAAAGCACATTCTTAGGCATCCTTCGTTTCCATTTGATGACTTTATACTGAAGATTTTTTTTTGCCCTAACAACGAAAAAGGCTTTTATCTGATTAATCCGATACAACATCTTGAAGTTGTTGCAGGCACGATCAAAGACATAATAAGAGCCTGATTCATAAGGAATCTTATCCATTGCTTTAGAATCGTGAACACTGGCTGTTGTAATATGGAAGAATGTCGGAATTTGAGTTTCCACATCATACAAAGTGTGAACCTTAATACCGCCTTTTTTCTTCCGAAACTTCGCCCACCAGAAAATATTCAGGAATAAATCAATGGTTGTTGAATCAAAAGCATAGACCTTTCCTCCCAGTTTGAAGATGTCTGTCTTTCGTTTCTGCTGCGCTTCATTTACCAGATAGTAAGCAAACTCTTCAAAAATGCGGTAGTCTCTATCTTGATTCGCCCGAGCTAAAGATGACTTTGATGCGTTCTTGCCCATCCCTAAATGATAACACTTGGAACGATGAGCGCCCAGAGCAATAATCAAATCTCTCAAACTTTCTCTGTTGGATAATTAACCGAACATAAGTGAAAGCAATTGATTCCAACAAGTAAAGTGTTTGACGTATTTGTCACCATTGTACTTGGCAACAACTCGATTGAACTTACTTCGGTTGAGAAACGCAACCAATTGAGCGAAGACGAATTTATCTTGAAACATAGCAATCAGATTAAACTGATGCGAAATTACAAATTCAAGTCCGTTCGCTCGGAAAACCTCTGTAACTAACTAAATCTCAAATATTTCAAAGAACAATCTGCGGTTTTAATGGGACAGCAATGATAAATGTTATTAAATCAATTTACAGGGATGGGTATGCCCGATTCTTATAAAGTGGTATAATTATAAATAGAAACGATGATAATACATACATCCGTTGCAACAATGTCATGGACAATTAGATAGCGATTCGTCACTGCGAGCTTGCGAAGCAGTCCATAATAACAGCAATCCACAGTAATTAAGAATTGATAACTACTATTCTTTTAATTGTTAATTATAGATTGCTCCGGATTGCTTCGGGTGTTGCCCTCGCAAAAGACGATGTGCTATTATCAATTGTTTTTCACTGTTTCCCTGAAATTCAAAACGGTTTCTGAATATAACTGTCTGAATAATGACAAACAAATTATATATAAAACTGTTTTTTTTTTATGAATTTGTATTTTTGCTGCCAATTTATTTAGAGAAGCATTATTCAAAAAGAAAAATATGGAACAGTGGGTAATTGACAGAATGCTGAAAGAAAAAGGGTTTATTGACGAACCTGTTAATGAGGAAATAAAACTGGTGGAAGAAATAAACCGTTTGAAACGGGAGAAAAATGCTATTATACTCAGTCATTTTTATGTTCATGGCGAATTACAGGACATTGCCGATTGCGTTGGCGACAGTTTAGGGCTTGCACAGGCTGCCGCAAAAACAAACGCCGAAATAATTGTTTTTGTTGGAGTTCATTTTATGGCTGAAACAGCAAAAATAATTAACCCGTCGAAAAAAGTTATACTCCCCGATTTAAAAACCGGTTGTTCGTTGGCTGAATCGGCCCCTGCTGATAAATTTGCCGAATTTAAAACAAAATACCCCGACCATAAGGTTATAACCTATATAAATGCTACGGCAGCTCTTAAAACCATGTCGGATATTGTTTGTACTTCGGCAAATGCAAAAATTGTTGTTGATAGTTTTCCGCCGGATCAGAAATTAATTTTTGCCCCTGATAAAAACCTTGGAAATTATATAAACAGCATTACCGGACGCGAAATGGTTTTATGGGATGGCGCCTGCGCAGTACATGAACAATATTCGGTGGAAAAAATAATCAAATTATTGTATGAACATCGCGATGCTGAATTTATTGCCCACCCCGAATGTGAAAAACCGGTTTTGTTACTGGCTAAACACATAGGTTCAACAACTTCAATGCTTAATTATGTACACGAAAGCAGCCATAAAAAATTTATCGTTGCCACAGAAAGCGGAATATTCCACCAAATGAAAAAAGCCTGTCCTGATAAAATATTTATACCTGCTCCTTCGTCCGATTCAACGTGCGCCTGCAACGATTGTTCTTACATGAAACTGAACAGCCTTAAGAAACTGTACACTTGTTTGAAGTACGAACAACCGGAAATTATTCTTCCGGAAGAAATAATTGAGAAAGCGAGTATTCCAATTAAACGTATGCTCGAATTTTCTGAATAAAATATATTTTCTATCGCATTACCGGAGAGATTCCGGTTGAACCGTTTGGGTTTTATTTAGGTTTTCAACCAAAAGGTCTTGTTTTGAAATTTCAATAGCTTTCAGCAAAGTTTTATCAATTTGTTTTATTATCGGATAAAACCCTATTTCACCGATAATATTACGGGTAATATACGCTTTAAGTTGAGTTTGAATTATAAGTCCCGATTCTTTGAGCCCTGCATCATCTTTTTCAATACCTTTTTCCGATACATATTTAATGAATTCGTCCATAATATTGTTTCCGTCGAGATAAGTTTCAATTTCTTCGACATCACCCAAATCGGTAAGTTTACTGCGGTATTTATCGGCATAACTGTACGCAAAAGAATAAATCAATCCTTTTCTGTAAATCTGGTTAAAGTATTCTGAATTTCCCGCGGTATCTACAGGAACAAAAACATCAGGCATAATTCCACCTCCACCAAAAACGGTTCGTCCGCTTTTAGTTGTGTAACGCAGCGAATCAACAAAATGGATGCTGTCGGCAACAAGTTGTTCCATGCTGTTTAAACGTTCTTTCAACTGACTGTAATATTCTTCGTTTCCGTTTTCGTACGGGCTTTGGATACAGCGTCCGCTTGGAGTATAAAAACGCGCTACGGTAAGGCGCAGCGCCGACCCGTCTGTTAACGGTATTTGTTCCTGTACAAGCCCTTTCCCGAACGAACGCCTTCCTATAACAATTCCTCTGTCGTTATCCTGAATAGCGCCTGCAAATATTTCGCTGGCCGATGCCGAAAACTCATCAATAACAACATAAACCTTCATGTTTTCCCATGTGTTTCTTCCCGACGCATTATATGTTCTGCGGGGTTGATTCAAACCTTCGGTGTATAAAATGGTTTCCCCTTTCTCAAGAAATTCGTCAAGCATGCGCAAAACCCCAATTAATAAACCTCCGGTATTCTGCCGCAAATCAATTATTACCTTTGTTGCGCCCTGATTCGAAATTTTTTTCATGCCCTCCATAAATTCGTCGTATGTAGTATCTGAAAAACGGCTTATTTTAACAAAACCGGTTTCATTATCTATCATATACGAAACATCAACACTGTATATAGGAATATCATCGCGGGTTATTTCAAATTTCAACTCTTCATCATAGCCTTTTCTGTTAATACCCACCAATACTTTTGAGTTTTTCTGTCCGCGCAGCAATTTTAAAACCATGTTATTGTCGATATTTACTCCGGCAATGAGCGAATCGTTCACGCTAACAATATTGTCGCCTGGTAACAAACCTACCTTGCTCGACGGGCCGCCCGAAATAACTTCTATCACCCGCACAGTATCATCCTGTATTGCAAACTGTATACCGACACCGGAAAAATTTCCGCGCATTTCCTCTTCCACTATCTGCATATTTTTAGCAGGTATGTAAGTTGTATGAGGGTCGAGATTGGTTAATATCTCGGGAATCGATTTTTCAATAATATTATTAACATCAACTTTATCGACATAGCCCCGCTCAACCAAATCGAGTATTGCAGTAATTTTGTTTTGATTACCTTTTACAATACCTTGAAAAACAGGCCTGCTGATGCCGTTTTTAATAAGACTGCCGATAATTATTCCTACCGAAATAGAAAATACCACTAAAAGCGAAATAAACAGTGTCAGTTTTTTATTCATCTTTATATCCTCCCAAGGAAGTATTAACCTGTACAATTTCAATTTTTGCCCTTTTCAACAGGTTTATACCGTCTTCAAGCCTGTAGTTTTCGGTAAAAACAACTCTTTTTATACCTGCTTGAATAATTAGTTTTGAACATTCTATACAGGGCGACGACGTTACGTATAAAGTTGCCCCATCGCTGCTGTTGTTCGATTTGGCAACTTTTGTAATTGCATTGGCCTCAGCATGGAGCACATAAGATTTTGTTTTGTTTTCCTCGTCTTCGCAAATATTCTCGAAACCGGCAGGCGTACCGTTATACCCGTCCGAAATAATCATTTTATCTTTAACAATTAATGCGCCCACCTGTCTTCTTTTGCAGTAGGAATTTTGTGCCCATATTTCAGCCATTTTCAGATACCGCTGGTCTAATAACTGTTGTTTCGTTTTTTTTTCCACTTTCAAATTGTTATAAAATGGATACTGTTTTATCTCAAAGGGTTGCAAATGTAATATTGATTTTCGTTAATTTATTAACTAAATATTGTTTAGACAGTTGTTTTTAGAAAATTTTAAAAACATTAACAATTAACATACTATAAAAACATGCTTTCCTGTCATAATACGAAACGCCGAACATGAATAAGCAAGAGGTATATTCGTAAATTACATAAATTCAAGTAAAATTAAAATCGATAAATAAGCCTTATACCCCATCGATCTCAATCTTTTTTTCAAAAAAGCCAGGGCGCGGTATAAATGATTTTCAACCGTACGTTTTGAAATGTTCAACTTTACAGATATTTCATCGTTTGTAAGGCCGTCCATCTTGCTTAAGTTAAATACCGTCCGCTGCTGTTCGGGCAAATAAAGTAAAAGGCCGTTAATAGTATGCGACAAATCGTTATAAATAACGCTTTGCAAGGTTTGGTCGGTATTATCAGGCTGGTGAATACATGCATAATTTTGAAAAACATACTCAATATTCCTTTTCCTGATTGAGTCGTAAATTGCATTAACGGTAATTCTGAAGATATAGGATTTTACATTCTGAGACGTGTCTATTTGATTACGTTTGTCCCAAATTTTCATGAAAATTTTTTGCACAAGTTCCTGTGCATCGTCTTTGTTTTTAAAATATGAGTACGAAAACGAATAAATACGTGGAGCATACCTTGTAAAAAGTTCATGGAATGCATGTTGACTTTCCTCCTGAATTAGAAGAATAAGACTTTTATCGTCTATTTCGGCAAACGTACCCAAAGCGCAGGTTATTTAAGTTGTAAATAATTTCCAATTGAAAAAACTACTTTATTTTTATAATTCTCCAGTAAACACAGTTTTTTATGCGAGTAATTTTCAATGTTACATATTACCCGATTTTTTTCTTGAAATTTATGAAAAATTATTCAAATGCGAACCCAATTAAATTTTACATATAAGTTTTATGCAAAAAATATAAAAAACCACTTCTTGATTCAGATTTTTTTTGCAGGCAATGAGTAAAATGTAAACCTAAATCGTATTAGTAGTTGTAGTAGTTTTAAAATTGTTTTCATTAGAGTAATTTTAGTTAGTGTAACATCGAGAAACCGCATGTATTTGCGTAAACAGGCGGTTTTTCTTCTTAAACAGAGGTAATTAAAAAACCTGATGAGTGAATGCAAGCAAGTAAACGCAATTTTATAAAGCAAGTTGATGAAGAGTAGGATCAATTATATATTTAGTAAGAAAAAAGTTGAAGACTGTACCGGAACCTATGAACAGGAAACTTATTCAACCTCTGATAATACCGATAAAGAATTGGAATTAAAGGAAAAATTATTCCAGTACCTGTCGTCAGAAACGTTAACGGCAGGTATTGACCAGTCGGAATTAAAAATGCTTTTTTACGAAATATGGGAAAAAATTGCAAAAAAGAAACGGAAAAATAATGCGCTTGCCATAAGTTTTTAAGTTGCCGCGGCGCTCATAATCGGTTTAATTATCGGAAACCTCGTACATAAACCTGAACAGCCGGTAATACCGGAACCGGTATATTACTCTACCGTCGTCCCTACGGGTTCGGTTTCTGAATTGGTTTTGCCCGACAGTACGGTTATCTACCTGAACGCCGGTTCGGAAATTAAATACAGCATGGAAGGCAAAAATGGAGCCCGTGAAGTATTTCTCGACGGCGAAGCCTGGTTCGATGTTAAAAAGAATTACGAAAAACATTTTATTGTTCACACACCGTTTTACACAATAAACGTTACCGGAACCCAGTTTAATGTTAAGGCTTACGAATCGGACAAAACAGTTGCCACTACGCTCGAAAAAGGGCAAATTATTATACAGTCGGCAGAATCGTTAAGTTTAGACGAAGACATACGCATAAAACCCGGAGAACAGGTAATATTCGATAAAGAATCGAAAGAGCTGACAATAAAAGATGTTGACACAAAATTGATTACATCGTGGAAAGACAATAAACTCGTGTTCGTAAATATGAGTTTACGTGAACTGGTGGTTTTACTGGAAAGAAAGTACGGTGTTGAAATTGAAGTAAAGAATACCGAGTTGCTCGATTTACATTTCGATGGAACTATAAAAAATGAATCAATAATAGAATTTCTCGACATTATACAATACACGCTGCCTGTAAATTATAAGATTGTCGGGCAAAAAATTGAAATAACTAACAAAAACTAATTGGAGGGCTAACTATGGGTTAAACACGAAAATTTAAAAAAGCCGGAAGGTGCAGCCACACCAACCAGCTAATTTTTAATTGAACTTTCGGTGAAAATCAGACTCACCGATTTTTATTAATCAAAAACATTGCGAATTTATGAAAAAAAAGAGTATTAATGCTTTTCTGTTGCACAGAAAAGTAAAAAAAATGTTAATAATTATGAAGTTAACGGCGACTCTATTTCTGGCAAGTCTGTTGCAGGTTTCGGCAGCAACAGCATACTCGCAAGCCGCTAAATTCAATTTCCGTGTCGAAAATAAAAAAATTGAGGATATACTTAAAGACATTGAAGAATCGAGTAATTTCCGTTTTTTCTTTGTCCGTGAGCAAATTGATGTTGAGCGGCGGGTTTCCATAGACGAAAATGACGCCACTATACAAGATTTGCTTGATGCTATTTTTTCTAAAGACAAAGCTATATCGTACAAAGTAATGGAAGACAATCTTGTACTGTTAAGCGCCGAAAAAGAGAAAGAAAGAAATAAATTACAGCTGCCGCTTACACAGCAACAGCAAATTTCTGTTTCGGGGAATATTACCGACTCAAACGGGCAGGCGCTTCCGGGCGTTACCGTTATTGTTAAAGGCAGTCCTACACAGGGAACGGTTACAAGTATAGACGGAAACTACACATTGCCGAATGTTCCTTCCGGCGGTACTTTGTTGTTTTCGTTTGTAGGGATGAAACCACAGGAAATAACGATAAACGGCAGAACTACAGTTAATATTGCGATGGTGCAGGATGCAATCGGCATGGACGAAGTAATAGTTACAGCTTTAGGTATTAAAAGAGATGCTAAAAGTATCGGGTATGCGGCAACCCAGGTAAATACCGACGAAATAAGCAATCCGGCTATGGTTAACCTAGGTAATAATTTGCAGGGGAAAATTGCCGGTGTTAATGTTGATGCGCTTGCATCAGGAGCCGGAGGGTCGTCGAAAATCAGAATTCGCGGACAATCTTCATTTAGTGCTAATAACGAACCATTAATTGTTGTAAACGGGATTCCAATAAACAATACTCCTATTACATCGCAGAATGCAAACGCTCAACAATCTGACTTAGGAGACGGTTTGCAAAGTATAAATCCTGACGATATTGAATCGATGACCGTTTTAAAAGGGGCTTCGGCGGCAGCTTTGTACGGTTACCGTGCAAAAGATGGTGTTATAATAATAACAACAAAAACAGGTACAGCAAAAACTGGTTTAGGCATTGAATTTACAACAAGTTTCACTGCAGAACGCGCTCTCGATTTTACCGATCTTCAGTATGAATACGGACAAGGTGAAAATGGAATAAGGCCTGCAAGCATTGCAGATGCACGTTCGAGCGGCGGATGGAGTTTCGGAACTAAATTTGACGGAGAACCGGTTTGGAGTATCGACGGAAAACAGCATCCCTATGTTCCTTTTAAGGATAGAATAAATTCGTTTTACGATACAGGTACAAATATTACAAATGCACTTGCTTTGTCTGGAGCGAGTGAAAATGGAAGCTACAGGTTTTCATTCGCGAATACAGATGCAGATAATATTACTCCAAATTCTACATTCAGTAGAAAAATATTTGGTACGGCATTGAATTATCAACTTGGCCCTAAACTTACAGCACAAATAAATGCTAATTATTCTCTTGAATACAATAAAAATGCTCCTTTTGGTGGTCAACAGTTTAGTATTCCAAATTCCATAATGTCGATGGCAAACAGTATAGACCCCCGTTGGATGCGCGACTCATACAAAGATCCTGAAACTGGGAACGAAATTGGTTTTATGCGTTTTGCAGATCGCACCAACTGGTATTGGTCGGCTTACGAGCGTTTAGACGATAATGAAAGAGAACGTATTTACGGTAACATTATGTTGCGTTACGATATAACTCCTTGGCTTTATATGCAGGGACGCGTAGGACAAGATAAATTTTCCAGACACTCTGAGCTAATAACCCCAACCGGAACAGCATTTCTTGGACCTGTTCAGACTGGGTTCAATGGGTCTTTCCGCCAAGGGAAAAATAATTTTAGCGAAATAAATATGGATTTTCTTGTAGGGGCAAACAAAACGTTTGGCGATTTCGGTTTCGACGCAACATTTGGCGGAAATAGAATGGACCAGTCTTCCGAAAACCTGTCAACCACGGTTAATAATTTCTATGTCAGAGGCCTATATGCTATCGGCAATGGGCAGATAAAAAATCCTACTTATACCCATTCAGGAAAAAAAATAAATTCTTTATACGGTTCATTAAATCTTTCATATAAAGATGTATTATTCCTTAACGCAACCGGCCGTAACGACTGGTTTTCAACCTTAAACCCCGATTCAAACAGTTATTTCTATCCATCGGTAAGCGGTAGTTTTTTGTTTAGCCAGGCTTTTGAAGGCGTAATGCCTCAATGGGTCAATTATGGTAAACTAAGGGCTTCTTATGCAGAAGTTGGTGGTGATACCGATCCATATAGAGATAATCTGTATTATTCGATGAATGCCATTCCCTATAATGAATATGCCTATGGTGGTATTTCATCGAATACAATGCCAAATGCCTACCTAAAACCATTAAATATACAAGAAACGGAAGCAGGTATAGAATTAATTTTATTTAACAACAGGGTTAATATCGACTTTGCAGCATACCGAAAAAACACATTGGAAGAAATTCTTACAGTCGATATTTCAAATGCTTCCGGTTATTCAACAACAATAGTTAATATTGGAAAGATAAGGAACCAGGGTATAGAAACTTTGTTTAGAGTGGTACCTGTAAGAACAAGTAATTTCAGTTGGGAAACCGGCATAAATTATACATACAACATCAGTAAAGTATTGAATCTGGCTAACGATCAGACAATAATAAATGTTGGAAGTTCTACATTTATAGGAAGATTGTCGCATGAAGTCGGAAAACCGCTTGCGTCTTTAAGAGGGTACGACTATTTACGCAACGATAATGGTGAAATAATTACCATTAACGGAAGGTTCCAGCGTGGAGAAGAAATTACTTATGGCAGTGCAATACCTAAGCATATAGGAGGTTTGTTAAACACATTTACATATAAAAAATTACGGGTATTCGCCCAAATCGATTTTAAGGCAGGGCATAAACTTATTTCCGATACCAACTGGAACATGCTGCGTTCGGGCCATCACAAAAAATCGTTGCCGGGGCGTGAAGGAGGCGTAATTTTCGACGGGGTAAATCTTGATGGAACTCCAAATACCACACCGGTTCCAGCACAAACATTTTATACTGATTACAGCGCAAGAAGCATTACAACAGAAGCGGTGTATGATGCAAGTTTTGTACGCTGGCGGACATTATCAATAGGTTACGACTTATCGAGCCTGTTTAACAATGCATTTATTAAAAGTTGTGTTGTTAATGCCAATGTGAATAATGTTCTCATGATTAAAAAATTTACTGAAAACATTGATCCGGAGGCTGCTTCACAAGTATCCGATAATTCGGTCGGACTTGAAAGTGTTTCACTTCCAACTACCCGAAGCTATTCTCTTAGTTTTAATTTTAAATTCTAATTAAAACAAAACATGATTTTTATAAAATCACCCTTACGTATGTAAAATTTTAAGCAGCGAGTGCAAAACCGCATCAGGTTATGCCGCGGGTTACTAAAATAGATTAATTAGGTTGAAAATAAAAATCGTGTAAGTTTTATTATGTCTTTTAAAAACAAATTATTATCACATGAAAACTAAAAATATAATCATAACATTTTTATCTGCCGTATTGCTTACTTACGGCTGTGAAAAAGATTTTGAGAAAACAAATATAAACCCTGTGCTCGCAACCAATATAGAGCCTGTTTATCAACTTGTTTCTGCAGAAATTATAGGGCTAAATATTTTACAATACGAAGCAACTATTGTTCAGCAAGCACAATTACTTTTAGGAGGAGCCGAAGAAGCCGGTAACCGTAATTCAAATATTGACAGGTTTGCAAACAATAAATTTAATACGCTTTATACAAATCAAATAAAACAACTGGTTGATATTATCCGTGTTACTAAAGATAACCCTGCCCAACAGAACGTTTACAATATGTCAAGGATAATGAAAGCATGGTGTTTTATGATATTAGTTGATACGTACGGCGATGTGCCATATACCGAAGCAGGATTAGCCTATATATCAGGTATAACTCTTCCTAAGTATGAAAATCAGGAATTTATCTATCAAGATATTATTAAAGAGCTAACCGAGGCTGTTAATACATTGGATGCCGGTAAAGATGTTGTAAAACAGGAAATGTATTTTGGAGGCGATATTGCGAAATGGAAAAAATTCGGCAATTCACTGTTACTGCGTGCAGGTATGCGTTACACAAAAGTTGACGAAGGTAAAGCCCTGCAAATAGTACAAACGGCGACAGACCCTGCCCGTGGAGGAGTAATGAGTTCGAACGACGATAATGTTGTACTAAAATGCAATACAACCAAAACAAATCCGTCAAACGGTTTTATAAATGGTTCTGTTCGTCATAACTGGCATATAGGGGAACCTTTTATCAATTTTATGAAAGATAACAGCGACCCCCGAATGCAATACATTGCTGCTATATACCCGAATCCTTCTTCATCAACCAATCCGGGTACGCCTAATACTAATCCCGAAGATCAAATAGGTTGTCCATACGGCTATGCCGATTATAATATAGCCGAAGCGCCGGGTTTCCCCGGAATGAATGGAGCCGCTTATAAATATTCCCAGTTTAACCGTTCAACAGTAGGAAGAATTGATTCATGGCTGTATTATGTTACTTATTCGCAAACCTCATTGCTTTTAGCCGAGGCACGTTTAAGAGGCTATATTACAACCGGCGCCGTAAAAGACTATTACGAAGATGGTATAAAAGCACACATGACTCAATTGGATACATGGGCAACTGTAAACGCAGGCGAATCGCCTATTACGGCAGAAGAACAGTCGGCTTACCTTCAGCAACAGGGAATTGCATTCGACGAATCGCAGGCATTGAAACAAATAAACGAACAGTATTGGGTTTCATGCTTACTAATATGGCAGGAGGCTTATGCCAATTACCGCAGAAGCGGCTATCCTGAATTAAAACCGCTTAATTTTCCGGGGGAAGATCCTTATGTGTCAATCGAAACAGGAGGGGATGGATTTATTCATAGATTACCGTATCCGTTAAAAGAATGGACTACTAATATTGTCAATGTTCAAGAGGCAGCCGACAGAATGGGCGGCGATAATATGGGAGTTAGAATTTTTTGGGATAAAAAAATATAAATGAGAGAATGTCTGAACCAGGATTTGCAGGATTAGGGGATTGACAGGATGTCTGAACTGTGATTTTGCATGATTTAAGTGATTATAATGAAATCAACGGAATCATTCAAATCAAAAGAATCACAGTTCAGACAATCACAATCCGGCAACGTTCTTTGAAATATTGGTTTACAAGTTCAATTTTCATACCTTTGCCGCTTAATTAATAAGCAAGGATATGGGAATAGTTAAATTCAGTGACGTGAATGACAGGATCGTTACTGTCCGCGATGAAAAAGTTATATTAAACAACGATGTAGCTACACTTTATGGTGTGGAAACACGGGAGATCAATCAGGCGGTCAGGAATAATCCTGATAAATTTCCGGCGGGATATATTTTCGAGTTGACGCCTGGCGAAAAGTCCGAGGTTATCAAAATTTTTGATAACCCTGCTCAGATCAAGTTCTCGCCCGCATTGCCCAAGGCTTTCACCGAAAAGGGCCTTTACATGCTGGCCACCATCCTGAAAAGTCCTCAGGCCACGCAAACGGCCATTGCGATAGTCGAGGCCTTTGCCAAGATCAGGGAACTTTCGCGTACCGTGGCCGAACTATCCGAGACGGCCGAGGATTTCAAGCAGAAATCGCTGATGCAGAAAGGTGGCGAGATCATCGCCGACATCCTTGGCGACGACCTGCACACGACCGACACCGAAACAAGCATCGAACTGAATTTTGCCGTGTTCAAATTCAAGCACACCATCAAGCGTAAGGAATAGGCGGACAGTGGTAACATCTGCCACTCCCCTTGGATTTCTCGACAAAATAAAAACGTGTAAACCAATAGTAAGGTTTGTACGTTTTTTTTGTGCGTGCAAGCGAACCCGTTAGGGTGAAGCAATCCAAAGTAATTAACAATGGATAATTTACAGGGATGTAAGGGCGACCCTCGTGGTCGTACAGATACAATTGATGATGATTTATGATTTATGACTGATGATTGTTAATTGAAGACTTTTAATTGTCAACTGTCAATTATTTAAAATGTATATTTTTTTAAAATTTAATAATCTAAAATTTTGTAATATGAAACGAAGCGAATTTTTATCTACGATGGCCACCATACCGGCGGCGGCATCCGTTCCAAACCTTTCAGTAATTTCTGAATCAGATGCAGGCAAAATAAAAATTACTGATGTAAAATTCATGCGAATTAGAATAAACAGTAGGGGGCATGTTATGCCACTGGTAAGAATTGAATCAGATGCAGGTGTTTACGGAATCGGCGAATGCCATCACGACGTTACCGGGTTAGGGGCAAAAGATGTGGTTTTAAATGCATTCCGTCAAATTCTGATTTCGCAAGACCCTTTTGATATTGAACGACTTGTACAGCTTATGAAATGGCGCATTTCTTATCTGGGAGGGAACGGCGGCATTGGTATGCATGCAGTTACAGGTTGTGAAATTGCACTTTGGGATTTGGTTGGAAAACTGTTGAACATGCCGCTGAGAAAAATACTCGGTGGTGGCTGTTTCACAAATAAAGTGCGTGCATATCTCACCAGCCAACCTCGGAATATGCTTGATTTGTCTGTTTGTCGCGAATGGATCGATTATGTGAATAATTCGGTACAGAAATGGACGGCTGCAAAACCGTTCCGTATTTCTAGGCGTCCAGGTGGCAGCGAATTAAACCGCCGACTTACCAACGCCGAATTGAAAACAAATATACAGGCTTTTTCAAATTTAAGAGAAGCTGCCGGAGATGATTTTGAAATTATAGTTCACTGCCACTGGGAATTCGGCTTTCACGATTCACTCAATTTTGCAAGGGCACTTGAACCTAT
>JAITWJ010000022.1 GCA_031285325.1 Bacteroidales bacterium
TAATAAACCGTGCTGCCGGCGCCGTAATCTTCAAGTGCTGCCGCGGCGCAGGGCGTAAGGGTTTTTGTGGCAACCGTTGAACCGCCTATGCTTGCCGTGAGCTGCCCATTACTGGAACTGGAGCCTACCCTGTAAACAGTTACCGGATTACCTGTTTTTGAAGCAAGATACGAAGTTGGGCTGAAAGAAAATGCTCCGCTGCCTGGCAGTGTCCATGTTACCGTACCCGCTGGGGCATTGTTTAAGGTAATGGAAGCGCCGGTGTAGTAAACAATATCGGGGGCGGTGATAGCGATCGGAGGAACAGGCGTGGTAAACGTTACTGTGTTGCTACAAGTTGATTCGCCGGCAGTATTATATGCCTTAACGCAAAAACTGTATTGTGTGCTTGGATTAAGACCTGTTATAGTTGTACCAGTTGCCGGTGCTGTTACAGTTTTGATTAAGGCAGAACCGTCATATACTCTGTATTGTGTTGACGGGCCTGTTGGCTCACTCCAGCTTAATGTGCATCCCGATGTATTTACATTGCTTGCCTGTAAGTTAGCAGGTGCATTAGGCTGTGTTACAGTATAGGTAATTGCTAATTCAATTTCGTCTATTGTAATACCTTTACTCGTATTAGTTTCTGCTCCATGTACTAATCCTATATAAAGTTTATTACCTTTTTTGTCAGATACCTGAGTTATTATACTGAGAGTTTTTATATTTAAAGTATTCACACTACTAATTGTAGATATGGAAGTGCCTACTCCATAATCAAGAAATTCAGCCGAGGATCCATTACAGTTACTTGGATTTGGTAGATTTCTTACAACAAATGATTCATTGTTTGTCTTTACGGAACCAATCTGAAATTTTAAATCTGCAGCAGTTATTGTTGCATATGATGGTATATCTTCCAAATTAAATTCTATATAGCCTCTACCTCTGCCAAAGCCAGATGCAAGGTATCCTAAATCCCACTTTACATTTTGTCGAATGAAAGTAGTGCCATCGGCATATAGTCCATTATTTACCCCTCCACATATTGCTGTATTATATTTTTTTACAGATGTGGTAACCATAGTTTGTCCATGTGTGATAAAAGAAATACACACAAAGAATAATAAAAATAATTTTGTTTTCATTTTGATAATTTTTTAAAATTATAAATAAATCCTAATTGAATATAGCTTAAAGAACTTGAAAAAGAAGACTGTGTATTAAATCCCCAGGAACTGTATTTACCTTTTATTCCTGTTTCTTCATTTTTTACAGTTTGATAAGATGCTCCAAAACAAAGATTGTTAAATGTTGCTATGATGCTGAACCTGTTGGTCAGGTCGTAAGAAACGGCAGGGATTACATAGATACCAACAGCAGACATGGATTGGGTTTTATGTGTAATTGTCCCTATTTCCTCTTTTATATTTTGTTTTCTTAATCCAACAGGACTATCAACAAGTATCGAAAACTTTTCAGCTCCCCATAGTTTATAACGGGTAAAAACGTCAAGCCCCCATTGGGATATCATTTGTTCCCAGTCTATTTTGTTATATGGATCATAAGGGTCGGTTACCATGCTTTTGCTTCTTATTCCGGTAAAAAACGACATTGCCCCGATTGCAATATTATTATTCAGCCAGTATCCTGCCTTGGGTGAAACGCTAACTGTAAAAGTACTGTAAGGCCTGATATCTGACCTGTCTTTAAGACGTCCCATACCCACACTGCCCTCAACAAAGAACTGGGCATTACCGGCTGCACATGCAGCTACAAGTACGATAAATATAATTACTTTTTTCATAAACATTAAAATTGTAAATTTTTAAATAACGAAAAGACATTTTTACCAGCTCCCGCTTTTCATTTGGGAGCTACGCCCGGGTCTGTCTCTTGGCAGGTGTACAGTATGTTCCATACCCCTCGATTTTTATTTTTAGAAAAATATTTTATACAAAATTACGGTAGAACCATAACTTTTGCTGACTTTTACCCACACGGTTTGATTTAAACCAAACACAACAAATATAAAACAATGAAATATTAGAATGTAAAAAAACATTAAAATTCTTATTACGGTTTTAATATTTTTTTCCGCTTCCGCTTGCATTTTTTTTCATAATAAAAACTATCTTGCCGCCCTGTAAATAAAAACAGTGTTCCAACAAAAGTTGGAAAGGCATTTCGGCATTTGGAATCAAGTTAGAATTAACAGTTCCATAACTCCATGAATTACTTATCACATCGGCATTTCCTCGTGATGGATCCCATGCAAATTCAATGGCATCGGCAATATTTTGAGCAGTTTCGATACTTACCCACCTATTTTGATTAAAATCAAATTGCCATGTATGAAAAATGTTAATTGGTACAATCTGTATATTCGGAGCAACACCTGTAATTCCCGTTGTGTTATGCGAGGCTGCTATAATACCGGCGCAAGCCTGCCCGTGTCCGATTGTAACGCCGGGTACATTCTGTGTAGTCGGAGTTCCAAAACCGGTCGGGTTTAATGGCGTGAAGCCCTGTAATACTCTTCCGTTCAGGTCTTCATGATTTTCAACACCATCGTCAATCACGGCAACACGAATATTAGTGCTGCTTGTGGTAATTGCCCATGCTGGTTCTGCATTAATATCTATCCCGCGCGTTCCCCCGCTGTGACCGGTATTTTTCAAGTAATACTGCTGATTAAACATAGGGTCGGAAGTTGTCCGCTCGATGATGGTTGCAAAATCAGGATGACACCATTCAACCATTCCACTTTCATAAATGGCATTGGCAATGTCCATAACATTATCCCAATTATTTAGCCAAACAGCAACGCTTCCTCCAATCCATTTTTTTGTAATTTGCCCGTCTATTACGAATTTATTCATAATATTCTCAACAGTAACACCCTTTTGAGGCTGTAACAATATGTCGCCCGTAACATAAAAAGGGATTTCGGAATTGTGGTATTTACTCGCAAACGTTTTGCTAACGATTGATTTTTCGGTATTGAGTTTCTGAAACATTTCACTGTCCGATTTTGATTCCTGACGCACCAACACCAACGAGGTTTGCACGGGTAATTTAGTCGCAGAAGAAACCGAAAATATGAAACTCCTTAGATTCTGTTCATTGTCAAACTTGACAATCATTTGGGTAGAATCCGTATCCAGCCAGATTTTCTTGCCCCCCGACCAGTAATAATCAGTTTGAGCATTGCATACAATGCACGTAAAAAACAATACTGCTAAATTTCATAACTCTTTTAATTTGATAATTTGACATTCAGTAATTACATATAACGGTACATCCGGAGGAATGCACATGGCATTACCGTGTCCAAACAAAAATAAATCAGTATCTTCTTCTTCGTTGAATAATCTGTACGAGAAAGATATTCGTTTGTTTATAACGGTTTCATTTTCCGGTAAATTAGGTAAAGGCAAATGGGATTGTACCTTTATCATATTATGATACTTACCATTATGTGGAAACTCAGTGCAATTTCCACATGTTTCGATATACTCAATAGTTTTTCCTATCTGATATTTTTTATCAACTTGAACAAGCAGTTCTCGCCAGCCATTGGAATAACTTCCAATAACGATACCTGTTACATTTATAGTTGTATCGGAGCCGCTTCCTTCTTTCTCTTTGCAGGAAACCAATCCTCCAATCAACCCCAACGTCATTGTTGCGATTTTTAAAAAAATTACTTTCATATTCATTAGTCTGTTTATATTATGATTTTTAGCACATGACAAAAACATATAACATTTTGATTATCATGTTTTTATTTATTATTTTTCTTGTATAAAGCCTTAGAGATTAGTATCTTTGAAGAAAAGTTCGACGCTTTTTCTATGATGACTAATCCTACGGCTCGCTACGAAGATAGCGTATTATTTTGCAAGTTGAACACTTTTTTCGGAGGAAAGATGAATCTTGCCCGCATAAAGTGTTTATCGTTTATGATTTTAGCCCTGTGCAAAGTTCAAACCGTCGGTTTTTACAAGCTTTCTACCGCTTTTGACAGTGGTGCTGATTCTCTGTCCTGTATGCGCCGGATACAACGTTTCATGTCTTCGTATATGTCAGACTTGGATCTCATAGCTCGCTTCATTATGCTGTTACTCCCACACACAGGACCGTATACATTGACCATGGATAGAACCAATTGGCAATTTGGCACTACAGACACCAACGACCTGGTATTGGGCATTACATATGAAGGTGTAGCCTTCCCCGTCCTCTTCCGGCTATTGCCCAAATGCGGCAATTCCAATACAGCCGAACGAATAGAGATAATCAATCGCTTCATTAAGCTTTTTGGTAAGGACAGTATTGAATCACTCACCGCAGACAGGGAGTTTGTCGGCGAGGCCTGGCTGAACTATTTGAATAGCGAAACCATACCGTATCACATACGCATACGGGAAAACTTTGGGGTAAAAGATACCCGTACAGGAAAGTTGTCCAAAGCGTTCCGGATGTTTAACCACTTACGGCTGCAACAATCTCTGGTGCTACATCGTATCTATTACCTCAACAACCAGTTGTGTTACCTCAGTGCAGCCAGGCTAAAGAATCAGGACGGAAAACCTGAGTTACAAATCCCGGCCTCCTGTAACAAGCCGGACAAATCCCTGGAAACTTACAAAAAACGGTGGCAAACAGAAACATGCTTTAGAGCGATGAAAACCAGTGTATTCAACATCGAAGATACTCATTTAACTCATCTGGACAGAATTGAAAGATTATTTGCAGTCATGATTTTGGCATTCACCCGGGAGTATCTGGCAGGCATATATAAACACAAGATGAGAAAACCAGTACGCATGCTAAAACATGGGAGAAAAGCAAAGAGTCTGTTCAAGTATGGGGTGGAGGAGATAGCTAAAACGCTGCTAAATTACTGGAACAAAGCAAAATTTGATATATTTCAGTTTTTGAAATGTACTTAAAGATTTATGACATAAAAAAATTCCGGCGGCAAATGTAGAGTGGCTTTATGGATGTAAATCAATACTGATGGCCTTTGTCGGCGAAAGACGGTGTTTGTCCGAATGGACTGTTTTCGGGGCTGGGATTTCGGGGTTGGAAGTGGTGTAAGGCAGCGTAAAACGGTACAATCGCGGCAGTTTTGGTTTAAACCCGATGATGACTGACGGTAGCCTGATGATGGTCGACGGCAGTCCGATGTTGGTTGACGGTAGCTCGATAACACCGCTGGCGGAGCATCCCACCATTGACATCAGGGCGATGGGATTCCCTGCCAACTGGCAGGATGAACCGCTCTGGCAGTAG
>JAITWJ010000105.1 GCA_031285325.1 Bacteroidales bacterium
TTCAGGGGTAAACAATTGTCAACTGTCCATTGTAAATTCATCCCGCCGCCGTTGCTCCGCTCCCCGCTGATGATAAAAACGGCCTTAAACCTCTTGCGACAGTTTCGCAACAACGAAAACGATGATTTTACCCTTTGCATCAGCGATGCAAATACCAAAACAACGATTTTACCTCTTGCATCAGCGATGCAAGCACCAAAAAGATGATTTTGCCCCTTGCATCAGCGATGCAAGCACCAAAAATGACTAATTTACCGGTAACAATAAAATATAAAACCAATGAAACGGGTAAAAATCAATCTGCACAACCTGCAAAACGCCGAACATTTCGAGTTTCACGCCGGCGTTCCGGCGTGCGGGCAACCACCGCGAAACAGTTCATGGAAGAATTAAAAAGAAACTTATCAATTCAAAACAGGTTACTGTTTATATAAATCTAATTTTTATTTATTCATCAAAATTATCTTTTAAAAAAGACACAACTGCGTGTTTTTCATTTAAAACTTTACTTTTGTACCCTTTTTATCAGGCAACTTACTGGAATAAGTTCTGAAAAACGTGTTTTGTTACGCTATTTTATTTAATTTTATTGAAAACCTATACGTATGAAACGGACCAAAATAAAAGACATCCTGCAGAAAGGGGAAACAGGAACAAAAGTTATTGCAAAAGGTTGGGTAAGAACCAAAAGAGGAAGTAAAAATATAAACTTCATAGCGCTTAACGATGGTTCAACAATTCATAACCTTCAAGTTGTTGCCGAAGTTTCAAATTTTGATGAAGCTGTACTGCGCGAAATAAATACCGGTGCAGCCGTTTCTGTTGCGGGAACACTTGCCGAGTCGGCAGGAAGCGGTCAAAATTTTGAACTTATTGCCGAAACCATCGAAATACTTGGTAAAGTTGATTCTGAAAAGTTTCCGATTCAACCTAAAAAACATTCGTTGGAATTTCTACGCGAAAATGCACACATGCGTTTCCGTACTAATACTTTCGGAGCAATTTTCAGGATAAAACACGCCATGTCTTTTGCTATTCATAAATACTTCAACGATAAAGGCTTTTATTATTTGCAAACACCTATAATTACAGCCAGTGATGCCGAAGGCGCCGGACAAACTTTCAGAGTTTCGGTGCTCGACACAAAAAATCCGCCGCTGACAGAAGAAGGAGACGTTGATTTTACACAAGATTTTTTCGGAAGGCCAACAAATTTAACCGTTTCCGGACAACTTGAAGGAGAACTGGGAGCTACCGCACTTGGCGAAATTTACACATTCGGGCCTACGTTTAGAGCAGAAAATTCTAATACCGCCCGCCATTTAGCCGAGTTCTGGATGATTGAACCTGAAATGGCTTTCTACGATTTGGACGACAATATGAATTTGGCGGAAGAATTCCTGAAATCACTTATAAAGTATGCCATCGACAATTGTATGGACGATCTTCAATTTCTGGCAAATCGCCTTACAGAAGAAGAAAAGCAAAAACCTGCCGACCAACATTCAATGGGCTTGATTGAAAAACTCCAATTTGTATTAAGCAAAAATTTTGTGCGGATAACATACACCGAAGCTATTGACATACTCAAAAATTCAAATCCATATAAAAAGAAAAAATTCCAATTCCCGGTAGATTGGGGAATAGACCTGCAAAGTGAACACGAACGTTATTTGGTAGAACAACATTTTAAATGCCCGGTAATACTTACCAATTACCCAAAAGACATAAAAGCATTTTATATGAAACAAAACAACGATGGAAAAACAGTTGCTGCCATGGATGTTTTGTTCCCACAAATAGGTGAAATAATCGGAGGTTCGCAGCGCGAAGAAAACCTCGAAAAACTGGAAACCAGAATGCAGGAAATGAACATACCAATGGAAGAAATGTGGTGGTATCTCGACACTCGCAGGTTTGGGTCGGTCGTACACAGCGGTTTCGGACTTGGTTTCGAGCGGCTCATGCTGTTTGTTACCGGCATGAGTAACATTCGCGATGTAATAGCATTTCCCCGAACACCGAAAAACGCCGAATTCTAAATTTGATTTAATTCGAGAACGGGAGCTGAATAAAAAATGCTATTTTTACTTGCGGTAAAGATAACTTTGATATGGAGCAAAAACTTTCATTGCAACAAAAATTATTTCAAAAGCTTTCCCCCCAGCAAATACAGGTAATTAAGCTTTTAGAAATTCCAACTATGCAACTCGAACAACGCATAAAAAAGGAAATTGAAGAAAACCCTGTGCTTGATATTGAATTAGAAACCCCTGAATACGAAGAAGAAAACGAAGCACCCGAACTGAAATCTGAACCGGATGCCGAAGATGAGGAATTTTCGTTCTACGATTACTTAAACGATGAAGACGAAATACCTTCCTATAAATTGAATATAAACAATTATTCTAAAAACGACACATACAACGAAATACCATTTTCGGCAGGAACAACATTTCACGAAAGCCTGTACGACCAGCTTAGATTAATAGATCTTTCTGAACATCAAAGTAAATTGGCAGAATACATAATAGGAAATATTGACGACGACGGCTACTTGAGGCGCGAATTAGAAGCTATAAGCGACGATATTTCATTTAACATGAACATGGAAGTTTCGGAGGAAGAACTGTTAAAGATTTTAAAAATTATACAGGAGCTTGATCCATCGGGCGTTGGTGCTCGCAATCTTCAGGAATGCCTTATAATTCAGTTAAACCGAAAAAAAGGAGATGAATTTGAACTGGCAAGAACCATCGTAAAAGACTTTTTTATTGAATTCACAAAAAAACATTACGATAAAATACAGAAAAAACTTGAACTTTCTGATGAAGAATTGAAACATGGAATCGATCAGGTTTTGAAACTTAACCCCAAACCTGGAAGTTCATACAGTAACCCCTTAAATAATAAGGTAAATCAGCATATTGTACCTGATTTCATACTTGAAAACATCGATGGGAAACTCACTCTTTCTTTAAATCAGCGCAACATTCCCAATTTAAAAATCAATGATTCGTATCTTAATATACTAAATTCGTTTAATAATAAAGGAAAAACCAAAAACCAAAAAGAAGCCTCATTGTTTATAAAACAAAAACTTGATTCGGCCAAATGGTTTATAGATGCCATTATGCAACGGCAACAAACATTAATGGTTACAATGTCGGAAATTATTAATTTTCAAAAAGAATATTTTATGGACGGCGACGAAACCAAGTTAAAACCAATGATACTAAAAGATATTGCCGAAAAAACCAATTTAGACATTTCAACAATATCAAGGGTTTCAAACAGTAAATACATTCAAACTAATTTTGGGATATATCCGCTCAAATTTTTCTTCTCGGAAGGCATGCATAAAGATGACGGTGAAGAAATTTCAACACGCGAAATAAAAAAGATCTTACAGGACTGTATAAACAATGAAGATAAACACAACCCGGTAACAGACGACAAACTTACACACATATTAAAAGAAAAATCATATAACATTGCGCGCAGAACTGTGGCAAAATATCGCGAACAACTTGATATTCCAGTAGCACGACTACGAAAGGAACTTTAGTTTAAAAAAAACATAAAAAACTACTATACAAACTTATACCCGATACCTTTTAATGTTTTAATATGGTCGTTACCAATTTTCTCGCGCAGTTTGCGTATGTGAACATCTATAGTACGGTCACCAACAACTACATTATCACCCCAAACTGAATAATAAATTTCTTCGCGCGTAAAAACTTTTCCGGGTTTTGATACCAACAGCGATAATAATTCAAATTCTTTACGCGGTAGAATCATATCTTCGCTGTTAATTCGTATCATGTATTTTTCCTTGTCAATCATCAGGCTACCGATGGCTACAGTGCTTGAATCTTGAATAACCGGCACTTCAGTAGTTATTTCGCCCGTTCTCTTTAACAAAGCTTTTACACGACTCACTAATACTTTCGGACGAATAGGTTTTGTTATATAATCGTCGGCCCCAGCTTCAAATCCTGCAATTTGTGAATAATCTTCGCCACGCGCTGTTAAAAACGCAATCACTGTGTTATTTAAAGCCGGAATCTTACGTAACTCCTCACAAGCTGCAATACCATCCATTTCCTGCATCATTACATCGAGAATAACAAGATTTGGTATTTCTTCCTCAGCAATTTTAATTGCCTCGATACCATTTTTTGCAGAATATACCTTGTACCCTTCTCTTTTGAGATTATAACTTATAAATTCAATAATATCGTCCTCGTCATCAACCAAAAGAATTTTAAATATATTGTCGCTCATTTTTTTGCTGATAAAAGTTTCTAATTTTCAAATATAAATGCTTTTGTTAAAAATAACCTTAAAAAATTCATAAAATTTACTCCATACAAATTTATATTATTGTTTGGCTTTTTCAAGTGTAAATGTAAAAGAAGTACCTTCATTTAAAGCACTGCGGACATTAATTGTTTGATTATGAGCTTCAATAATATGCTTAACAATTGATAATCCAAGACCTGTACCTCCCTGTTCGCGTGAGCGGGACTTATCTATCCTGTAAAATCGTTCGAAAATGCGGGGCAAGTCTTTTGTTCCAATGCCGATACCATTGTCGGATACCTCGACTATAATTTTCTCATCAAAATCGTAAAATCCAACCTTTACGTATCCTTTTTTCTTTCCGTATTTAATTCCGTTGGTTACAAGATTCATGAGCACTTCAATAATTCTTTTTTTATCGGCGTAAACAAGAACAGGTTTATCGGGTTTATTTATAAATTGAAGCGAAATTTTTAGTTCTCTCGACATCATGTGTTCCATCTCAAAAACATCTTCGGTAATTTTTACAACATCGAATACCGAATATTGTGGTTTTAATTCCCCTGTTTCAAGTTTAGTAATAGACTCAAGATCTTCTACTATTGAAATCATACGATCTATACTTTTTTCAGAACGTGTTAGGTATAATTTATTTATTTTAGGATCTTCAAGACCTCCTTCCAGTAGGGTAAGAATGTAACCCTGGATATTAAAAATAGGGGTTTTTAACTCGTGCGAAACATTCCCGATAAAATCTCTACGGTAACGTTCAAGGTCTTTTAACCTTTCAATTTCCTGCAGTTGGTTTTGTGCCCATTTTTCCACGTCATGTTTAACTTCACCAATATCGACAAAATCTTGTTTTATTTTCCGCTTTACCTCCTTGCCTCTTAGAGGAAAATAGTTAATTATTTTGTAAATAGGTTTTATTTTTTCTGTAATAAATATTTTCAGAAATAATTGTATTAAAAAATAAACGAGTATAAAAATTACAATGGTTGAAGCTGTATAAATTAAAAAAAATGAATTAGTCTTATGGGCAACAACTCCAATAACATATACAATCAGTGTCAATATAAATGATAAAATTAAACCTATATGCCGGATAGACAATTTCTTCATAAAAACAGTTTTCAACTTGTGCAAAGTTAAAAAAATATTGCTATTTCTTGATTAATAGTAAATTCATGGTTAGTTAAAGTTTATTTAATGTTTAGATGGCATATAGCTTTTAAATTTGCCGTCCATAAATGTAAGCATAAATAAAAAATGGAAAATTTTTATTTGATTCTTGTTGTTATACTTTTTGCTTTGGCTATTTCTGACCTCATTGTGGGAGTAAGTAACGATGCCGTTAATTTTCTGGGTTCAGCTATTGGATCAAAAGCAGCTCCAAAATGGGCGATTTTTTTATTAGCCAGTATCGGCGTTTTAATAGGTGCCACTTTTTCAAATGGAATGATGGAGGTTGCCCGTAAAGGAATATTTCATCCAGATATGTTTTATTTCTCCGAAATAATGGTCATTTTTTTAGCTGTAATGATCACTGATGTAATTTTACTCGACATATTCAATACATTCGGAATGCCCACCTCAACCACAGTTTCAATAGTATTCGAGCTTTTAGGCTCGGCCGTTGCCGTTTCTATTGTAAAAATTAAAAGTTTTGGGGGAAATATACTCGAATTATCAAATTACATAAATTCAGACAAGGCTCTTGCGATAATTTTTGGGATTTTAGTTTCGGTAATAATCGCTTTTTCTGTCGGGGCAATTGTTCAGTATGTTACACGGTTCATTTTTTCGTTCCGATATAGCAAAACTTTAAAATATTTTGGTTCAATTTACGGTGGATTGGCCATTACCGGTATAACATACTTTATACTGATTAAAGGAATTGATGGTTCATCGTTTTCCGGATACCAACTTCAGAACGGTGAAACGTTTGGAGAATGGGTAAGCCATAGTACAGTTTCTCTTTTGTTATATAGTTTTATCGGATGGACAATATTGCTGCAATTATTAAACTGGATATTTAAATTCGATGTTTTGAGGTTTATAGTACTAGTTGGTACTTTTGCCCTTGCCATGGCATTTGCGGGTAATGATTTGGTAAATTTTATCGGCGTACCCGTAGCAGGATTTAAGTCATTTCAAGCTTGGATTGCATCAGGTGGAGCTGCACCCGGTGCATTTACAATGGATGTACTCAATGAGGAAAGTACAACACCCATTTATATGTTGATAATTTCAGGTCTTGTTATGGTCATTACCCTTATTGTATCGAAAAAAGCAAGGGCTGTTACCAAAACGCAAATAAACTTGGGAAGGCAATCGGAAGGCGCAGAACGCTTTGGTTCATCGCTTATATCCAGAGTTATAGTCAGAAGTAGCTTAAATATTAACAAATCAATTCAAAAAATAATACCTGAATGTATTAGTCAGAATATAAATAAAAGATTTGTACCTGTTCCGCTTGGGAATGCCGACAGTGTGGAAACACCTGCTTTCGATAAAGTAAGAGCATCGGTTAATCTTATGGTTGCAAGTATATTAATAGCGTTTGGTACATCTCTTCAACTTCCACTTTCCACAACGTATGTAACGTTTATGGTAGCCATGGGTACTTCTTTATCTGACAGAGCATGGGACCGCGAAAGCGCTGTTTACCGAATTTCTGGAGTTTTTGCTGTAATTGGAGGATGGTTCCTTACCGCAATTATTGCTTTTACTGTTTCGGCGATTATAGCGTTATGTATTGCCGTTGGAGGTAAGTTCATGATATTTGTCTTCATAGTAATTGCTCTAATCATCATCATCCGTACTCATATCTTTTTTGAAAAAATGAATCATGCAAAAATTGGAGAAGAGGAAGAAGAAATTATTTCAGAAAAGGACGAAACAGAAAAAATTATTGCAAAATGTAACAAACAAGTCATGTCGGGTATTGTATCTACAAGTAAAATATTTTCTATTGCTATCGACAATTTTTTGAATGAAGATAGAATACATTTGAAAGAAGGTGTTGAGTTGAAAAATGAAATGAACAGAAAATCGAAAAAACAAAAAACGAAACTACTCAATACCATTTCAAAAATTGAAGGCGATATAGACTCCGGCCATTTTTATGTTCAGATTATGGATTACCAGCGTGAAGTTGCACACTCGCTGAATTTTATTGTTGAACCACTTTTCGAGCATATAGACAATCATCACAAGCCATTCTCGGAAGCACAAAGTGAGGAATTAAAAAAATTGATTGCAAAAATTGACGAGTTTCTGAATTTTTCACTGTACATTGTAAAAGAAAATAAATTTCTGAATATTGAAGAATTAATTCAAAAACGGGCTATAATTTTTGAACTTCTCGGCGAATTTGAAAAAGCACAGATTAAACGAATAAAAGACAAAACGGTAAATACACGAAATTCTGTATTGTTCTTCAACATTATTACAGAAACAAAGAATATGCTCTTGCATTATATTAATTTGATTAAGTCGTACCGCGATTTTATAACAGTAAACACGAAATAAAACTGTCTGGCTTAAACATTTTTAAATTATATTTGGGATATAATTCCGAAAATATGGATGTAAAAATTGAATCTTCGTGGAGAGAGATTTTGAATCAGGAGTTTGAAAAAGATTATTTCATCAGTCTGGTTAATTTCGTAAAAGAAGAATATCGCACCAAAACAGTATATCCCCCGGCAGGATTAATCTTTAATGCGTTTAATCTTTGTCCGTTCTCAAATGTAAAAGCAGTGTTGATTGGGCAGGATCCATATCATGGATATGGGCAAGCTCATGGTTTGTGTTTTTCTGTACGCGATGGTGTAGATTTTCCTCCCAGCCTCGTTAATATTTTTAAGGAGATTGAATTAGATCTTGGAATAAGTCGTCAAGGTTCCGGTAACCTTGAGCGTTGGGCAAAACAAGGCGTATTACTTTTAAATGCAACGCTTACGGTTTTAGCCCATAATGCCGGATCGCATCAAAGAAAAGGCTGGGAAGAATTTACTGATGCAGTTATATCGCTTATTAATAACAAAAAAGAGAATGTTGTTTTTATGCTTTGGGGGGCTTATGCCCAGAAGAAAGGTGAAAATATTAACAGGCAAAAACATATTGTTCTTGAATCGGTGCATCCGTCGCCGTTATCGGCATCAAGAGGTTTCTTTGGTAATAAACACTTCAGTAAGTGTAACGATTATTTAATCAGAAACGGCATCGCTCCAATCGATTGGTGTTAATTTTTGTTTTAACACAAACTTGATTGAATAAGTAATATCAGTATTCAAAAATATCCTTAGGATATTCAACATCAACTAAAAATAGACCTTGAGCCGGAGCTGAAGTTCCTGCAAATTTTCTGTTTTTTTGCTCAATAATGTAACGAAAATCATCTTCAGACAGTTTCCCTTTTCCAATTTCAAGCAATGTTCCAACAATTGCACGCACCATATTTCGCAAAAACCTGTCTGCTTTTATTTTAAATATAAACACATCTTTTTTTTCAGTCCATTCAGCCTGGCTAATTTTACAATTATTGGTTTTTACATCGGTGTGTAAACGGCTGAAACTGGTAAAATCAACATATTCAAAAAGAATCTTTGCAGCTTTATTCATCTTTTTTATATCTGGTTTTTGTTTGTACCTACACACTATTTCAGTAGTGAAAGGATTTTTTTCAGTTGTGATATAATATTTATAGGTACGCGACAAAGCCGAAAAACGTGCATGAGCATCATTTTTAACTTTCCATATTTGTTGAACAGCAATATCGGTTGGCAAGAAACTATTCAGTTTATATACAAAATTCTCCGGATTTATATCAATTCTTTCCGTATCGAAATGTAGCATAAAAAAAGAAGCGTGAACACCGGTATCGGTTCGTCCTGCGCCAACTACTTTAATATTATCGCGTAATAATGTTGATAAAGCCTTTTCTACAACTTCCTGAACAGAGGCGGCGTTGGGCTGCACCTGCCATCCACAGTAATTAGTGCCTTTATAACTTATTTGTAAAAAATAACGCTGCAATTATTTATTACTTTTCAAGAATAATTGTTTGTTCGCGGTTTGGCCCTACTGATACAACGGTTACAGGAATACCCATTTCATCCTCTATAAAGTTTATATAATTATTGAGTTCTTCGGGAAATTCGTTCTGATGCCTTATTTTGGTCAAATCGGTTTGCCAGCCGGGCAGTTCAACATAAATTGGAGTTACCGCGCCATTCAATTCATAAGGGAACTTGTTAACAGTTTCGCCGTTAATTTCGTATCCTACGCATATTTTAATTGTTTCTAACTGGTCGAGCACATCGGTTTTCATCATAATAAGTTCGGTAACACCGTTTATCATAACCGAATATTTGAGTGCAACCATGTCTAACCAGCCACAGCGGCGCGGCCTTCCTGTTGTTGAACCGTATTCGTAACCTGCTTTGCGAAGTTTGTCGCCGGTTTCGTTTTGTAGTTCGGTAGGGAATGGCCCCATGCCAACACGAGTGCAGTATGCTTTGAAAATACCGTAAACGTTACCTATTTTTTGCGGTGCAATACCAAGGCCTGTGCAAGCGCCGGCGCAAATTGTGTTCGAACTTGTTACAAACGGATACGATCCAAAATCAATATCGAGCAATGTTCCCTGTGCGCCTTCGGCTAGTATTGTTTTATTTTCTGAAAGCAGCTGGTTCAGCATATATTCGCTGTCGATTATCTGAAAAGATTTTAAAACCTTGATTCCTTCGAACCAGTCTTTTTCGTATTCGTTAAATGCTTTCTCAAAATCATATTTAAATAACTCTTTTAACATGATTTTGTGGTTTTCAACGCGAAGTGAATATTTTTCTTCAAAATTGAACTTCAGGTCGCCTACGCGCAGCCCTTCGCGTCCAATCTTATCTTTATATGCCGGGCCTATGCCTTTTAATGTGGAACCAATTTTTGTTTCGCCTTTCTTTTGTTCCGAAGCGGCATCGAGGAGCCTGTGCGTGGGTAGAATAAGGTGTGCCTTTTTTGAAATGAAAAGGTTTTTTGAAATATCGAACCCTATTTTGTTTAGCGATTCTATTTCATTTTTAAAAACTACAGGGTCTATAACTACTCCGTTACCGATTATATTAATTTTATTTTCTCTGAAAATACCTGAAGGTATGGTGTGCAAAACGTGCTTAATATTATTGAATTCGAGGGTATGCCCTGCATTTGGGCCGCCCTGAAAACGGGTTATCACATCGTATTTGGGTGTTAAAACGTCAACTACTTTTCCTTTTCCTTCGTCGCCCCATTGAAGGCCAAGCAATACATCAACTTTCATTTGTAATTTGTTTTTTATTGTACACAAAATCGTAAAAATACAGTTGCCGGAATTAAATTTCCGCGGCTTTTATTTAAGACTTTAAAAATAGAAATATTTTGAATACAAAAGAAAAAAACTCTGTAATAACACGATTTTATATATTAAAACTAAAACAACAGCCTGATGCCGGATTTGGTATTTACGAACGTGGCAGAAGTGTTTCCGCCTCACGGTAAAAGGCCTTGCACTGGCGTTACCTTTTTGCCTTAATGCCAAATTCTACCCACTGTGTTTGGGGCACTCCGAGTTTTACCACTTTCACGGCTTCCTGCATCTGCGTGTGGAGTTGTGCCATAAGGGTGTTTATAGATGCGGTGGTGGTTTTCTTGTCGGCTTTGAGGCGTTCCTGTTCTTTGTTTCTTGTGGTGATACTAACCAGCGTGTCTTCAAGAACGTTGATAAAGTCTTGTGTCATGCCGCGTTTTTCCAGTATTTCGAGGTTTGCTTTGAGAGCGGATGCCATTAACAGTGCATCGCTAATGGCTTGTGCAAATGGTTTTGCTATATTTTTTTGTTTTTGCGGTTGTTATTGTAATGAATTTATAAGTTGCAAATATATTCTTTTTCACGGAATCATGAAACGGGATGTTGCCTGTGTAGAATATTGCATATTCTATGTTGATTATTGCATATTCTTCATTGAATACTGTATATTCTATATAGATTTATGAATATTCTTGATTGAATACTGTATATTTTATATTGAAAAATGCATATTCTTGATAGAATTATGTATATTCTATATTGATTGTTGTATATTCTTCATGGTTTTGGTGGCAGAGGTCAGCGGAAATCATCCTGCGAAACAAGTCCATTGTGAAGTGCAAAAAAAGTAAGCCCTTGTGCTGTTTTGAAGCCTGTTTTGCGCATCACATTTTTTCGGTGCGATATTACGGTGTGTGTAGAAATGCACAATTTGTCGGCTATTTCTTTATTTGAAAGTCCCCGTGCAAGGGCGGCAAGTACTTGCTGCTCGCGCGTGGTAAGTTCCACATCGCCGAAAGAGGCCGAACTGTAGCTGCCATCGAGCCGTTCTACTAACGGAATAAGTATCATGTCTTCCAGAAATGTATGTTTCCGAAGGTCGTACTCAAATGAAAACAAATCGGCCAGCACATTTCGGCATATCTCAATCGTAGCGGCAGGTGGCAGGTATTTTATTATTATATTTTTCAAATCTTCCAGCGCACTGTCTATATTGCTGTGGTGGCTCCCGTATTCGCTTATTTTGTAATCCGACCGTTCTCCGTTCATCAGTAAACGTATGTATGGGAAAACTACTTCTTCTTCGTATCTGAAGTGTTCAATAACTTCGCGGCGGTATTTATCGCAAAACGAGGCGAGCATATCTCCGCCCGGCAGTTTCAAAACTTCTTCGATTATGCGCGGCATCCGAATATTAAGGAAATCTTTGTGCGCGGCTTCGAGATAATCTACTATGCCTTCGACCGGTACTTGTTTCAATTCGGCGGGGTCGGGTGTGTAGTCTTCAAAAACATAGATATTACATATAAGTAACAGAAGCGGCATGGCTACCTCGCACTCGGCACAAGCATGTCTGAGGGTTTTTTCGCCGAATCCGAGTCCGATGCCGAAATATGGCAACACACCGAGCACCCGCCCGTCGGTAAGTACCATGTCGGCAAGTTTAGTGTTTTCTGAAAATAAATTGTAATTCATTGTCTTCTCTTTTTTGCGGGCTTGTGGCTCGGTACAATTTTCCGGATCGGTATTTGTAAAATCTCCGGTTTATAAATATTTACAGGGTTTGCCAGCCGGCAATATACTGTTCAATTAATGAATTGTATGCATTAATAATATTTCTAATAATACTTCCGGATACATTAAATTCAAACCTGTCGATTTTTTTAACCGGCAAAATTTTAGGCGATGTTCCTGTTAAAAATACGGCCTCAAACTTTTGTAATTCATTGTAAGAAATTTCTTTTTCTATCAAGTCGATATTTAGCATTTCGGCAAGTTCAATTGCTTTTTGCCGGGTTATTCCCAATAAAACATTGCTGCCGGGCGCCGTTACAATTTTGTTGTTGTGAATAAAAAAAACATTACTCCTGCTGCCTTCGGTTATATAGTTGCCGGCATCGACTAACAACACTTCGTAACAACCCTTTTCTTCGATTATCGCATTGGCTTTTTGCCTCACTGCAGTCTGAAATACCTTTGCGTTCGGATTTTCACGCTCTGCTTTAAGTATATCGCAAACAACGCCGTTTTTATACATTTCTTCGGTTGGATAATAATGTGGAATAAAAAAAGCTTTCATGCTTATTTCACACGAAATGAAAATATTCCCTTCGCTTACTTCATTTGTTTTAATAAGGGTACAAAGCAGTTCTTTAATTCGTTTGTCGGAATAAGGAATTTCAACATGAGCAATTTCAGCCGATTTTTTAAACCGTTGTAAATGATTTTCCAAAAAAAGCGGCACCCCGTTTTTTACACGCAAAACTTCGTAAACACCGCCATCGTTATCTGAAGATACAAAACGTTCTACAGTTTGTATCTCTTCTCCGGAAATAAAATATTTATGAATTGGTAAAGTTGCCATATCTGTTTGTTTTGGTGTAAATTTATTCATTAGTTGTTATAAACAAGGCAAGCAGTCGGTAAAATTAAGGCCTCATACCGTATCCGGCTAAGTATTGCCCGAAGTCATTCTTATTGAAGAAATCCCTGATCTTTCAAGACTTGTAAAAATACATCCGAAAAATATTCATTATTCTGTTTGGTATAACGTACATCGGTAAATACCTGCGCAAGTGTTTCCTTATTATTTTCTTTAACGTATTGAATGTTTACTTCCAACTCCTCTTTGTCCTTATACAAGGCGTTTATTGATTCAGGGGTGAAGTCGGCATATTCTTCCTTATGCACAATTGCAGCCAACGGCAAACGTTCTGTATGCGGGGGAAGCGGCTCTGCCGGATAACCTGCCGTAACCGCAACAACAGGTACTACAAGGCGTGGCAATTTAAATTCCTTTATAAATTTATCGGCATTATAGGCAGTAGTACCCAGAAAACAGATTCCTAATCCCCGAGCTTCCGCCGCATAGCAAAATGCCTGTGCAAACAGCATTGCATCTATTGTGGCAGCAATAAAAGTCTGTAAATTATTGAAACCGGCTTCTGCTTTTCTATTGGCAGCCCATTTGACAAAACGGTTGGCATCGGCGCAAAAAGTAAGAACTACGGGCGCTTCTGTTGCCATCTTCTGATTGAAATGAAGTGGAGCCTGCTTTTCTTTGTTAGCCTTGTCGCGGGTAACAACCACACTGTAGAGTTGCATGTTTCCCGTATTTGAGGCGCGGGCTGCAACCTCAAACAACTCATTCAATAACGAATCGGATACGGAACGATCCGCGTATTTGCGTACAGAACGCCTGTTCTTCATACTGTTTAACAACATAGTTACATATTTTTGCTGTAAAGGTACGGAAATAATCCCAGTATTATCGCATCCGTTTTTGCGGGTATGGTTTTCGTTATGGTAATTGTGTTGAGTTTCTTGCAAATGTAGATTCTTTCGTTTCACTCACACATCTGAATCGGGATGTTATCAAATATTTTTCTAAAATATTCTATTAAAACCGCTACATTTGTATTATGATTGACTCTATTACCATAGAACGTGTAATGGATGCTGCTGAAATTGTAGATGTGGTGTCCGATTTTGTTACCTTGCGTAAAAGAGGGGTCAACATGCTCGGTTTATGCCCTTTCCACAACGAAAAAACACCGTCGTTTACAGTTTCGCCTGCTAAAGGAATTTTTAAATGCTTTGGCTGCGGCAAAAGCGGTACCTCGGTTCATTTTATAATGGAACATGAAACCCTTAATTACCCCGAAGCGATAAAATGGCTGGCAAAAAAATACCATATTGATGTTGTAGAAAAAGAAGATTCGGAGGAACAAAAACAACAGAAAGACGAACGCGAAAGTATGATGATTGTTTCGGCATTTGCACAGAAATTCTTTACTCGATACCTGTGGAACGAAAATGAGGGGCGTACCATTGGACTTAGTTATTTCCGTGAACGCAGTTTCCGCGACGATATTCTGAAAAAATTTGAAGTTGGTTTTGCTCCCGAAGGGAAATTACCATTTACCGAGGCTGCTCAAAAAGAAGGTTACAGGATAGAATATTTAGAAAAGACAGGACTAACTATAAAACACGATGATTGGATACGCGACCGTTTTGCCGGACGTGTTATGTTTCCAATTCATAATCTGGCAGGGCGTGCAATTGCATTTGGCGGACGTATTTTGAAAGAAGACAAAAACACATCGAAATATCTTAATTCACCGGAATCGGAAATTTACCACAAAAGCAAAATCCTGTACGGTATTTACCAGGCAAGGAGAGAAATTGTAATAAATAACAAATGCTACCTTGTAGAAGGTTATACCGATGTATTGTCGATGCACCAGGCCGGCATTGAAAACGCAGTTGCTTCTTCGGGAACCGCGCTAACTATCGACCAATTAAGGCTTATTAACCGTTTTACTCAAAACATTACTATAATTTACGATGGAGATGCAGCAGGAATAAAAGCTTCACTGCGTGGAATTGACATAGTGCTTGAAGAAGGCATGAATGTAAAAGTGCTGCTGCTGCCCGATGGAGATGACCCTGATTCGTTTGCGAAGAAAATGGGCGCCGACGGTTTTCAACAATACATAAAGAAAAACGAAACCGACTTTATTAAATTCAAAACTCAGCTTTTTTTAAAGGAAACAGAAAACGATCCGTTGGCAAAAGCACAGCTAATTTCCGATGTAATTCGTTCAATAGCCGTTATTCCAAACGATATTACGCGTTCGGTATATATTAAAGAATGCAGCAAATTACTGAATGTTGACGAAGAAATACTTTACAACGAAATATACAAGCATAAAAATAAACAAACCGAAGACTTTAGAAGAAAAAAGACACTAAGCAACATTAAACAAATAACCTCTTACAAGATAGAACCTGAAAAATTTGTTACAGGGTTATTGGTAGAAGAACTCGAATTTCTGCGATTCTTGATAAAATACTGTAAAACTCCGTTAGGGAAAGAAGAAGGCGAAAACCCACATGACCCCGAGGTTGTAAATGTGGATGATTTCATGATAAACGAACTTGAAAAAGACGATCTGGTTTCCGATAACGACCTGTTTAAAACCATATTCAACGAAATAAGAGAAAATATCGATAATGAAAGTTTCGATTCTTTGAAATATTTTATTCAACACCCTAACGGCAACATAAGTAAACTTGCCACCGACCTTATTTCAGAAAAATTCCAGGAAAGCAAACGATGGAGTAAAGCCGGCGCTTACACCGAGAAAGAAGAAGATATACTCGACAGGTTAATTCCTAAAATTGTTTTAGAATATAAACATCGTAAAATACGTTTCATGTTAGAGGCTATTGAAAAAAAAATCGATGAGGCATCAGATTGTGAAAAAATAAGAGAGGAAGAACTGATAAAATATATGAACCTTAAACGGGTAGAAAAATTAATTGCCGACAAACTTGGTAACCGTACTTTTATTTAAATAGATATTTAACACAAAAACACATACATTATGCGAACTTACAAAATTGAAAACAAAGAAGAAATTGAACAGATAGTAAAAGCATGTAAAACATGTTTTGTAGCAATGTCTGAAAACAATTTTCCATATGTTTTACCAATGAATTTTGCTTTTTGCGGAGATTCGGTAATACTTCATTCAGCACAAAAAGGCCGTATGTGGGAAATTCTGAAGAAAAACCCCAAAGTTTGCATAAACTGGACACTCGGCGAAGAGCTTGCATGGCAAAATATAGATGTAGGTTGCAGCTACCGGGTAAAATCCAAATCGGTTTTGGTGGAAGGTACGGTTGAATTTATTAACGACTATGACGAGAAATACAATTACCTCCTAAAAATGATGGCACAATATTCCAGCCGCGACTTTAAATTTAACAAACCGGCGGTTACCAACGTTGGTATCATAAAAGTGAATATCGAAACAGTTTCTGCCAGAGAATTTGGAGCTAAAGTAACTCCTCATTGAACATGTAAGAACAAAACATGATATTTGTAACAGGCGGAACCGGACTTGTTGGTGCACATCTGCTGTTCGAACTAACCAGTTCAGGCAAAAAAGTTAAAGCGCTGAAACGCGAAAACAGCAATTTGCAGCAAGTACTCAAATCTTTTTCATATTACACCGAGAACCCGTACGAACTCTACAACAAAATAGAATGGGTAAACGGCGATATGCTCGATTATTTCCAGATGGAAGAAATACTCGAAGGCATAACCGAAATATACCACTGCGCGGCAATAATTTCATTCCGCCGGGCCGACCACAGGAAAATGATTCGCAACAATGTAGAAAGAACATCAAACATTGTGAACGCCGCAATTAAAAACGGCGTGAAAAAAATATGCCATGTGAGTTCAATTTCAGCATTGGCACATTCGCCCGAAGGCTCTGACGTAACCGAAACAAGCAACTGGGAGCCATCAAAAAAAGTTTCAGGATACTCAAAAAGCAAATTCCTCTCCGAAATGGAAATATGGTGCGGAATTGAAGAAGGATTAGACGCAATAATAGTAAATCCATCAATTATTTTAGGCCCTACAAACTGGGAAACAGGAAGTGCACGCATATTTAAAGCCATTTGGAACAGATTACCATTTTACACCCGCGGCATTACAGGATACGTCGATGTAAAAGATGTTGTCAGTGCTATGATAAAACTTATGCAGCCACAGGTTTTCGACAAAACAAAAAACCAGCGCTACATAATAAATGCCGAAAACATAAGTTTCTACGAACTTTTCGCACAAATAGCCCGCACATTAGAAAAACCCGCACCAAAATACCTTTGCACAAACACAATTCTGAAAATTGCATGTACATTAGCAACCATTACGAGTTTAATTACACGCAAACCACCGGTAATAACCCCGGAAACTATAGCCAGCTCAAACAAAATTAACAAGTACGATGGAAGTAAGATAACCCGCATGATAAATTTTCAATACACGCCAATTGTTGAAACAATAAAGCAAACCGCTACCTTTCTTAAAAACGACATGTTACGGTTAGGTTGATTGGTTATGAGATACCGGCAATGGAATTGTAGCTATCTTAAGGTCTTACCCCTTGTAAAATTATTTGGGTTTATTTTTCTCTTATGAGTTTTTGTTACAACATGAAACTTTTTAAAAAAAATACTTCTGATAAACGATCTGAAATTATTAAAAAAACTGTCGTTTTTTTGCATCATGTATTAAAATGGTTTTTATTTTAAGAAAATACAAGAAATTGCGAGAATCTGATATTAATTTGTGGAAATCTGATATTTTTCTTGGATATTACAAAATTAATTTTTACTTTTATCTAAAATTCAAGTTTGTTGAACTTAAACTTTTATTATGGTTTTTATTTATTTTCC